>CAZVCO010000035.1:6207-13803 GCA_964625795.1 uncultured Verrucomicrobiota bacterium | reverse complement strand
CTGCTGATATCGTCCACCGTGGTGAGTTCCCCTCCGGTGCCGACTCATGTTGCGCAATGGCCCAGGGGGCTGCCACCAGGGAAGCTGTGAGAACCGTGATGGCTTTTCTACGTGTTTGGGGTGAGAACTTCATGCTTAGTTTCCTTCCTTCACACGATAGGCACGCATTCCGGTGAGATCCTTGGGATGGGACTCGGTTTGCGGCGGCCCTCGATCGATCCACTGGGTTCGGTTCGCCCCGGCGGTAATTCCGGGAAGCACCGTGGTGTAGGTGATCATATCACTGGTGTATTGAATGTAATAGATTTGTCCGGGAGTAGACGCCCACTCCAGTAACATTCCGCCATCGGGCAGTTGAACGAATCGATCAATGGTCAGTGTATCTCCCAGGGCCGGAGGATCCAAAAGTGTGGTCGCCTCTACCGCAGTGAGAAATTCTACGGTATACACCGGGGTGAAATTCGGATTCCCGCTATTTCGTGCATACTGAATCAACACCTCAGCAGTGTCTCCGGCGGGGACGGGTTGGTTCCAGACCACAAAGGGGTCGCCACCGGTGGTTTCTCCGTGTGCATTAACCAGGGTCACATCAGCCGGAAGTCCACTTACCAACATTCGGAAGGCCACAATGGGGGTGGGATTGTTGTTGGTGACCTTAACCGTCTGTTCCAACAGGGAATTCCCAAAATTCCCTATGATACTCGTCTCGAGCGTAACCGGAGAGGAGGCCGGACTGGAAACGGACGTGCTGACTGTGTCCGTGTCATCTCCAGTAGAGATCAGAGGTTCCGTCACACTGTTCAGGGTGCCCGTGGTAATGAGGGTATCCGTTCCACCGGAAACTGTATCCGGCACGCTGAGCGTCAGGGTAAGCGTGGCCATGGTTCCTTCTGTCAGAGAAGGAATCGTCCAGGTTCCTCCGGTTTCAGAACCGGAGTCTGGCGTCACACTGTCGATGGTCACGCCTGTGGGCAGGGTCTGGGTGATCTCGATTTCCACAGCGGTGGCATCACTGGGCCCGTTGTTGAGGACTTTGACTTGATGGATCAGGTTTCCGGGCAGGCTGTTTCCGGCCAGGACCGGGTCCAGACTCTCGTCAGCCGTTACGACCAGATCCACTTGTTTATTTACGGTCAGGGTAAACGTGGAGTCTGTGAACTGCGCTCCGTTATCGGTGGCGCGGATGGTGATGTCTGCGGTTCCGGACTGGTCCGCAATGAGGGTCAGCGTCAGATCTTTGCCGGTGATGGAAGGTGTGACCAGACCGGCGTTGGAATTGGTTTGTACGGAAAAGTCCAACGAGTCCGATGCCTGCTCCGCATCGGCGAAGTAGGCAGACAGGTCCAGGAGGATGGGGGCTCCATCTTCAATGGCGGTCTGGTCGGGAACTCCGTCGTTGGGAGCAGTTCCAACCAGCGTGGGCGGACTGTTGGGGAGTTCAAACGCACCGATATCCACTGCGGGTCCCACTACCCGGCTAAAACCGGTGCCGCGTTGGTCAAAGGTCAGGGGATTGGAATCTGCATCCAGGGCCTGGGCAGTATCCCCAGCGTTGAGGGCGGGAGAGCCAGGCAATATGGCATGGGTCAGAGTGGGACCCCCATTATCGGACAGGTTCGTATCCAGCACCGTGGCGATAGTGAGGGTGCCGGTGCCTGTATTTCCAACGATATTTCCGTTAGCGCCATCGCTGATTCCGCCAGAAGTGGTAGCATCGCCGATGAGATTGTTTGATGCGGTATTTATGGTGCCGCCTTCGATGTCGGAAGGGGTGGTTCCGACCCCTTTGAAATTCCCGGCAACGATGCTGTTGATCAGAACTACGGGGCCACCATTTACATCAATACCCCCGCCGCTGGCGGCGGCACTTGCCCGGTTGCCGGTGATGGTGGTTTGGATGAGGGTCAGGGATCCAAAGTTATTGATTGCTCCCCCCCCACCACCTGAAGAGTTTGCGTTCGGAGCGCTGTTGCCGGAGAGGGTGGAATTGATGAGGGTTAGGGTGCCTACACTGACAATAGCACCTCCACCGCTACCGGTCCCATTAGCCGTATTACCTGAAAGTGTGCAGTCCGAAATAATCATGGATCCAACGTCCGACAGGATGGCACCCCCAAATGCATCCGCAACGTTGTTGGTGATCTGGCATCGTGAGAGCATCGAGCCACCGCTTAACTGACGAATGGCGCCACCCTGTCCGCTTGGGAAACCCACCGCTCGTCCGTTGGTCAGGGTCAGATCACTGACGATGATATCATTTGCATCGAAGATAAAGATCTGACTGGTATTGTTGCCGGAGATGGCCAACACATCCGCGCCCGGTCCCAGGATACTGACTGGATTGTCGATTGTCGGCAGTGCCGCCCCGGCAAGAGTAATTGTTTTTGGGTTACCATCATAGAAATCAACCGCACCATCGGTGGTGACGTTGGAAAAGGTGATCTCCGGAGTTCCTCCCAGAGTCATGGCATAGGTGATGGCCTCCCGCAGGGTGGTTTCACCGTCAAAGGGGTCCACATCGTCGTCCGTGGTAGTGACCACCAGGGAAGGCGCTTCGTTGACAGTCAGCGTGTCCGTGGCGGTACCACTGTTGCCGTTGACGGAGGTCAAATCTCCCGTAGTGGCCACAAAGGACCCCAGTGTGGTGGGGAGCACGTCAACGGATACTGTTCCGGAGGTACCGGCTGCGAGTGAACTTCCGGTCACCTGAATAGTGCCGGAACCGGCCACAGCGGTGACCGTCCCGCCGGTGAGGGTGTTTGTGATACCCGCTGGACTGGCCACCTGCAGTCCTGCAGGCAGGTTCAGAGTGAAGTTAATCCCGGTCAGACTCAGCGCGGAGGACGTATTGTCGACCGTGAACGTCAGCGTGGTAGGTATTCCCGCACCCGTCTGGGCGTCCGGGGAAAAGGCCATGCTGAATCCCGGCAGGGTCGCCACCCGGATCAGGTTCGTTTTTGTGATCTGACGGCTACAGGTGCTCGACGTGTCCGTGACCGTAAGACTGACGGTGAAGACCCCTTCAATCGTATAGTTATGAAGCGGACTCTGTAGAGTACTGGTATTTCCATCACCGAAATCCCACAGCCAGGAAATGGTGGAACCATTTGTATGGGTGTAGTCCGTGGTATCGGTGAAGGTGACCGTATGGGGAGTGGTGTTTCCCGGTACGGGAGACGCGGTGAAATCAGGAACCGGTCCGTTCACATCAATATAGTTGGTCTGGACAGCGGTATCATCCTCCACCCCGTCGGACACCACCAGGATCACCGTGTAGACACCGGGTGTATCATAAGTGTATTCCGGGTTCTGATCGGTGGAGGTACCGCCGTCCCCGAAATCCCAGTTCCATTCCGTGGCATTGAGGGAGGCGTCGGTAAACTGAACCGTGAGGGGCGCACAGCCACTGAGCACATCCCCGCTGAACGCCGCATAAGGAATGGGTCTGTATCCAAAGTCCGCACCGTTAAAGTCCTCACCCGCGGCCAGGTTCACCGTGTCCGGCAGATTGGCCGTGCTCAGCTGTAGACCGTTCGGAAGCGTGGAGGCATCGAGCTCCAAGATATACGTCCCGGTTGGCAGATCCGTGAAGTCATACACCCCGTTGGCATCTGTGACCTGCGTGGGTTCGCCTCCGTCCAGGCTGCCGTTGCTGTTGAGATCAAAGAATACGGTCACGCCGGACAGCCCCGGCTCGCCCGCATCCTGCACACCATCTCCATCAAGATCATTCCAGACAAAATCACCGATACTGGCGTCCTGCTGCTGATAGCCAAAATTGCGGTCGGTCACGTCTGCGCCGGCCAGATTTACAATTGAGGGATTGGTTCCGCCGGTCCGTACAAAGCCGGATGTCACCGTGGATTCATCCACACGGACCCGGTAAGTGCCGGCCTCCAGTTCGCTGAACAAATACGCTCCGGTGCCATCGGTGGTATCTGACGTTTCACCGGCATCCTGCGCACCATTATTGTTGGTGTCCAAAAATACCGTGACACCTGACATCCCGGGCTCGCCCGCATCACGCATGCCGTCGCCGTCCAGATCGTTCCAGACAAGGCCCCCCACATCACTGCGCAGACGGAATTCAGTGGGGTCCCCCTCCCCGCTGTCGGCCGGATTTCCATTCCCGTCCGGGTCCGGATCGGTGCCGTCATCGGAAAGGTCGGAAACCAGTGTGCCCGTCAAAGACGTGGCCTCTGCCGTCACCTGGGCCTCATACACGGCAATGCCGCTTCCCTGATCGCTGGGGGTATCCACGGTGACCACCAACCGCAATGCGGCCGTGTCCCCCGGTGTCAGCGTGCCCGTCCCGATCAGTTGGGTCTGCGAGGCCCCGTCAAAAGCCCCGTTCAGATTCAGTGTACCGGGATCATCCGTCCAGGCCGGGGCCGTGGTGAGGGTGTAATTTCCGGCTCCCAGCACCGCATCCAGATCCAGAGGCACCGAGAAGCCCCCCAGCGTCGCATCCCCTAAATTCTCAAGTACCAGATCCAGCGTCACCGTGTTTCCGGTGACGGAAGCCGTCAAAGCGGCTCCCAGCACCGGTGACTCAGACAACGTGAATCCTGTCGGATCGTCTTCCCCGGCATCATCCGCCAGATCATTCCCGTTCGAATCCACCACCGATCCGTTATCAGTCAGGTCACTCCGGGCTCCAAAACTCCCCGTTCCGGATCCGGTCAACTGGGTTTGATACACCCCCAGTCCGGCACCGGAGTTGATCAGCGGCTCCACGCGGACAAGTACCTGGAAGGTTTCCTCCACCCCGGGCCCGAGGGTGCCGCCGGAGATCAATTCAGGATCCCCACTGCCGTCAAAAGCCGGATTCAGTTCCAGATCCCTGAACAGATCCGGGAACAGCGGACCGGACACCACCCTATAATTTCCGGCTCCGAACAGGGAATCCAGATCATGCGGCAGGCTGAGTCCACTCAGTTCCACCCCTCCGAGATTTTTGATCCGGTAGGTGAAGGTCACATACAGCCCGTCCACCTCTGCCTCCAGGGCCGTTCCGATTTCAGAAACCAGCAGCGAAAACTGCAGGGGATCGTTTTCCCCTTCTTCAAATGGCAGACCGTCTCCGTCGGGATCAGGGTCCGTTCCCGAATCGGACAGGTCGTAGGTGCTCGAACCCAGGGGTGCCGAACCGGTCGCCACTGCCTGACTTTCATACACGCCATACCCGATTCCACGGTCTGTCTGGGTGGTGACCTGGACCGTCACATTGATCTGGGCGGTGTCCAGAGCACTCAGAGTGCTGCCCGCCTGGATCAGTTCATCGTCCGCGCTTCCGTCATACCCGGCATTCAACGTGATCGTTCCCGGATCATCCACAAAGCCGGGCGCGGAAGAAATCGAATAATTCCCTGCACCAAACACCTCGTCCAGATTCTGGGTCAGAGAAAGGGTGTTCAGTTGACTGTTGCCGAAATTCTCCAGGTAAAACGAGAGCGTGACCTGATTTCCTGATGGAGATGCGGTCTGAGACACGCCCAGATTGGCTTCATCACCTATGATGACAACGGACGTATCGTTCTCCCCGGCCTCATCCGGATTTCCGTCGCCGTCGGGGTCCGCAAAATACCCGTCATCCGACGTATCTGAAAGAGGTGTTCCCAGATAATCTGTGGCACTGATGGTCACACTGTTTTGATAGACGCCAAAGCCGTTTCCCAGATCCGTTACGTTGGTGACATTCACCTTGACCGAAAACCGAACCCGTTCGCCCGGCCCGAGACTTCCTCCGTTGATAATCCTCGAGAAAATACTGAACCCGAAATACTGGGGGGACAGTAACAGGGTGCCCGGCCCTTCCAGCAGCCTGGGTTGCTCCTGGATGGAATAATTTCCCGAACCGTAAACCGGGTTCAGTGGATTTTCCATGAACAGGTTGCTTACTGGCAGGTCCCCGAGGTTCTCCACCGTGTAGATGTAGGTGATACTGGTGCCTGAAACCAGTATCTTCATGGCAATCCCCAGTTCGGCTTCGCCGATCTGGATCGGGGTCGGATCATTTTCAGACAATGAGGTCGGGTCGCCGTCAGAGCCGGGATCCGGATCATTGCCGGAATCGGAAAGGTCCTCCAGCGTGAACCCGTCTGCCCCTGTGGCCCTCGTCAGGAACTGACCTTCATACAGTCCGGGGCCTTCTCCAAGGATATCGTCCAGCACATCCACCCGGACCAGTTGGATCTGTGCCGTTCCTCCCCCGGCCAGCGTGCCGCCCGGCTGGAGGATCTGGCTGTCACCGGATCCATCAAATCCGCCGTTCAACACCAGGGTTCCGGGATCCGTTACGAATGCGGGGGGGGACAGGAGGGTATAATTCCCGGCTCCGAAAACCGTGTCCAGATTCAGTTCCGTTTCCACGGACATGGCAATTTCGGAACCCAGGTTCTCCAGATAAAGATCGAGGGTCACGTCGTTGGCCGCCACGGTCGCCGTCAGCGCTCCTCCCACGAAGGCATCCGGAATCACGGTGTAGGGGGTTACCGTTCTCTCCGCAGGGTTGGTGTCCCCATTCGGATCTGGATCCGTTCCGCTTGTAGACACATCCGAGATCAGGGTTCCTCCTGAGGCCTGGGTGCCGGTCACGGAGAAGGATGCCTCAAAGTCCCCCACTCCGAACCCCAGATCCTCCAGGGCGGTCAGCGTGGTGGTGACACGGATCTGTGCAGTGTCGCCAGTCGCCAGACTGGAACTGCCGGGCACAAACAGATCCTCAGAGGACGTTCCGTCATAGAACCCGTTCAATGACAATGTGCTTGGATCATCGATCAGGGTCACCGAAGGCGTCGTATAGGCGGACGCCCCGAACAGGGCATCGAGCGAGGCGGGAAGGGAAATGTTTTCGATCGTGTACGGCCCGAAGGCCTCCAGATAAAAGTCAAGCATGACCTCCTCCCCCGTCCCCATGGTCAGGTCCACCGCCAGCCCCAGCCGGGATACCAGAGAAAACAGAGTGGGATCATCCTCTCCCGCGTCCGAAGGGCTGCCATTTCCGTTGGGATCCGTCTCCAGGCCATTGTCGGTGTCATCACTGACCAGCGTCGAATCCAGCCCCAAGGCCTGCACGGTGTCCTGAGACTCGTAAATCCCCAGTCCGAGCCCCTGGTCTACAAGGAAGTTCACCCTCACATCCTGCCGGATCACCACCCGTTCACCGGGCTGGAGAGTCCCCCCCGAAAGCAGCAGAGCCGTATTCGTGTTACCGTTGAACGCCGAATTCCGTTGGAGGAATTCACCATTCGCCACAATTTCAGGATCACCCAGAATCGAGAAATTACCGGCCCCGAAGACACTGTTCAGATTGGCATCCAGAGTGGGATTCCCGAGGTTCGCCTCCCCCAGGTTCTCCAGAACCCAGTACATGCGCACGATTGGAGTGGAGGTATCGAGGATCACCACATAATGCGCCGCTCCGATCACCGGCGTCTGCCCGACCACAAAGGACGTGGGATCGTTTTCTCCGGCATCACCGGCATGTCCGTTCCCGTTCGGGTCCTGGGTCTTGAAGGCCACGAGCATCTTGTAGAACTCGTCGGTGGTGGTGGAGCAGAGTGTTTTGAAGGTGGGGAGTCGATTGTCGCGGAT
>CAZVCO010000035.1:4431-6197 GCA_964625795.1 uncultured Verrucomicrobiota bacterium | reverse complement strand
CGGGTCCGGATCGGTCCCGCCATCCGACAGGTCTGTGGTCCAGCCGCCTGCGGTGCGTCCTCTCACGTCAACCTGCCCGGAAAACACACCGATTCCCGCCCCCTGATCCGTGACATCCTGCACCTCGAGGGTCAGTTGAAACGCTGCGGTATCGCCAACACCCAGCACAGCTCCTGTGTCGCCCTCCCGGACACCCGGCTGTACAAAAAGCTGGATGTTCTCCTCTCCATTATACTCCGGATTCAATGTCATCGTTCCCGGATCATCTATCAAGACAGGTCCGGAAGTGATGCGGGCGTTGCGTGAGCCGAAAAATGCCGCCAGATCCAGTTCCGCCCCGATCGCAGTGATCCCGGATGCGTCAAAATTCTCCAACTGGACCGTCAACGTAACGGTGGTCCCGGAGACATTCGAAGATAGGGCCGCGCCTAAAAGGGCATTCGCCGTCTTCACCCGCAGGGTCATCGCCCCGCCACAGGAGGTTCCCAGGCTGGAGCTGACCTCTGTCGTCACGAGAGAATACGTTCCGGCCGCCGACGCGACCACATCCACCTCCAGCAGGTTGGTGCCGGAGGCAACCACGTCTCCGCCGGAATAAGAGATCGTGGACGCACCGGGAACAGCCGTGACAGCTCCGGTTCCATTCTGGTTCGAGATATTCGGCGTTGCCGCCACTTCCACCCCGGGCGGCAGATCGACAAGAAAGGCGGTACCGGTGGCCGTGCTCCCTTCACGGTTGATCAGATGCATCCGGAGGGTGAACGGCGCGCCGGGAGAGGCGAAATCAGTCCCGGTCGACAGATGAAGGGAGAACAGGTCCTGTGTCCACCCGACGGTGCTGAAACAGGCGAAGAGGAGAAGAGCCCGGGAGAGGAATGGAAAATGTTTCATGAAAGCGGCCCGGAGTGGAAAGGTTTAAGTCGGGTGAACATCAGTGGGCTCCCCATCAGGGAGCGACCAGAAGTCCCTCCAGACGCTTCAGCCTTTCCTCCAGTTGCCGGTTGGAAACCCGGAGAGCCTGAAGTTCCTTTTCTTTCGCCTCCGCATCCGCATGAAGAGCCTGAATCGCGGCAAAGGCCACCCCGTCGGCATCCACCTTGGAAATCACCGTCTCATCCGGCCCGACAGAAAACACACGGTGGAAGTCCTGCGCCATGGGGCCCAGATGCACCGTCTCCTCGCCTTTATAGCGCCAGGTTTGGATCGGCAGTTCCGACAGCTGCTCCAGCACCTGATGGGGGTCCACCTTCGAAAACGCCTCCTTGCGGTTCACATCCGACGCATCGCTCAGGGTCCCGGTAATGGTCAGATTCCCGTTGTCCGACAACGTGAACTTGGTCACCCCGCCCTGACTGATCACCAGCGTTCCGGCATCGGTCACGGTGAATGCCCAGTCCGAGGGCGTTCCCGTATCGGTGGTGTTGCGGATCCGGAGCCCGGCATCCCCTTTGTTTTTCAGCTCCAGCAGCGTACGGGCCCCGTTGGTCGTGTTGGTGTTTTCAATCAGAGCCGCCTGCTCGTCCGAGGGCTCTACCACGTGAAAATTAAATAAGGGCGTTGAAAGGCCGAGTCCAACTCCGTTCGCGCCCACCACCAGGGCATTGTTGAACGAGGCGGGTTTCACCCGGAAAGGCAGCGGGCCGCCATTGGTGTCGTCCCGCACCGCGAACCCAGCCTCATTACCCACCAGATCCCAGGCCTGAGCGGCCAGACCATCGACGGGTCGTCGAGGTCGTCGCCAGGGTCGCCGAGGGTCATGCGCAGGG
>CAZVCO010000035.1:0-4421 GCA_964625795.1 uncultured Verrucomicrobiota bacterium | reverse complement strand
CTGGGCGCTGCTCGCCACGCTCTTCGGGCGCCTGCTGCCGGTTTCCGCCTGGCTTGGCGTGTCGATCGGCGCGATGGTCGCCATCGACGTCGGTCTGGTCCAGCCGAATGGCCGGACTGTCCCCTTTGGCGATATGCAAACTCCGTGCCGGCGCATCCGTCTCCAGGCCCAGCTGTCCGGCACTGTTCAGGTAAATCCCGTACTGCGGAGCACCGGCCTCAACCGTAAACAGCTTGCGGTCCGCATCTGCGTCATCAATCGAAAAATAATTCCGCCCCCCGTTGGTGCTGTCGTTCGCAGTAAGAATCCAGTCGTTGGTCGGAAACGAGCCGGAATTGCTGGTATCCAGAAAGCGGAGGCGGGTGTTGTTTTCCTTGAGGCGGATGGTATCAAAACCAAAATCCTCCCCGTCCGCAGCGTCGAAACCGACAGCCAAACTGGAACGGATCACGGCGTCGCCATTGAAGACCGTATCCGCATTCAAAAAAGGGAAGAGTAACAGCAGAGGCAGGAAAAAGAGACGCTTCATGATAATTCACCGAGGTTGGAAATGACAGATCAAAAAACACTATCTGAACCTCATCCGACAGAAAAGGGAATAGTTTACACATCTTCATATTCTCATGTCCTATAAGAACAAAATGCGATTTGCCCAAGGGCGACACACTGGAGGGTGCGACCCTGGGAGAGCGCCTGAAGCATTTGCATTCCTTTGACATAAACCGATCTCACAATCTGTTGGGTAAATCGGTGCGGAATCTGATCCGGCGCTACCGGGATGAAGCGCCCGTAGAGATTGCTCTGGCCGAAATGCTTCCCGATGACCCCGGCATCCTCCGGCATGTGATTTTCGATACGTTTGAACTTACACCGGCGGGTCCAGACAGCCTTCATCTTAAAATAGGTGCTCTGCTGTTTGAACCTTAAGGTTCAGAAAGGGTCTTGGTATGAGTCCCTCCGACGCTTAAGGAAGAATGAAGACAAAAACAGACCCCGTTCGTATCACTATGCCGATGACTTCCTCTCCATCCTTACCCCGCACCCTGGGAATCTTTATTTTCTTTGCCTTCGCCTCCTTGATAGGCGGCGCAGTGCTGGGAATCCTGGTGGTGCAGTGGGGAATGGCCCAGGACGTGGGATGGCTTTTTTCGCTGATTGAACAGGGAGATGGGCCCACCGTTGTGAGGCGCATTCAGACCCTTACCGCCATTGCCCTGGCTCCCTGGCTGCTGAAACAGATCGGCTGGAGAGGCTTTTCCGATCTGGGGTGGCGGGCGGAAAAGCGCGATATCTGGATCTCAGTGGCGGAGGGATACGTCATCGGGGTGATCAGCATGGGGATCCTCACCGCCCTGGCCTTTGCGGCCGACGTGCGGATCTTTCAGCCGGATAAGGTTCCCCATCTCTGGCTGGAGGTGGCGGCCGGAGTCCTGATCACCGGGATCGGAGTGGGCATCGTGGAGGAGGTCATGGCCCGCGGCGTCCTGTTCCGCTCTCTGGCCAGAAGCACCACGCCTTGGCTGGCTTGTCTGCTGACCAGTATTCTCTTCTCGTATGCCCACTTTGCCGAGATTGAATTCCCTGCGGTGTTTGAAGAGGGAATCGGGCCGGCGGTACTGGCCAGTCTGCAGGGCGAGTTTGTGTTGGAGCAGAACGCTCACATCGTGCTGGAATTCATCAATCTGGCTATGCTGGGCATCGTCTTCTGCCGCATGGTCAGCCTCAAAGGCCATATCTGGCTGGCGGTGGGCTTTCACGCCTCCGCTGTGGGCATGATCAAAACCATCAGTATCCTGACCAACGTCAACTGGGACACCCCCCGCAATCTCTGGGTCGGGACGAATTCCGGTTATCTGGACGGCTGGGCCTGCCTAGTCTTTCTGGGGCTGCTGCTTGGGATCGTAGAGTTCCGCATTTTTCGGAAAGGCCAGAATCAGCAGGAACAGAAAGCATCCTCCGAACTCTAACAACTCCCCTTTCTTGGTGGTGAACGGATCCAGCAGCGGATAGCTCAGTCCCACCAGCAGATAGGAAATCACGTATGTCCACTTGGGCACCGGCACCGCCAGACTGGAGGCCAGCCGCCGTACCCAGGCGGCTTTGGCATACAGAATGGGGAAGATCACGATATAGGTAATGATGGAGGCGCCCAGAAACCGGCTGAAAATCAGTTTATTGATCTTGGTCTCCCCCACCACCAGATTGTGAAAGTTGGTTTCACCCTGGGCATTGTTCTCCAGAAAGAATTCGCTGGATTCACGGCCCAGCATCCGCTGTCCCCAGGAGATCTCCTCCATGGCCCCGAAAAGAAACAGGAGCGTGAGAAAGCCCAGCACCCCGAGAAAAAGCGGGGACCGCACGTTTCTCAGACGGAACAGCCGCCAGCCGCAGACGGCGGCGCACATGACCAGGGCATCCACCGTATACCATTCGATCACCCCGTCCTCGACCGTGTACACCTCGTCAAAATACGGGGTGTTGGTGACGGCAGTCCACACCCCCACCAGAAAATGGGCGATCATGAAGGTCAGAAGCGCAAGTTCTACTTTGTCGAGTTTCATTATCGTAGAGGGGGGTGAGAAAAAGGATACAGAATGACAGAGAACTTGGTCAGGTGTCAAGATCCTTGACGCCCTCCGGCACTGCGGGCGCATCCCGGAATTGGTGCAGATATGGTAAATGGAAACAAAGGAGGCTTGCCCGCCGGAGGCGGGATGGCCTTTCCAGGCCGTCACCGTGCATTTGTCGGGCAGGAATGCCCAACCTCCGTTTTGCAAGCGTGCTTTACACCAATTCCGGGATGCGCCCCGGCACTGCTCTCGCAGGTGGAAAGAGAATGGGGGCCGCAAGTGGAAGGGTCGAATGCCCGGATCGCATCGATTTCTTCTTTGCAACCAAAAGCCGGGGTGGATATAAACCCGGAAACCCAAGGAGATATCGTTATGAAAATCGGCGCCCAAATGTACACCCTCCGCGAATCCTGCGGAACCCCCGATGAAATTGCCCGCAGTCTGGAGAAAGTCAAAGCCATGGGCTATGACGCCATCCAGGGCTCCTCGGCCGGATTCAACACTCTGGATGAGGCCGAACTCCGGCAGATCAAAAAGGCGCTGGATGACAACGGTCTGGCATGTGTGGTGACCCACGAAAGCCTGGATAACATGCGGGATCAGACCGAGGCGGTCATCACCAAACACCGTATTCTCGACTGCGCCTACACCGCCATCGGCGGAACCCTGTTCGGCCAGACCGGCACGGTGTCCGACTGGGAGACCTTCAGTAAAGAATACAGCAGCATTACCGCCACTCTCCATGAAGCGGGAATCCGGGCCGGCTATCACAACCACTCCCATGAATTTCAGATCCTGGAGGACGGCAGCACCCCGATGGAGGTGATGTTAAAGCATTTCGAACCGCATGTGTGGATCGAACTGGATGTCTACTGGGTAGCACACGGACTGGTGAATCCGGCCCTCTGGATTGATGCCATTGCCGCCTCGGGCAAAGGCCGCATCCCCTGCGTTCACTACAAAGACGGAGCCGTGGATGCCGACCGGAACCATGTGATGCTCCCGGTGGGCGACGGCAACCTCGACTGGTCCGGCATCAATGCCGCCAGTGCCAACGCCGGAGTGGAATGGGCCCTGGTGGAGCGTGACAGCGGTCCGCATGAACCGTTTGAGGCTCTGCAGCGCTCCATCACCAACATGAAGGCCATGGGCCTCTGATCTTCCCGGTCCCTTTTGGGAACCTGTAGCGATGGACAAGCGCAGGTTTTCCTGCCAAACCGTCGAACATGGCCGTCTCCCGATCCACCCGTGTCCGGTATTATCTGGAGCATCTTGCCCGGATGTCCATTCCGGGCCGCCTCTGCCGGAACCGGCGGGACGATCTGCTGAAAGAAGCGGCCGCCGATGAGGCCGTACAACAGCGGGCAGATTATTATATCCAGCTGCGGGAGCCCTTTGAGCTTTCCGACCAGGCCTCCCCGTTCCGCTGCCGCCCCTGGCGGGGGCAGAGTACCTATCAGCTGGATCTTCGCGACACTCTCCGCTTTTTTCCCCGTGACGTGCGGCTGGACTGGATTTTCGGCGACAACATCCTCGATCCGCCCACTCCGTCTCTGGTCAAAAGCCGGCCCATTGCATCCGAAAACCGGAACGGGGTCCTGACCAAACTGAACCGGATCCGCCATTTTCAGTTTGTGGAGGATCCCACCCCGTTTACCGAAAAAAAGGACATGCTGGTGTGGAGGGGAAATGCCTCCCAGCCCCACCGGCGGGCGTTTCTGGACCGGTTTTTTTCGCATCCGCTGTGTGACGTGGGGCATTATTATCAGCGGCCGGTGGAGAACATGCCCTACGGAAAAGAGATCCTGTCGATACCGGAACAGCTGCAGTACAAGTTCGTGTTTGCCATGG
>CAZVCO010000034.1:17869-19003 GCA_964625795.1 uncultured Verrucomicrobiota bacterium | reverse complement strand
GAGGCGGCCGTTTTCTCCTTCCGACCATTGAGTCTGCCGAGCAGATTCCCACGCTGACCGCCACCCTGGAAACCCTGGAGACCCTGGCCTCCACCCGTTCCGAACAACTGGCGGAAACCTTTGAAAACGCCCAGGTGGCCAAAGCCAATCTGGAAACGGAGCGGACCAACCTTGCGGCCACCGAATCCAAACTGGACTCCACCCGTACCGAGGTGGCCGGACTTGAAACCACTCTGGCCGATGTGGAGCAGAAAGTGGAGGTTGCGGCAAGTGAAACGTCCACCCTCCAGCGGGAGACTCAGCGTCTGGAAAGTCAGGTGGAGGATCTGAACCAACAGACCAGCCGCCTGCAGGAGCAGACCACAAAGACCCGGGAAATGCTGAATCTGCGCACGATCGAACGGGACCGGATGGAGGAACTGCTGGCCGCCTGTCGGCAGCCCCGGACCAACGACGGCAGCACTGGCGATTGGCATCAGAAAACCGCACAGATTCTGGCGGCAGACCCCGAATGGAATTATGTAAGATGATTTCCTTGGCAAGATCAGAGTTATTCAGGTGGAAAACACCGTTGCTCTGGCCGAAGTCCTGCCTGAAACCCTGGCCCCCGGAGTTGAACTACAGTCCGGTGACACCATCTTCTTTTAATGTCGGAGACTCCCATGACCAAAGCACTCACTACATTTCTCATCCTGAATCTGGTCGCAACCGCTACTCTGGCCACACTGGGCACCATGTCCTACCTGAACCGGGAAGCTTTGCAGACAGGAACAGACGCGCTCGAATCCACGACTCAAGAAGTGGCAGGAAATTTACAATGGGGCGAAGAAGTGGCCTGGGAAGATCCTGCGGATAAAAAACCTCTGGAGTTCTCCATCCCCCCCAAATCGATCACCGGCAACCTGAATGATCTGGACTCCGCTCTGGAGGAGTTGGTGACGTTCAGCCGTCAGCGTCAGGCCCAGTTAACTCTTCGCTACAATGAATACGTCACCGCCCGTGACTCCCTTGAGGAGGTTCGTGCCACCCATGCCATCCGCAAACGCGAACTGAGAGCGGCCGAGGATAAACGGGCACAGCTTCAGCGTTCAGTGGCAGAGGCCCGGGAAAACCTCCAGCAACAACAGGAAGCCC
>CAZVCO010000034.1:3333-17859 GCA_964625795.1 uncultured Verrucomicrobiota bacterium | reverse complement strand
TTCCCAGTGGCATTGTTGTGACCTGCCAGGACGAAAAATCCCAGATCAAGAACCTGGCCAAAGCCAAAACCGATAAGTCTGAATTGGAGAGTCGCATCGCGCAGCTGAATTCCCGTATTACCGAACTGAACAATGAACTGGCCTCTCTGGAAATTGACCTCGAAACCCGTATTCAGGAACGGGATCTGGCCCAGACGGAGTACGAAAAATGCCGGTATGGGGCCGCAGGCGAACAAACCGCCGCTTCTCTGAAAGGCAAACGCGGCAAGGTGTTGGCCATGAACCCGGACTGGGAATACGTGGTCATCGATAAAGGAATGGTCGATAACGTGGAGATTGATCTTCAGGCTCTGGTGCACCGAGGTAACGAGTACATCGGCAAACTGAAAGTGGTGCGGGTGGAGGACGAAATTTCCGTAGCGGAAATCATTCCCGGCTCCGTCGCTCCCTCTGAAAGCATCAAGGCCGGCGACGCCTATTTTTTCTGATCCTCCCCGGAGGATGGGCGGTGTCGGGATGAAAAAGATCCTCTTCACCGTCCTGCTTTGCAGTCTGTGCCGGGCAGGGATTTCCGCCACCTGGCAGTTTGAGGGCGCCGCAGTGCAGGACCTCGGCAGGCTGGACCGTGAAACGCTGTTTTCCACCTGGCTGCCTATCGAGCTGGAAGATGGCACCCTTCCCCAAATCAAGGGTATTTTCGTCTCCTATCAGCACGAAGGCCTGCTCTACTATTTCGGCCCCTTCCTCGATAAAGCCCGGGCAGAGGAGGCCCAAGCCCGGCTAAATACGCTTCGCAACCGTCTCATTGAGGTCGATCCCAAGTTCCGCACCAGCACCGTCTCCACTGTGGAAACACAACCCGACGGAGCGGATCAGCCAGGCTCGTCCCTTCCGCCGCCGGCTTCTCCGCCCCCTTCCACCGACCCGGCGGCCCCTGAGGCTGAAACTGCCGCCCCTTCCGCTCCCCAACCCACCACTGAATCATCCACACAGCCAGAAACCGCCGGCACCCGGACTCCCCCCCCCGGAAACTCTTCCGAACAGGAGAGCGGATCTCCTCCACAACCTTCCGGCTCTGATCAACGTCCTGAAGCTTCATCCTCTGAGCCGCCCTCCCCCGGAGAACGTCCACCTGAGAACAGCCAACTTCCGGATACCTCCAGCCTGCCGGGAAGTACCGAACAGCAGACGGGCACCGACGGACCGGTAACGTCATCTCCAACTGATGATCCTGCCGGGGAGCCGTCATCAGATCCCGCACAGGAGGGCGATCCATCCGGCGATCCTGATGACCCTGCTCAGGAGGTCAATGGAGTGGAGAACCCGGAAACGTCTGCTCAACCGACTGAAGAGGAGCGCACGACTTCATCGACCCGGCAAGGGAGCGCTCCCGCAGAAAGCGGGGAATCCTCAACCGAACCCCCGCCCCCGGAAACCGGAGAACTGAATCCGGAGGCGCCCCCGTCCGAAACCAGCGAAGCCTCACCGGAAGCCACTCCCGCTCCGCCTATTCCCAATCCCACGCCCACGCCCACTCCTGAATCGCAAAACCCAACGGCTACCCCGGACCCAACCGGAACGCCTCCTGCCGAAGAGCAGACCAATGAGGAATTGCTCCCGCCAACGACGGTGGAAGGGGCTGAGGATGAACGCATCCCTCAAAAGCGCTCTGCCCGGAGCTTCTATATAGCAGCAACTTTCGTGGGAATGGCCATGATTGCCCTGTACGTCTTCCTGACCCGGGACTGACGCCTATCGGCCTTCGGCGTGACGAATCACGGCTGGCAGGGCCTCCAGCACGTCTCCGGCCACCACACTGCTGATCCCTTTCCGGATGGCTGCCAGCTCACCGGCGCGTCCGTGCAGGGCAACGGAAACCGGGAGAGCAAGGTCAGGGTGAACGCCCCGGGCCAACAGTCCGGTCAGGACACCGGCCAGGACATCCCCGGTTCCGGCGGTGGCCAGTGCGGCATTTCCACTCAGGTTGATCCAGGCGGAACCGTTCGGGTTCACGATACGGCTTCGGGCTCCTTTCAATACCACATAGCATCCGGTCTGTTCAACGGCTTTGAGAACAGCGGCGGCCCGGTCATGCTGAACGGCAGCGGTTTCCATATCCAGCATCCGGCCCATTTCACCCGGATGAGGGGTCAGAAAAACGGGACGATTCAATTCCGCCAATTGGAGTTCGATTTCTTTAAAGCAATTCAGAGCATCTGCATCCAGAACCAGTGGAAGATGACACTCATTCACGACTCGCCGGACCAACTCATCGGTATCCAGATTCACGCGGAGTCCGGGACCAATACAAACGGCTCGAAAACGTTCATAGTCAATATTCTGAGCACGCAGGGTGCGCAAATCCCCTTCTTTCCCCGATAACACCATCACCTCCATTCTCCTGGCTTCAAGTCTGGGCCGGATGGAGGAGGGCCCCAGAATTGTTGATAATCCCGCTCCGCTGCGCAGCGCCCCCAAGGCTGCCATGGAGATCGATCCGCTCATTCCAGGACTCCCCCCCACCAGCAATGCATGGCCCCGTTTCCCTTTATGGTCGTCTGATTGACAGGCCGGCAGTGCCTGGCGGATTTCCAGATCAGAAATGACCTGCCATCGTTCCCCCTGTGCACCCGGCTCCACCTCGAGCCCTATATCCAGAACCGAGACGGAACCCGTCCATTTTCCGGCCCCTTCTGCCACAAACCCACGTTTGGGCCCTCCCAGCGTAAGCGTGCAGTCCGCTTTTACGCAGACCTCCGGATCAAACGGCATCCCGGTGTCAGGATTCAATCCCGAAGGAAGATCCACTGCCCAAACCCGGTGATACCGGGCCGCCTCCCGGAGAAACAGGACGGCTGCAGCTGCGGCACCGCGAGGCGCCTCCGTGACGCCCGTGCCCAGGAGAGCATCCACCATCCACGCCCCGGGCGGTACTCCCAGCAGGGCATTTTCCCAGTCGGCCGCATTCTCCATCCAGAAAAAAGAGACACCGGCCGACTCGGCATGCTTCATATAGGCCAGGGCATCGCCCTGGATCCGGTCACGGGCTGCGGCCACCCACACCCAGACCTCCCAGCCCAGATTGCGGAGATGACCGGCCAGTCCGAATCCGTCCCCGCCATTGTTTCCCGGACCGGCCACCACCACTGCACATTGGGGTTCCGCATCAGAGAAAAAGTGCAGTTCAGCAGCCAGCGCACGGCTGGCTCTGCCCATCAGCACAAGCCCGGATGTCCCACCCTCTATCGCCTTCTGATCAGCGCTTCTTATTTCCTCTGCGGTGCAGCATTTCATTCGTCAGCTCTTACCACAGTCTGCACCGAAAAGGAAAGACCGCAAAAGGAACCCTTTAAAAAAGGGATGCTGACGTTCGGCTTCTTCACCAAATACCAAGTGCGCTGAGTGTGTCCTCAAGTTCCCGGCAGGCGGGGCCTCCGGCCTGAAGAAGCTTCCGGGGAGAGAGTTTGGTGTTGAGCGGACGGGCGGCTTTGCGCTTCAACACCTGTTGGGACGGGGTGAGATGGTCAGAGGACAGCCCCAGCATCTCCCCCACCCTCTTTGTGAGTTGGTAGCGGGTGCCGCCCTGTTCACTTGATGCATGCCAGATTCCGGAAGCCCCCTCCTGAATCAGCCAGGCACACACCCCGGCCACATCCACGGTCCAGGTCGGATGCCGGACCAGCACATCATCGACTTCCTCAGGAGCACCGGAGCGAAGTGCCGCCACCATTTGTTCAATAAATCCGGGGCCCTCCCCCACCAACACCGGAATCCTCAGCACCGTCCCCCGGGGATGGGACAATACATGGGTTTCCGCCTCCACTTTGGTACGGCCGTACTCATTCACTGGGGCCACAGCATCCTCCTCCCGGTAAGGTGGATGGCGTCCATCAAACACATAATCCGTACTGATATGGATAAGCTGGCTGGAGGGTGGCAGCGACCGGACAAAACGGGCCGGGACCTCGGTATTCAGAAGCCTGGCCTCTTCCGGAAACTCCTCGCACCGGTCGGGTTCACGGATGGCCGCTGCATGCAGGACCACATCCGGCTGCAGTTCCTGAACCAGCCGCTCCACCTCTCCGGCGGCGGTCAGATCCACTTGCCGTCCACCTGCCGGACACGAGCGGCACCCCACGGGGTGGAGTTCCAGCTCTGAAGCGAGACGGTGACAGAGAGCCTGGCCAAGGAAACCGGTGGCCCCGGTCAGGAGTCCTTTGGGTTTGGAGTTCATCTCCCCGCTGTATCCGGAAATCGAACCGGGTCAACCCCTGTCCCAATGGCGCATCCCGCCCCGGCGGGCAAGTCCCGAATTGGTGGTCATGAGCGCATGGGAGTCCTTTCCCGAAATTTTCTGCTTGTGACAACCGCAGACGACGCGGACGCACGCGGACCCTCCCACAGTGCTAAGCCCGGCGTTGCGGGCGGGCCAGAGCAAAGGAGTTTGCGGAGTAGCGCGCAGGGATAGAAATACCTCCTGCCAGACCTTTTCTTCTTCTCCTGCATGGGTTCGCGTGTGTCCGCGTCGTCCACGGTTGTTAAATTCCAAACATACCGAAAAAGATGACGTTGACTTCCTCGTTACCAATTCGGGGCTTGCCCGCCGGGGCGGGATGCGCCCCTGAACCAGAATCCCCCAAAATCCCGTTGACCTACAGACCTGAATCGTTTACCTTCTTGGCCGTTGTTAGCTTTTGGACAAGGAGCAGTGGGTCTACGATCCACTTTTTTTTGTCCCTGAGCCAGCCGTTGTAAAACCGCATTTTTGAGAAGGCAAAGAATGAATTCTGAACTACAGGCCGTCATAGACTACTACGAGCGCGAGAAAGGAATCGAGCGCGAGATGCTTATTGTCGCTTTGGAAAACGCATTGGCTGCAGCCTCACGCAAAGGGGTTCATGCCCAGGAGGATCTCCGGGTCTCCGTGGACCGTGACACCCTGGAAATCAATGCCTTCGGTCAGGCCAAAGTGGTGGGTGGATTCCCCAACGGCGACGAAGAAATTTCATTGCTGGACGCCAAAAAAGTGAATCCAGATGCCCAGATCGGGGATACCGTCGAACGGCGCATCGACCCACAGAGTTTTGGGCGTATCGCGGCGCAGACCGCCAAGCAGGCCATCCTTCATCACATCCGCAGTGCAGAAAAAGGCAAAATTTTCGAAGTCCATAAAGACCGTGCCGGTGACATTGCCACCGGAACCATCCGCCGGTTTGAACGGAATGATGTCTTCGTGGACCTCGGCGTGGGCGAAGGGGTGCTGCCGCATCGTGAACGAGTCTCGACTGAGGAATATAACATCAATGACCGGATCCGCTGTTACGTGGTCAGCGTAACCAACCCCCCTTCTGGTCCGCAGATTCTCCTTTCCCGCAGCCACCCGAATTTTGTCCGGCGGCTTTTTGAGCTCGAAGTTGCGGAGATTGCCGACGGCACAGTCGAAATCCGCGGTATTGCCCGCGAGGCCGGCTTCCGCAGCAAGGTGGCCGTCTGGTGCGCCGATCCCAAGGTGGATCCCGTGGGCGCCTGCGTGGGCCTGCGTGGCATCCGGGTGAAAAATATTGTACGGGAGCTGGGGGGCGAAAAAATCGATATCGTCCGCTGGAACGATGACATTGAGACCTTTGTGCGGAATTCCCTTCAACCGGCGGAACTGGCCCGGCTGGAAATTGATGAGGCCACCCGCACGGTCAAAGTGAAAGTACAGCAGGATCAGCTCTCCCTGGCCATCGGAAAGAAAGGGCAGAATGCCCGTCTCACCGCGAAACTGACCGGATGGAAAATTGATATCAGCCGGGATGAGAGCGACATGGATTTTGAAGAACGGGTCGCCTTTGCCATTGAGACACTGGCAAAAGTAGACGGCATCGAAGAGGATCAGGCCCTCACGCTGGTACAGAATGGATTTCTGTCCATTGAAGGCATTCTGGCGGCGGAAGTGGATGATCTGGTCGATGGAGAAACCATTGACGCCACGACCGCGGCCGCGATCCGCAAGGCCGCAGAACAGGCATACGAAAAAGAACACGGGGGCACCGAAAACGCTATATGAGAGTATTTGAACTCGCGAAAAAATTAGACATTCCGAACAAGGAACTGCTCGAACTCATTGAGATGGAGGGCATAGAGGTCCAGAACCACTTCGGGGTTCTGAGTGACCAGCAGGTGCGCACCGTCGTACTGGCCGCCACCGACGAGGAGCCGGACTGGCTCACTCCGGCCGAACCTGGGGATGAGACACCGTCCGAACCGGATACGGTCCAACCGGACAGTGAAAAGGACGGGACAGAATCTGAAGAACCCTCCTCCGGGGAAGAGGAAGGTGGAGAAGTGCCTCAGGAAGAGGCATCTTCGGCAGAGGAGCCTTCTCAGGAAGAGGCCTCTTCCACCGATCAGGCCGGAGGGGACACGGCTCCGGAACCCGAGCCCGAAACCAAACAGATTGAAATCTTTGAAGCGATCCCTGTAAAGGAACTTGCCGAAAAGCTGGAGGTCAAACCCAACCAGCTCATCGCCTCGCTGATGAAATCCGGGGTATTTGCCAGCATTACCCAGACTCTGGACAAACCGACTGCAGCCCGCCTGGCGGAAGAATTCGGATTTAAGGTTCTGACCGAAAAACCCAAACCCAAGCCACCTCCTGCTCCTGAGAAAACAACGGAGGAAGAAGACGCTTCGGAATCCAAAGAACCTCAGAAAAAGAAAAAGGTCAAAAACACCAAGAAGGAAAAGAAAGGGAAAAAAGGAAAGAAATCGGAATCGCTTGGTTCCGTTACCCGTCCCCCTGTTGTCACCTTCATGGGTCATGTGGATCACGGCAAAACCTCGTTGCTGGACAAAATCCGTAAAACCAGCGTGGTGCGTGGAGAAGCCGGGGGAATTACCCAGCATATCGGCGCCTACACTGTTGACGTAAACGGACAGGAGATCACCTTTCTGGACACCCCCGGTCACGCCGCCTTTACCGGCATGCGGTCCCGCGGAGCGGATCTGACAGATATTGTGGTCATCGTGATTTCGGCAGATGAAGGATTCAAACCACAGACCGAAGAGGCCATCAAACATGCGTTGGACGCGGATGTCACCCTGATGGTTGCCGTGAACAAGATTGATTTGCCCAATGCCAACCCTGACCGGGTGTACACCGATATGCAGAAGGCCGATCTGGCACCCGAAATCTGGGGAGGCGAAATTGTCGCCGTTCCTGTCAGCGCAGAAACCGGTGAAGGGATCGAAGAACTTTTGGAGATGATTCTCCTGCAGGCGGAAATTCTCGAACTGGAGGCCGATCCCTCCGCCAAAGCGGTCGGATACGTGATCGAATCAGAACTTGAAAAAGGAATGGGGCCGACCGCCAGCGTGCTGGTGACAGAAGGCACCCTTCAGCGGGGGGATGTCATCCTCTGCGGCGAAACCTTTGGAAAACTGAAGGCGCTGATCGATGACAAAGGCGCCCGGGTCAACCAGGCCCCTCCCTCCCATGCGGTGAAACTCATGGGACTGAATGATGTTCCCACCCCCGGTGACCGCTTTGAAGTCCTTGCGGATGAGAAAGAGGCCCGGGACCGCAGTGAGGAGATCAAAGAGGAAAACCGTATCTCTTCTCTGCAGGGGCCCGAGCGGGGCGCCTCACTGGATGACCTGTTTGCCCAGGCCGGACTGGACGATGTCGAGCAGCTTGATGTCCTGCTGAAATGTGATGTCAAAGGCAGTCAGGAGGCCATTGTCGGCGCGTTACAGGAAATCAAAAGTGACAAAGTCAGGTTGAATTTTGTCGCAAAGGGAATCGGACCCATCAATGAAAATGATGTGCTCCTGGCCCATGCCTCTTCGGCCATCATCATCGGATTCAACGTGGCAAAAGAAAATGCCGCAGTGAAAGCCGCTAAAGCGGATGGGGTTGAGATCCGGCTGTACGATATCATCTACGAACTGGTTGATGAGGTCCGCGCCGCTATGCTGGGACTGCTTCAGCCGGTACAGGAGGAACGGATTACCGCCACGGCGGAAATCCGGGCCATGTTCAAACTCCGCAAGAAAGGAAATGTGGCGGGCTGTATCGTGACCAGCGGACGGATCCGGGCCAACTCACGGGCCCGGGTGCTGCGCGGCTCCGATGTGATCTATCAGGGCGCCATCTCCACCCTCAAACGCTTCCAGGATGAAGTCAAAGAGGTGGGCAATGGACAGGAATGCGGCATCAAACTCCAGAACTTTGATGAATTTGAAGTCGGAGATGTCGTCGAGGTCTACGTGACCGAGGACAAAGAACAGGGACTGTAATCGGCCATGGCCTCCAAACGTGTGGACAGGGTCAATGAGTTGCTGCAGCGGGAAATCGCCAAGGCATTCTATCACCTTCAGTTTGACCCTCCCCTGGATCTGGCCCGCGTCACTGTTTCCGAGGTGGACTGTTCCCCCGATCTGAGAAATGCCACGGTACGGGTGTCCGTGCTGGAAAATGAGGAGACTTCCGGAGAACAGGTGATCAGAACCCTGCTGCGTCACCGCAAGGAGCTTCAAAAAGACGTGTTCTCCAAGGTGGTCCTCAAGTATACCCCCCATCTGCGGTTTGAACTGGACAAGGGACAGGAGAAAGCCGACCGGATTTTCAAAATTCTCGACGCGCTGCCCCCGGCTGCAGAGGACTCCCCTGATGGGACGCCGGAAACGTAACGGACTCGCCCTGGACGGGTTTCTTCTGGTCGACAAGCCGCAGGACTGGACCTCCCATGATGTGGTGAATTTCGTCCGTGGCCGCTACCGTCTGGCAAAAGTCGGACACGGAGGCACCCTGGATCCCATGGCCACCGGTCTGCTGGTCCTGCTGCTGGGAAAATGCACCAAAGCCAGCGACCAGGTCATGGCAGGCATCAAAACCTATCACGGCACTTACACACTGGGCATCACCACCACGACCCAGGATGCCGATGGTGAGGTGGAGGAGACCCGACCGCTGCCAACAGGGCTCGACCGTCAGACGCTTGAAGAAACCGCGGCCGCCTTCACCGGAGATATTGAACAGATCCCTCCCATGGTCTCGGCGATTAAAAAAGACGGAAAACCGCTCTACAAACTGGCCCGGGAGGGAAAAGTGATTCACCGGGATCCCCGGCCGGTCACCATCCACCGCTACGACATTGTCCGGGTGGACCTGCCCGAGCTGGAGGTGGAGATCGACTGCACCAAAGGAACCTACATTCGGACACTGGCCCATGATTTCGGAGATAATCTTGGATGCGGCGCACATTTATCCCGCCTGCGGCGTACCGCTTCCGGCTCTTACAGGGTGGAGGACGCCGTGCCAGTGGAGACGCTGCGGGAACTGGACCTCGAGGAACTGAAAGAACATTCCGCGTTCCGGCTGCCTGAATCATGAACACCTTCACGTCCCTCGCTGAAATGCCGTCCCGGCCGGTGGTGCTGGCCGCCGGAGCATTTGACGGTCTCCACCTTGGTCATGTCGAGGTGATTGAAACCGCCCGGCGACTGGCCGGAGAGAAAAACGCCGACCTGGGCGTGCTCCGGTTTTATCCGCATCCCGCCAGAGTTCTCAACCCCGATGCCGCCCCGCCCCTGCTGGGGTCGGAGGACACACTGGCTGAACGGCTGGAGCAACTGGGGGTGGCGTTCCAGATACGTCTGCCGTTTTCCACTGCGTTTTCACAGGTGGAGCCTGAAACATTTCTGGAGGATCTCCGGTCCGGCCTGCCCGGACTCAAAGGGATGGTGGTGGGATCGAACTGGCGTTTCGGGCATCGCGGCAGAGGGGATCTCGCCCTGCTCCAGACCTGGGGACAGCAGCATCAAGTGGAGATCCGGCAAACAGATGACATCCGGCACGGAGAGGACATGATCTCCAGCACCCGTATCCGCAGTGCGGTCCGCTCCGGAGATATGGAGACCGCCCGCAGACTTCTGGGACGTCCGTTCTGTTTGAGTGGAGTGGTACAGCAGGGCAAACAGCTCGGGCGTGAACTGGGCTTTCCCACTGCAAATTTCCTGCCGCGGGAGGAATGCCTGCCACCGGAGGGTGTGTACGCCATGAACGTACGGATCGGGAAACAGGAACCCCGTCTGGGCGCCGGCTATATCACCCACAATCCCGATTTGGTGGAGGTGCACCTGTTCGACTTTGAGGGGGATCTCTATCGGAAAGACCTCCGGGTGGACCTTCTGGACTTCCGGCGCGCCGCCACTCCGATTTCGGATCTGGAGATTCTCCGCAGGAGAATTCAGGAGGATGTGGAGGGGATTCGCAGGGAGTATCAGGCGTGAGAAGCATCCCCCCGGTTGCTGACGATCTTTCACTTCGTCTGTGGTCCGATGACTGGCTCACGCCTCTGTCGCTGGACACCGAGTGGTCTCAATCCGGTCCCAGGGCGGTGGATGTGGGTTTCGGTAAAGGCCGTTTTCTGCTGGAGCATGCACGCAGAAACCCCGACATGCGGTTGCTGGGTATTGAACGCAAACTCCGGCGGGTCCGGAAACTTGACCGGAAAGCGACCCGCAGCAATCTGCGGAACATCCGGCTGCTGCGCATGGAGGCGACTTACGCCATGCAGTATCTGATACCGGAACAATGGATCGATATCTGTTATGTCTATTTCCCCGATCCATGGCCCAAGGAAAAACATCACGCCAACCGACTGATGGGACCGGGCTTTCTCGACCGCCTCACCCGCACCTTGTCTGAAGACGGAGTGGTCCACTTCGCGACCGACCACGCCCCGTACTATGAAGCCGTGTGTGAACTGCTGGACGGGGATGAGCGCTGGGAGGACATAGAGCCCTACGTGCTGGCCGAATCCGAAGTAAGCGATTTCGAACTGATGCACCGGGACCACAAACCCATCCACCGCCGGTCGTTCAGACAGGCGACCAGAACGTCACCGTAAACGGAGTAACAAACCCGACCATTCCGGGTCACTGCGGGAGAGAATTTCATCAAATCCCGCATCATGATACACATTCGCCACCGCCTCGGTTTCCACGGAACGGATGCCGGAGAGGACCAGCCAGTCGGAGGTGCAGCGGCGGAGTCTGGGAGCAATCTGCAGCAGCAGGGCTCCGTAGATATTGGCCACCACCACCGGGAAAGGTCCACCGGCCTGTTCCCGGGTGATATCGAGATTACGCAATTCGACTCCGGCATCGATCCCGTTCAGGTCCAGGTTCTCTTCTGCCTGCCCCAGCGCGAGGTCGTCGATATCCACCGCCAGCACCGGCCCCCACCCACGTTTACGGGCGGCAATGCTTAAGATGGCACTGCCGCATCCGGCATCGAGCATGGGCCCCGGCGGAACTCCCCGGTGCTCCAGTTCTTCAATCATCTCCAGACAGAACCGGGTGGTGAAATGAGAGCCTGTGCCGAAACTGAGTCCGGGGTTGATGAGAATCCGCTCCCTTCCTTCAGGCGTCTCCACCTCATCGCGCATCCATTCCGGCAGAATAAACCAGCGGGTTCCAATCTCGAGCGGCGTGAAATGATGCCGCCAGAAGGTCGTCCAGTCCCTCGCCTTGCAGGGACGAAGCATGACGTCAGGAGCATCAGGAAACGCGGAGAGAAAGGCCTCCCTGAACAGACGGGCCGGCACCTCCTCATCCACATAGCATTCCAGCCAGTGCTGATCGCGTTCGATCATTTCGATTTCCACCGGATGAACGCCGGTAAGCTCCTCCAGTTCGGCGGCGTAGCGCTCGGCCTCCAACGGAGTCCGGGCGGCCACACTGATAATCCAGGTCGTGTCCTCTTTCATTTTCCAAACAGCTCCTTGGGTAAATTCCGGGGACGCCAGTCGGGATTGTCCAACGTTCCGGTTAACTGCACTTCGATCAAGGTGCGGATGGGCCAGAGCAGCACTTTCAGCGCATCTGACATAAACCCCTCTTTGAGCAGTTGCACTTTCACATTGCCACTCAGTTTTCGGGTATTGAATTCGTATGAACCATCTCCGGCAATCGACAGGAAGGACCCCCCGAGAAAAATATTATCCGACGAGACTTTCCCGTCATTGATGACGAAGTCGGCATCGAAGTCACCCTGGGAGGCATACCCGAACCCTCTCACCACTTTACTGAGAATATTACTCAGTCCCAGCAGAAGGGGAATGCGGAAGAGTTGCCCCTTCCGGATCTCCACCCGGCCCTCCCCGTCAAAGGTGCGTTCTCTCATCACTTCAGGGGTGTTGTGAAGGGCACCCTGCAGTTGAAGATCCAGATTGAGTGTCCCTGTATACGGAGTGGTTGACTGATCTGTGGCCTTGGTGATCAGTTCAAACAGATCCACGTCCCGTACTTCGAGATCGGTATAAAACGTGGCCCCGGTAGAAAAGGCCTCCTGCAGACGCAGTTCGCCGCTCAGCTGACCCTCCACCAACCGGCCCTCGATATCGGGAAGTTCAAGCTGCTGACCTTCCAGGATGAACGAACCGGACAGCTGGTTGAAAAGAATCCAATTGAAAATGACCTCCTTCAGAACAGCTCTTCCTGTCAGACGGTGACGATGATTCCCACTCAGATCCACCGTGCCGGAGGCTGAGAATTCGGTGGCCCCCTGAAACCGGATGGGCCGGATCACTTCCATGGCCTCCCGCCCCAGCAAAGGCAGAATATCGGGCAGAGGAAACGAACTGTTCAGGGTGAAGGTGCAGGACTCCATGGTGCGGGGAAACTCAAGGCTTCCCTCCAGCAGCAGCGGACCGCGGGAAGCCAGAAGTTCCCGCACCCGAAGACCTTTCCCGTCCAGAGTGGTCACGGCGCGGATCTGATGAAACAACGTGCCCCGCCAGACCGCATCCGTGGCTTTGGCAACAAGATGAAGTTGAAGGGGGGTCGCTGTGTCAGGTTTATTCACCTCCAGCCGCAGCTCAGGCGGATCCGATTGGAATTCCCACTCGCGGATGAGCGCTTCCACATCCGGACCCACCAGGGAAACGGCTTCATCGGGATCGGCATTTCCGGTCAGCGAAAGGCGGAAGAGACCGGAATTCGAATCCAGTTCCATGTTCCCCGTAATATTACCGCCTCCCCCGCCGTCACCCAGACGTCCGGAGAATTGTGGCAGACGTAAATGACTCCCGTCCAACTCCAGCTCCACTTCTGCCTCCTCAAAAAAGGCATCCCGATAGGTCACATTCCGGACCTGAAAGCTGCCTGAAACCCGTTCTCCCGGATCGGAGAAGGAAGCCGGGCCGATATCCAGATGAAAATCGGCTTTTCCTTCCACCCTCAGATCAAGTGAGGAGAGAAACCCATCCAGGGAAAACGGACTGAGCGCCTCCAGGGCCTCACGGCCGAGCGTGTTGTCCAGCTGAAGGTCAAACATCTGGTTCCGGAAGTCGATCTGACTGGAGCCTTTCAGCCACTCGTTTTCAGTCCGGGTCACTTCAGCCCTCTCCACCGAAAGGGTTCGGTCCTCCAGCCGTCCGGCCAGATGCAGGGAGGAAAACGAATCACCACGGAGATCAAAGGGATGCGGATGAAGAAGGGAAAGCTCCAGCGTTGGGTTCAGGGAACTTCCGCTCATGCGGACATTGAACTCAGGCATGGTGTCTGAGGAGAAGGTCTGCAGCCCCTGGAGCACAGGCACCAGAGGGCGGATGACATCCGCCAGCAATTCCCCGGCAGAGCGCCGGGCGGGATCCGGGGCGGAGGGTACGGCTTCAAGGACTCCCTGCAAACGGACAAGGACCCCGGAAAGCACACACTGAAATTCTGAAAACCGGAATTCCTCCTCACTCCAGGAAAACGCTCCCTGTATCCCGGTGACCTCAAGAGGATGGCGGGTGGTCAGGTCCCGGGTCCAGACCCCTGCATTAGTCGTCACCCGTCCCTGCTCAATTCGAATTGTGACTGGAGATCGGCGGGAGGCACTCTCTACCGTCACCAGATCGGCAACAAAAAGGGGGCGGGAAAGATCCCGGGGCGAAAACCAGCGGGCCCCGCGTATCACCCATCCATTTCCAGGCTGCCAAATGAGCTCAGTCAGCTCCAAACGGCCAGGCAGATCGGTCATCCGGTGAATGCCGGCAGACACCCAGGT
Source organism: uncultured Verrucomicrobiota bacterium (assembly GCA_964625795.1). Lineage (GTDB taxonomy): Bacteria > Verrucomicrobiota > Kiritimatiellia > SS1-B-03-39 > UBA6053 > UBA6053. The sequence continues at coordinate 3,815 of CAZVCO010000034.1, read as the reverse complement.
CCCGGGAACACCGCTCAGCACCAGGCAGATGCCTGAGAGCAACAGAACCAGGACCGCAGAACACAGCCAGAGGAGACGCCTCCTTGCTTTTCTATGGCGTTTTTTCCGTGCCATCATCAAGGCCTTGGGCAGAAGGAATCAGCGGGAGGAGAGTCTGCAGCAGTTCATCACGTTTTGATTCGGGAATTCCATACGCCACCTCGCGTCCCTGCAGCCAGACCCTGGATCCGGACAGCACCACGGTAATATTTTCCGGTGACTCTCCACCCAGTCCGATGGAGATCCGCACATCGGGATTCTCTCCCATCTCCGGCTCCAACGGCACCACCTGATCCGCATAAAGAGAACTCAAACCAGAAAGCAGGTCCGCCACTCCATCCTGAGAGACGTCCCCTTTCGTTTCCCGGTAGCTCCAGGACGGGCTGGAATCCGGACGCAATTCATGGGTAACGGTTACCAGGGCTGCAGGCCCCAGATGAAGA
>CAZVCO010000034.1:0-3323 GCA_964625795.1 uncultured Verrucomicrobiota bacterium | reverse complement strand
CCTCCCCTTCAACTACCGCATGCTAAGTCCCTGGGAGTCGCCTGGTGAATACCTCGAAGAGGGCTTCGAAAAGATTGATCAGGTCATTGAATGGTGCAAAGAGTACGACGTGGCGGTTCTTCTCGACATGCACGCGGCTCCGGGCGGACAAGGGTATGACTTTTGTCTCCCTGCTGAAGGGTGATCCGGACCGCGCGGGAGGGATCGAGCGAAAACAGCTGTCTGGAGACATAGGAGAGCGGATCCCGGGGAAGATACCTCACCACATCCGGGACAACCTGAAGAATTTCCTCTGAAGCCGCCGACTGCACAAAAGCTCTTCCGGGAGGTGCGGTTCCACTGAGCAGGGTGAAGGTATGGATGGAGGCTTTTCCCTCAAAGGTTATGGTGCCATAAGGTTCAGTACCGGCAGAGAAATCCTCAGCAGGAAGAAAGGCTTCCACCGTCGCCCGGTTCCATTCCTCCACCACCTGCTGCACCCGGGCTCCGGAGGCCGGCAGTTCCAGAGGATCACGCATTCTCCATCCCTGTTCTGTTTTCTCGAGATGGATAAACGTATCCTGATCTGAGATACGGACCGCCAGGAGATCCGATGGAGGGAGAGAAAGGACCGAACGGTCCCGCAATGCGGCGGGAGGGGTTGCCGCAAGCGTTTTCAATCCTTTGGAGACCACCACCAGGCCCTCCTGCCCGGGAATTCTGGCATAGCTTTTCTCCAGATTACCGGGAACCGTGCCTCCGATCTGCAGTTCGATGGGGATGGTCTTGGTGTTGGGCCATAACCGGATAATGTCCGGAGACCCTCCGGCTTCAAACGCCTCCATGTCCTCAGGCCCCGGACGGTTCACCCCGCCCTCGAGCCTTGCCCGGCTCAGTTTGGTCAGCAACTCATGAACCTTTGCGGAATCCGCCGGGGCACGCACCGGGTTCAGAATCATCCATCCCCCGCCTTCACGCTGAAGCCGCAGCGTGCCCTGGCCGGAGACCAGAGACAGTTCCCGAACCTCGGAAGGTCCCACCGGAAAGAGTTCCGAATCCCGGAACAGGAAGGGATCCGGGGGAAGAATAGACAACAAATCCGAAGAGACCAGCATCACATTCTGTGAAGACTCCTCTTTCACATACAGGGAGGTCCCCAAAGGATTGGGCGATCCCACCGAATAGACCCGCAGTTCCTCGTCCACCCCCAGGGTCAGCACCATCTGTGGAACCTCCAGTCCGAAGTCGGCAAGGGTAAGTGACCGGGACCGCATATCGGCGGGGGTGATGAATTCGCCCCGGTCCAGACTGCGGAACCGGGCCAGAAGCTGATCCACGACCGGTTGACTGGCCCGCGCGCCCTGAGGTTCAGACAGCATCCATCGGGCGCCATCATGAACGAGTTCAACCTCCAGCGAGGCGGTACGGATCCCGATCCGGTCCACCCGATCCATTGAAAGATCGAAGGCCTGACGTTCCACCGCCTTCTGTTCGGCCGGGGACAGTCGGTTTTTCTCCACAAACCAGATGTACCCCCCCAGCAGAACGACACAGAAAAAAAGAAACCAGGTTTTAGAGGCTCTCATCTCAGGCGCGCCTCCGCCATCCGACCAGGAGCCCGATGATCACGGAAATTCCCGGCAGCAGGACTGCGGCCTGAAGCAGCAGCCGGTTCAATTCAGGGCGGGTGAGCTGCAGACGGATTTCGGTCACGTCCCGCGGTGGAATCTCCAGCAGAGCCTTCTCCTCCACCAGCCAGGCAATGGCGTTCTGCAGCAGCCGCATCCCCCCGCCATTGGACAACCAGTTACCGGCAAATACCGAGTCTCCGAACACCACCAGCCGTCGTCCACCTCCCGCGCCGGGTCCGTTCCATTCCACCGCTGCTGCGATAGGAATGGGCCCGGCCTGATCCTGACCCGGGTTGTATTGAATAGGCTCACGCCCCGGTTCCACCTCTGCCCAGCCCTGGGCGGAGGAGGCGGCCAGAGGAGAAAACCGCGGACGGTCCGCGTCCGTTCCGGCATTTCGTACCGCGGGCAGTACCGAGCGGGGCCTGACAAAAATAGACCGGATCCCGTCCAGAGATGCCGTAATGGGATGCGAGGAATAAGAGGTGACATGCACATCCGCCCCCTGAAGCGTGCGGGTGGGATCGACCACAACATCCGGGCTAAGCTGTACGCCGAATTCGGCCAGAAGCGGGGTCAATCCGACATCAGTCTCGGCATCGGCCAGCACCGCCAGGCGGCCTTTTTCATTCATATAGGAACGCAAAAGATCCAGCTCCGGCTGAGAAATCCGGGACGTGGCTCCGGCGATCACCAGCGCATCAGTGTCTTCAGGCACCCCGCCCATCCGTTCCAGATCCAGCACCCGCACATCAAACTGATCCGCCTCCAGCCGTTCGCGCAGTTGAGAGTAGGCCTGTGGACTCCGCTCGAAATTATCGATGTCCTTTTCGCCGTGACCGGCCAGGAAATACACCACCGGATTTTCTATCCGGGTCAGGGCCATCAGGGCGCTGGACATTACGGCCTCCCCCTGAAAACCGACCATACGGGGTTCCTGCCCCAGTTCGCGGACATCATCGGATTCCAGAATCCGCATTTCCGCCAGGGGGACGATACGGTGGCGGCCCTGATACTCGGCAATGATCTGATTCGCCTCCGCCACCTCATACTGCGTGGTCAGCTCCTGCGTCCGGGACACATCGCGGTTCGGATCGACTTTCTCCACCCGGATCAGGGGTTGATGTGCTGCAAACTCCTGCGCGACATCCTCCAGCAGACTCGCTCCCTTGGCATCGGGTGTCACCAGGAGAATCACCCGCAGCGGCTCGTCAATGCTTTCCAGCACAGCAAGGGTTTTGGGCGAAAGCGCGGTCAGGTTCTGTCGGCTCCAGTCCTCCCGTTGAAACGTGCGCTGGCTCAAATACACCACCATGGCCCACAGCAGAAACATCAGTGCCAGATGCACCCCGAAATGGATGCCGCTCAGCCCTTTCGACATGCGGGTGCGCCGTACCGAACGGCGTCCCTCCTTCTGCAGACGGGTGCTCATACCCGCCACCTCCGGGATTCCACCACCCGGGTGGTGAGGCTCAGCACCAGCACGGTGGAGGCCACGTACAACACCACAGGACGGGTATCCACCACGCCCCGGGAGAACTCCAGTAGATGCAGAACAGGAGAAAAGGGCTCCATCGCCGCCCGTATAGCCGGCACCGGGCTGATCGCGGGCAGAAATCCGCTGAGAAACCACAGCAGCAGCAGCGCAAAGGTACTCATACAGGCCACCAGGGTGTGCCGGGTGAGGGCACTGCAGAGTGTCCCCACCGAAAG
>CAZVCO010000033.1:15502-19047 GCA_964625795.1 uncultured Verrucomicrobiota bacterium | reverse complement strand
AGGCCTTCGCAGAGGAACAGAACATTCCCGTCACCTGGGGGATCGGCGCGACCGGAACCTCCTTCCGTGAGGTGGTGGAATGGGGCGATGCCTGCATCACCACCAGCGTGGGCGAGGGGTTTGGCATGAGTTTCCTCGAACCTTACGCCATGGGGCGGAACGTGGCCGGGCGCGATCTGCCGGAGATCACGGCCGGATTCAAGCAGGACGGGGTGGACCTCTCACACCTTTATCCAACGCTTCCGGTGCCGGCGGATGCGGTGGATGACGACTTCTGGAACCGGGCGGAAAACGCTATCCATTCCTGGCGCACCCATATGGGGGAGGACCGGCCTGTGGATGTGGAGAATCTGAAACGGCAGTGGATCCACGACAGCATTATTGATTTCGGGCGGCTAGACGAGACGGCGCAACGGCATGTGCTCAGAAAAGGGGCGGCAACCGACACCAAACTGAGTTTCGGAGATACGTGTTCCAGCATCCACAACCATAATGCCATCCGGAACGGCTATGCCCCTGGTTGTTATCTGAATCGGCTCCGGAGCTTATACCGTGACGTCGGTTCTGCCGGTCAGCTTACCTATGCCAATGGTCTCCGGGTCCGGGATTCCTTTCTCGATACCGCCGGAATCTTTCTGTTGCGGACGTGAAGCAAAGAGGACTGATTCCTTCTATGATCCAGACATGCAGATTTTTATTGATGTGTATGGGTTTCCGGTTTGAGCACTCATTCATCTTCCTCGTATAGCTGAATCGATCCGGAGAATTCACCGTCGGTAAAATCCTCTTGATTGATCCAGTAGTCGGACGTGAATATTGTGTAGATGTTCGGTTCGGGGTTGTGGAGTTCCCAAACAATATGTTCCGCATCCCCAATGGGTTCTTTCCCGTGGATCTGATCTTTAAACAGCCGCAGGATGGGGTTCTTTTCCGTGAGTCCGCCGCAAAGGGCTTTTAACGCGAGTTCCTTGGTCACGGGGAGAGTCGGATGATCCTTAAACCTCGGCTCAAAGTCCACCTGGGTGGCCTTGGTGCTTGGAAACACGCCGGGAAAGGCTGTTCCGAGCAATTGGTTGATAGAAAAGAGGGCATAATGCAGGGCAATTTCCGGATTGCCATTCGATTCATCGTCATCCGCCATTTCATGCGAAAGGTTTTGAATTTGCCCGCTGGTTAATTCGTTGCCTACTTTATATTTCAACAACACTTTCGCGGATTCGTGTGGCTCTGAATCACTCAGGGCCATTTCCGTCAACTCCCTCAATTCAGAGGGAGTTGAGGTTCTTGCATCTGGAAATTCCAACTCCTCCAGGATGTGGATGTAATCCTCCTGTGTCCAGTACCCGGGGATTGCTTTGATGGATTGAATGTCATGCAGTTGAATGGAATAGTTCATGTGGAGGATGCCTGGTCACAGGCGGGGGTAACCCCTTGGGTACGTGTATCGTGGTCCTCAATCTGTGGAGCGCACGGGTGTCGAAGGAATGTCCGTATCTTACCACGGGGTGGAAGTCGAGACCGTGGAAACGGCCACCGTTGAAAGAGGACAGCCCACATCCTCATCTCGTTCCGGACAGTTCCGCCCCGCCGGTATTCGGTCGCAGGCTTTTTCACTGCGGACACCGCAGGAGGGCGTCTTTGGTGGGGAGCCCTCAACCCCCGTCACACCTCCATCCGGTCTGTTGTTTTCTCTGAAGGCAACCCATCATGGTTTCCGATGTTCGGAACCTGACGGGTTTGGGTTTTCCGAACTTCGGAACATGTTCCTCAAGGGTCGATCTGCCTCAAATCTGACAGAGTCGCTGTTGTGGGGTTCGATTCTGCTTTGGTTACGGCGGGAGTTCTGATTTGGTGGATACTCTTTTCTTCCTTATCATGAAACTCTTTCCATGCACGGCCTGCGGGTGGATCCTGCACTTTGAAAACACCCATTGTGAAAACTGCGGGGTACAGGTGGGTTTTGATTCTGACCGGATGGAGCTGGTGGCGCTTTCGGAGGGGGATGCCGGGCTTTGCCGGAATGCGCGGGCCGGGGTGTGCAACTGGCGGATTTCCCGGTCGTCAGGCGGTGAGTTCTGCCGGGCCTGTGAGCTCAATCACACCATCCCGAATCTGGGCGATTCCGAAAGCCGCCGTGCCTGGCGGGAGGTGGAGTTTGCGAAACACCGCCTGGTGTATACGCTGTTGCGTCTGCAGCTTCCGCTGGTCAGTAAAACCGTCGATCCGGAGGGTGGGCTGGCGTTTGATGTGATCGACAAGGGGCAGGTGGTGCCGGAGGATGCGGACACCACCACCGGCCACAGTGCGGGAACCATCACTCTCGACCTGAAGGAGGCGGATCCGTCCTATCGGGAGAAAACCCGGGTATCCATGCAGGAGAGGTACCGCACGCTGCTGGGGCATCTGCGTCACGAAACGGGGCATTATTACTGGAACCGTCTGGTTCTGGGACATCCGCACTGGCACCCTCGTTTTCATGAGGTATTCGGAGATGAAACCCTGGACTACTCTCAGGCGCTGGAGGATCATTATCAGCAGAGGCCCCGGAGCGACTGGTCGGGGTCGTTCATCAGCGCCTATGCGTCCGCGCATCCCTGGGAGGACTGGGCGGAGACCTGGTCGCATTACCTTCACCTCACCGACACCATGGAAACCGCCTTTGCCCTGGGTGTGTCGCTGTCGCCCGGTATCGCCAGTCCCCATCACCGGGTGTCGATGAAAGCGGATGTCGATCCGTATGCGCCCATGGATTTTCAGATCTTCCTCAATCAGGCCGTGGCCCTGATGTTTGCGGTCAACTCTCTGAACCGCAGCATGGGACAGCCGGATCTGTATCCGTTTATTCTCAACGAGCCCGTTCGCAGAAAGCTCACGTTTATTCATGATCTTCTGACCCAGGCGCGTGAGCCGCAGTATCCTCAGGAATAACCCGTCAAACCCGACCTTTTCGCTATGTCTCTTGATTCGCTGTTTACGGAACGAATTCAAACCCTCAGCCGGCCTCTGCAGCCTTTGCCCACAGGTCAGGAGGAGCGGCTTACGGATCTGCCGGGCATCCGGGCGGTCATTTTTGATATCTACGGCACCTGTTTTATCAGCGGCTCCGGAGATATCGGCAATGCCTCCGCCTCGCCCAAGACCGAGGCGCTGACCGATGCCCTGCGGGAGCAGGGAGTGGAGATGGACCATGATCTGGCCGAACCGGCCATGGCCCGGTTTTTTGAGCTGATCGCGCACGACCACCAGGTGGAAAAGTCTAAAGGAACGGAATACCCGGAGGTCCGCATTCTGGATATCTGGGAGCACTGGCGCCGGGAGGCGGCCGTCGAAGTGAATGTGCCGCAGCTGGCGATCGATGTGGAGTGCCGACTGAATCCGGTCTGGCCGATGCCCGGACTGGCCGGGTGTCTGGATGGTGTGACCGGGAGCGGGCGCATCCCCGGAATTGTCAGCAACGCCCAGGTCTTTACTCCCTGTCTGTTTCCGGCTCTGGCGGGACGGCCGATTGCGGAGTTCGGGTTTCAGCCCTCCTGCTGCATCTGGTC
>CAZVCO010000033.1:7348-15492 GCA_964625795.1 uncultured Verrucomicrobiota bacterium | reverse complement strand
CGGCCACCGGCGAGGAACACCGCCCGGCCGGATACCACCCCGTTTTCACTCTTGATAGGAGGGTAAAACAATGACAGAAAAGAGAGCGTACAAAAAAAAGGGAACGGCCGAACCATCGGCCCCGTTGAAAAGCCCCCGACCAGCAGCCGGCACAGAGGCCAAACCCTCCCGGCGTCTGTACGACCTGCTGCTGGAGCGGCTGCCGGACGGACTGGAGGCGTCCCAGTGCCTGTATGTGGGAAATGATATGCGGAATGATATCGCCCCGGCAGCAGCGGTGGGGATGAAAACCGCGTTGTTTGCCGGTGATCGTCGCTCGCTGCGTTTGAGAGAAGGGGATCCGTTGACGGAAGGCGTCTCCCCTGATTTGGTAGTGACGCATCTGCATCAGATTCTGGAATGCCTTGGGTGAGACGTTTCCGATGATCTTTCGTAATCCTAATCCTAATCGTATGCGTAATCGAACACCATTTTTCGATTGCGATCACGAGTATGATTACGTGTCTCCCCATTGCTCGCGTGGTTTGACTCCGCCGTTGGCGGGGCTCTCCTGAAACCGCCACCGGGGAGTGAGTACCTGTATGGATAAGAACCATGGAAATGAGGAAATGAAATGAACGCCCTTCATCTGTTCTATGTTCCGGTTCCCTCCCGTGAAGAGGGACTGCGGATTGCCCGGCAGGTCACAGGAGACGGACTGGCGGCCTGTGGAAATCTGCTCGGGAGCATGACCAGTGTGTTTGAATGGAAGGGAGAGGTCTGCGAGGAGGAGGAGCAGGTGCTGATTCTTAAAACGACGCCCGAAAAGGGGGAGGCGCTGCGGGCGCGGGTACTGGAGCTTCATCCGTACGAATGTCCCTGCATCCTGAGCTGGGAGGCCGCCGCCAATCCGGCATTTGCAGACTGGGTCGGAACGCAGACGTCATGACCTCTGCGAAAACGTTGGTGATTCTTTTCCGCTACGGGGCGGGGGAGCACGTGAATTTTCTCCCGGCCCTGCTGCATCTTTGCCGCGAACTGGAGGCCGAAGGGTGGCAGGTGGAACACCTGGGCTTCCGCAGCGGTCTGGAGCCCCCGGCGGAACTGAGCGCCTGCTGCCGGGTCCGTTCACTGCCGTTCCGGGTGAACCGGGCCTCGCGTCCGGACAAGCTGTGGAAAGCCGTTCTGTGGCTGATGCTGCTCCCCTGGATCGGCTGGCGTCTGCAGGCCAGAGGGGTTCATACCGTCTTTGTGGATGAGACCCTTCCTCTCAGTGCCTTTGCGCTGCGGCTGGGCTATCGGGGACGGCTTTGCTTCACGGTGCATGATTTTTTTACCGACATCTATCTGACCGACCGGTGGTGGACCCGACCGATCGGGCAATGGCTGAAACGGCGGGATCAGCGGGACTGGACGAAACTGGACCTGCTCTTCACCCGGGTGCAGGCCGCACGCGACTACCTGGTCGATGCCGGAATCCCGTTCGGACGAATTCATGTGGTGCCGGATTCGGTGGACACCGGTCTGTTTTATCCGGGGGACTCCGATGGCTTCCGGAAAGAGTGGGGGATCGGCAGGGAGGAGATTGTGCTGATCCATCACGGGGTGATGCATCCCAACAAGGGGAACGTGCGTTTTGTCCGGGCCATTGCCCGGTTGAAATCCTCGCTGCCACCTTTTCGTCTGGTGATTGTGGGGGATGGATCGGAAATGCGGTATCTGCTGACCTGCATTGAGGAGGAGGGGCTCTCCTCCCGGGTGATTCTCACCGGCTGGCTGCCGGGACTGGAAGACATCGCGGAGGCCCTGCGGGCTGCCGACCTGGGACTGGTGATGCGCCTGGGGCTGCCCGGGGATGATTTTCATGTCACCAGCACGCTGGTGCATAATCTGGCCGCCGGACTGCCGGTGCTGTGCGCCCGGCTGCGGGGGCTGGAGGAGTCGATCACCGATCAACAGGAGGGTCTGTTTTTCGATCCGGCCTGCACCGAGGAGCTGCGGATCTGTCTGGAAACGCTGATCCTCGATGCGGATCTGCGGAAGCGCATGGGAACCGCGGCCCGGCAGCTGGCCGAACACCGGTTCTCCCCTCAGGCAGTGGCCCGCCGTTATGCTGCGGTTCTGACAGAGGATTCGGTCTGAGAAGTTGAGGCGGCAGACTTGCGAATTCCGCCCGGAATGCGTACATGGGAATCATGCTTCCTTTTATGAAAACCCTGGTTCCGGCAGCAATGCTTCTGCCCGGTCTGCTGTTCGGGGCCGGAGCGCTGGATGTGGCCCGCCAGGCTGCCCGGGATCAGCTGTTGCATCTGGCCGAAAGCACGTACCGGGAAGTGCTGGAGACCGCGGAGTCTCCAGAGGAGAAACATCAGGCGCTGCTGGAACTGGCCCGCACCCGTCTACAGCTTGAGGATCCCGCCGGGGCTGAGGAACTGTTGAACCGGCTTCCCCGCAGAATTTCCGACCAACTCCGGGCCAAGGCGGATCTGCTGCTTGCGGATCTGCTGCAGGCTGGAGGAGATGTGGAGGGCGCGCGGAAGCATCTGCCGAAACCGGAGCTGCTTCCCGACGACTGGAAAGATCTTCACCGTGCAGTGGAGGCCCGGTGTCTCTTCATGGAGGAGGGCGTTGATGCGGCGGTGGCCCTGCTGCAGGCATCGCTGGCGGAACGGGAATCGGTGTTTTTGCAAAAGGAGAAACTGAACTTTCTGATCAGGGCCGGACAGCTTAAAGAGGCGGAACAGGGGCTGAAGCAACTGGCAGGGGAACCCCCGCTGACAGAGGGAGGCACCCGCGCCCGTATCACCCTTGCCGGAATCCTGCTGGAACAGAACCGGTCCGCCGAAGCTCTGGTCTGGCTGGTGCCCGTGCTGGGGGAGGGGACTGGATCCACCCGGCTGGAAATGCAGTTGTATCCCTTGATGATCGAGGCATTGGAAAAAGAGGAGAAACCTTTGGAGGCGGCCGAAATGATCCGGGCCTTTTCGGTCCTGATCGATGATCAGGACGTACTGGTGGAGCTGCTGGCACGGGAGGCCCGAAACCGGATTTCGGGAGGCCAGCTGGAAGAAATGGATCAGAAACTGGCCGAATGGATTGCCCGGTACGGGGATGCCACGGCCTTAATGACGGCGCAGGCCGCATTGGCCTCCGCCTGGATGGAGGAGGGGAGGATTGAAAAAGCCAACGCCGCGTATCAGCGCACTCTCTCGGTGGTGACCGATCCGCAGCTGCGGCTGCAGGCTGAAATCGGCTATGCGAACACCCTGGTGGAGCTTGGCGAATACGATGAGGCGGTCACGCTGGCTGCCCGGGTACGGAACACCCTCAACGGAAACGAACCGGCGCAGGCCTCCCTGTTGTTCTTACAGGCCGATGCGGAACTGCGCCGGGGCAATGCGGACGCAGCCTCGGATTTGTTTGCGGAGTGGATCACCCGGTATCCCGGTCATGACGATCTTCCCGCCGTCTATCTGCGAAGCTCAGAGGCTTTTGCCGCGGCTGGTCGCACCTCGGAGGCCTTTGAGGCTCTGAATGAGGTGCGGGAGCGTGTCCCGGGCAGTGATCTGGCCGAGAAAGCCTATCTTCAGCGGGCACTCCTGCTGGGGCCCCGACGGGTGGAACAGGCGCTGGGCGCGTTTGATGCCTACCTTGAGGCGTACCCGGATGGAGACTATGTGGCGGATGCTATGACGGAAAAAGGCATTGCGGCCTACCGGCTGGGGTTGTTCGATCTGGCCATTCGGGAATTTCTCGCGGTGGAGGAGCAGTACCCCGACCACCCCCGCGCGGAACAGGCCTTTTGTCTGCGGGGCTGGGCGCATTATCTCAAAGGCGAGGACGCCGAGGCGCAGCGAATCGGGGAACGGTTTCTTGAGACATACCCCGATTCAGGCTTTGAGGCGGATGTCCGGGTCTGGCTGGCCGAGATGGCTTACAACCGGGGGGATTATGTCACGGCGGCGGAGGATTTCGGCATACTGGCCGGGGAGGGGTATGCCACTCCGGTGCGGACCCGTTCTGCGTATCTGGCCGGCCGTTCCCACCTGGCGGCCACCGAAGTGAGTTCTGCCCTCACCTGGTTTCAGCGGTCACTGGAACTGAATCCCGATTCTCCTTTTGCCCCGGATGTCCTCTTTCATCTGGGCGATGCCCTGACCGAGCTGGACCGCTTTGACGAGGCCATTGTAAAATTTGATCAGGTGATCCGTGAACACCCCGACAGTTATCTGGTCTCCGCCGCGATGGGAAGGATCGGGGACTGTCAGTACACTCTGGGGGAAAAAGATCCCGAACGGTATGTGGAATCGCTGAACACCTACCGTCAGGTCAAAGAATCGGCCAGCGCACCGTTGGAGTTGCGGCTGCAGGCCACCTACAAGATCGGCCGGGTTCTGTCCGCCATGGGCAGGGAGGAAGAGGCCCTGTCTCTGTTTCTGGAGGCGGCCACCGTCTTCCGGGCCAACCCCGAACTCCTGCCGGCCTCTGCCTCGATCTGGTTTGTCCGCTCCGTGACGGATGCCGCTCAGTTTTACGAATCCCGGGAACAATACCGGGAGGCAATCAAAGTGTACCGAATGCTCTCATCCACCCAGCTGGAGGGGGCCGCGGAGGCGGCCCGCCGCATCGAGGATCTGAGACGCCAGCACCTCATTTTATTTTAACCGGAGAAACGCTCATGATGGAAACCCTGCAGAACGGAGGACCGATTTTATGGTCGCTCTTCATGATCAGTCTGATTGCCCTGACCCTGTTTATGAGCAAGCTGTTTGAACTGCACCGTGCTCAAATCAACACCCGTGATTTTTTAACGGGACTCTATAACGTCCTGAGGCGGGGGAATACGGTGGAGGCCGTGAGCAACTGCGAGGATACCGAAGGACCGGTGGCCCAGCTGGTCCGGGCGGCACTGCTTAAGGTGGATGAACCTCCCGAGGAAATCGCCAAGGCGATCCAACAGGCCGGAATTTCGGAGATTCCCCGTCTGGAGCACCGCCTGAACCTGCTGGCCACTCTGGGAAAAGTCGCGCCCATGCTCGGACTGCTGGGAACGGTGCTCTCCATGATGGGTGCCCTGCAGGAGATGCACGCCCAGGCGCCACTGGCGCATTCGGGGGACCTGGCCAGCCATTTGTGGACTGCGCTGCTGACCACGGCGGCCGGGCTGACGGTGGCGATTCCGATTTATGCGGCCTACAATCTGTTGGTGAGTCGCATTGAGTCGCTGGTGATGGATATGGAGTTCGCGGCCAGTGATGTAATGGCGTTTCTGCATTCCAACCGCTCGCTGTTTTCCAAGGACTGATCGGTCATGAAGCATTCCGACATCGCCCACTTCCGTCAGCTGAATATGCTGCGCCGGCGCTTTCACAGCCGGGTGCGCCGCTTTCCGCCTGTGCTGGAGCCGGCCGCCATGGTGGACGTCGTCCTGCTGGTCCTGTTGTTTTTTATGATCAGCTCCTCTTATGTCACCCGCCCGGGGATTGAGATCCAGTTGCCGGATATTCAGTCTGAATCCGGCCTCCCTATGAATTCGCTGGTGGTGACCCTGACCCGGGGCGGGCAGATTTTCTTTCAGGACCGCCGGTTTGAGTCAGCAGACCTGGTGGAGGCTCTGAAACGGGCCCACCGGGAGCGGCCGGAATATTCCCTGGTGATTGAGGCGGATGGAGAAGTGCCGGTTTCTCTGCAGATGCAGATTTATGAGAAGGGGTTGCTGGCGGGGATCGAACGTATCGCTCTCGCCACCCGGGGTACGCGACGGGAGATGGAGTAGATGGCGATGGACCGGAGACTGCCATATCAAACGCCGGCCCGGCAGTTGCCGCTGCTGATTTCGTTCCTAATGGCCCTGCTGGTGCATGGACTCTGGACGTCGGTTTCTCTGCGATCCCCGCAACCTGCCGCGCCGCCGTCTCCCCCACAGGTGACCGCTTATTTCCGTGAGTTGCCTGGGGGGTGGTCTCCCACCCTGTTTTCTCTGCCGTCTCCCGCGGGATTCTCCGGGGCGATGAGGGAAAATGCGGTGCGCACCGCCCCCCCGCTTCAGAGTCCTCTGGCTCTGACCGAGTCCATCCGACTGCCCTTGCCGGATGAGTCGTTTTTTCTGCGGGAGTCCGGTGAACTTCCCCGAACGGATACTCAGCTTCAGACGCTGCACTTTCCCTTCAGTCCTCCTGCGGTGACCCTGGAGGAGCCGGGCTGGTCGTTGAGGTTTCCGGATCATCCGGAACTGGAGATCCGGCTGTCCCGGCTTCCGGAAACCGTCCCGGCCCGGGTGCCGTTCGGTGTTACCGGTGAGATGACGTTTGATGCCAGCGGCCGCCTGGCCTCCCTGGTGCTGGATCCCGCTCTGCGGCAGGATGCGCTGATTCCGGAGGTCAACCGGGTTCTCCGCAGAGTTCAGGTCCCCACAGCCTCTCCCGGAAAGAGAATGCGGTTTGATTTCCGGTACACACCCGCGGGGGGGCGACCTTGAGTGTCTCCATAGAGGAATTCTTTCTGATTCCGCTGGGGATTCAGATGGTGGTGCTGTTTCTGCTGGCCTGGATTTATCGACACCGGGGGTATCATAACCTGCGGCAGCCGAAAGCTCATATCTTTCGTTGCACGACCTGCCGACACATCTATATTGACAATCGGCGGGTTCCCCTGTCGAAGTGCGCCCGCTGTAATACCCTGAACGAAATGATCCGAAGATGAAGAACCTGCATATCAAAAAAGCCTCCTGGTCTCTGAATGCCTCCTCCAACATGGTGGAGTCGTTTCTGCACCGTCCGGCGATCGATGCCTCCGCAGAGCAGGTGGCCCGGGCTATTTTGGAGGACATCCGCAAAGAGGGGGACCGGGCCGTAGTGCGGCATGCCCGTGAACGGGATACGCCCGGACTGAAGGCCTCCACTCTGCGGATCTCCCGGGAGGAGCTCGAGGCTGCCCGCGCCGAGGTGGATGCGGACTTCTTGGAACAGGCGGCCGAGGCTGACCGGCGGATTTTTGCTTTTGCCCGGGCCGGACGACCGGAGGACTGGGAAATGGCGGGCTCTCCCGGCGGACGGCTGGGGGAGCAGTTCCGTCCCCTCGACCGGGTCGGAGTCTATATCCCCGGCGGCACCGCCCCGCTGGCCTCCACCTCGCTGATGACCGCCACCATCGCCCGGGCGGCGGGGGTAAAAGAAATTGTGGCGGTGACTCCGGCGGATAGAGAGGGTCGGGTGAATCCCTATGTGCTCGCGGCGCTGGAGATCGCCGGCGCGACGGAGATCTATCGGGTAGGCGGGGTTCCGGCCATCGGCGCACTGGCCTACGGCACCAACACCATTGCCAAGGTGCAGAAAATTGTCGGTCCCGGAAATGCCTATGTCACCGCGGCAAAAAAACTGGTGTACGGAGAGGTGTCGCTGGACAGTGTGGCCGGTCCCAGCGAGGTGGCGATTCTGGCGGATGAGACAGCCAGTGTGGTTCACGTGGCGGCGGATCTGCTGGCTCAGGCGGAACACGGCACCGGGCTGGAGAAGGCTCTGCTGGTGACACCCTGTCAGGCGCTGATCGATCAGTTGGAGGCGGAGTTACTGAAGCAGGCCGCCGCCCTGAGCCGGGTGGAGCGGTTGATGCCGATCCTGAAAGAAGGGGTGCTGGCGGTGAGTGTCCCGAATCTTGAGGAGGGCATGGAACTGATCAACCGGTTTGCGGCCGAGCATTTGGAACTTCTGGTGGCGGCTCCCCGCACCTGGGTGAAGAAAGTCCGGGCCGCGGGGGCAATCTTCCTGGGACACTATACGCCGGAATCGGCAGGCGATTTTGCCACCGGTCCCAGTCATGTGCTGCCGACCGGTGGAGCGGCCGCGATGTTCTCCGGATTGACGGTGCATGATTTCATGCGCCGCTCCAGCGTGATTCAGCTCACCCGTCGCGAACTGCAGGAGGTGATGCCGGTGATCGAGGCGTTTGGCAAGGTGGAGGGACTGGATGGTCATGTGAATGCCGCCAGAGTCCGTTTTGGAAAGAGCTGATGGCGATCCGGTCTTCTCTAAATCAACTGAAGGCGTACGTGCCGGGGGAACAGCCGGCTTCACCCACGGTGTTGAAGAAACCAAGCGCATTGGAACAGAATTCTTCAATGGGCCGGAATATCGCATGATCGGACAACTGGCCAACACGCTGCATGG
>CAZVCO010000033.1:0-7338 GCA_964625795.1 uncultured Verrucomicrobiota bacterium | reverse complement strand
GAACCCGTATCCGCCTTCGCCCCGGGTCATGGAGGCGCTGACTGCGGTGTCGGCTGAAGACCTGCGGAAATATCCGGACCCGTCCGGCACCCGGCTCCGGAAGGCTCTGGCCGACTATCACGGATGCTCACCCGATCAGATTCTGTTGGTGAACGGCAGTGACGAGGGACTGGCCCTGTGCACCCGCTGTTTTTGCGAACACGGGGGAAGTGTGGGCTATATTAGTCCCTCTTATTCCCTCTACCCGGTTCTGGCGGATATTGCTGAGCTGCAGAAAACCGAATTTCCGCTCAATGATGATTTTTCCTGGGAGGTGCCGGAGGTGGTGGAGGTGGACCTGTTCTTTCTCACCCGTCCCAATGCCCCGACCGGTCTTTCCCTGCCGGCCGATGAGTTGGAGAAACTGTTTCAGGTGACCCGGGGCGTGGTGGTGGTGGATGAGGCCTATGCCGCGTTTTCGGACGAGGGCGGCATGGGGGAGGTGGGGCGGTATCCGAACGTGCTGATTTCCCGCACTTTTTCCAAGAGTCACAGTCTGGCCGGGGTGCGGGTGGGCTATCTGGCCGGGCCGTCCGATCTGATTTCCGCGCTGCACAAGATCCGCGACAGTTACAATCTGGATGCGGTGGCGCAGAGGCTGGCTCTGGCCTCGCTGGAGGACAGCGCCTATACCCAAGAGGTGCTGGGAAAGATCCGCACTACCCGGGAACGGACCCGTCAGCGGCTTCAGCAGATGGGGTTCGAGGTGCCGGCTTCTGACACCAATTTTCTGTTTGCCCGGGTGCCGGAGGGCACACAGGCTGAGGCTCTGTTTCAGACTCTGAAAGAACGTGAGATGTTTATCCGGTATTTTCCCGGCGATCTGACCGGGGATTTTTTGCGCATCACGGTGGGAACCGATGAACAGATGGACCGATTCCTTTCCGCTCTCCAGGAGATTCTATGAAGACCGTTACCATGCTGTTTTCCCTGACCCTGCTGATCCGTTTTTCGCCGGAGGCGGGAGCCCAACCTCCTCCGGGCGCACGTCCGTCCCCCTGGTCGGTGGGCGCGCTGGTCATCACCGATTCCCAGCCGTATACCGATGCCGACGGCATTGTGCGGGTGTTACCCAGCGTGGTGTACCGGGGCGAACGACTTGAGGTATTGGGACCTCTGGTGCGGTACCGTCTGTTCCGGAATGAATGGTGGGACGTTCATGCCATTGGTGCGGTCGAATTCAGTCCTTACGAAGAGGATGACAGCCCGGTACTCAACGGGCTGGACGAACCCGATCCCACTCTGATCGCCGGGGTGACCGGACGTTTCTCTCTTGAGCCTCTGCTGGGCAAACCTCTGTCACTGACGGTAAGCACCGAGGGCGATGTGCTGGGGGAGCACGGGGGGTACCAAGCGACCTTTGGGGCCTCCTACCGCCTCGGGAGCCCCCGTCAGACCTTTTCAGGTGGATTGGGAGCCGGGGTCCTGCTTCAGGACGAAAACTGGACAAATTATTTTGTGGAGGTTCCTCTGGCCCGCCAAACAGAGACCCGTCCGGCATATGAGGCGTCGTCTTCGGTCAATCCCTATCTTGCGCTGCGCGTCATGATCAGGTTCAATCGGAATTGGTCCCTCATGGGGCTGGCGCGACTGGAGTGGCTGGATGACAGCTACACCGACAGTCCACTGGTGTCGGATGACACCCGGACGATCACCTTTGTCGGCCTGAACTACTCGTTCTGATCAGGAGACCAGTTTGCGGAGATACCGGCCGTACTGGCTTTTGCCATAATTCGCGGCCAGTTCCGCCAGCTGTTCCCGGGTGATAAATCCTTTCCGCCAGGCGACCTCCTCGATACAGCCGATTTTCAGTCCCTGACGCTTTTCGATCACCTGCACGAACTGTGAGGCCGCCAGCAGGTTGTCCGCGTTGCCGGTGTCCAGCCAGGCGGTTCCCCGGCCGAAGGTCTCCACCCGCAGGGTACCATCCTGCATATAGGATTTGCTGAGGTCGGTGATTTCCAGTTCGCCCCGGGGAGAGGGGGTCAGAGCGGCAGCCCGTTGAGGTGCCTGTGCGTCGAAAAAATAAATGCCCGGAATCGCGTAGCTGGATTTCGGTTGTGCCGGCTTCTCCTCGATGGAGACCACCCGGCCCTGGTCATCGAATTCCACCACCCCGTATTCCCGGGGGTCCTCCACCTGATATCCGAAAATGGTCCCGCCCTCTGCCTGCTGATTGGCATTCCGCAGGGATTCCTCAATATGGGTGCCGTAGAAAAGATTGTCCCCGAGGATGAGTGCGCTCGGGCTGCCGTCGAGAAATGCCTCGGCAATGAGAAAGGCCTGGGGGAGTCCGTCGGGTGAGGGCTGTTCGGCATAGGAGAGATCCAGGCCTATGTTGGAGCCGTCTCCGAGCAGGGTCTTGAAATGCGGCAGGTCATGCGGGGTGCTGATGACCATGATCTCCCGTATCCCGGCCAACATCAACATGGAGAGGGGATAGTAGACCATGGGCTTGTCGTAGATGGGCATGAGCTGTTTGGACACCACCCGGGTGAGGGGGTGGAGCCGGGTGCCGGAGCCCCCTGCCAGTAGAATACCTTTCCGTGATTTCATAAGGCGGCCGCTCCGGTTTCCTGTATGCCCAGGCGCTGCAGTTGATAGCTGCCGTCCAGAATGTGTTCCCACCAGGAGCGGTTTTCGAGATACCACATCACCGTTTTCCGGAAGCCGGTTTCAAAGGTTTCCCGCGGAGACCAGCCCAGCTCCTGCTCGATTTTGCCTGAATCAATGGCGTAGCGCAGATCATGCCCCGGCCGGTCCGTGACAAAGCGGATCTGATCCGCGTACGGAGTGTCGCCCGGCTGAATCTCATCAAGAAGTCCGCAGATGAAACGCACCAGTTCGATATTTTTCCGCTCGTTTTTTCCGCCGATGTTATACGTCTGGCCCACCCGCCCCCGGGTGAGAACGGTGTACAGAGCCTCGGCGTGATCGGCCACATAGAGCCAGTCGCGTATGTTCTCACCCTTGCCGTAGATCGGGATCTCCTCCCCGCGCAGTGCTTTCAGGATTACCACCGGGATGAGTTTCTCCGGGAACTGATAGGGGCCGTAATTATTGGAGCAGTTGGTCACCAGGACCGGCAGACCATAGGTGTCCGCCCAGGCCCGGGCCAGGTGGTCGGAGGAGGCCTTGCTGGCACTGTAGGGAGAGTGGGGGTCATACGGGGTGGTTTCCGAAAACGCGGGGGCGTCGGCGTGCAGAGACCCGTAGACTTCATCGGTGGAGACATGCAGGAAGCGGAAGGCGTCTTTTTCCTGACCCTCCAGCGACTGCCAGTAGGCCAGGGCGGTCTGCAGCAGCTGATAGGTGCCCAGCACATTGGTCTGGATAAAAGCGCCCGGACCGTCAATCGATCGGTCGACATGGCTTTCCGCCGCCAGGTGCATCACCGCATCGGGACGGTAGGTCTCAAAGAGACGCTGCAGTTCAGATCCGTTGCAGATATCGACCTGTTCGAAGTGGTGACGCGGGTTGCCGTCCAGTGAACGGAGGGACTCCGGATTTCCGGCGTAGGTCAGGGCGTCCACATTCACCACGTTGCATCCTTTTTCCTCCACCAGAATGTGGACAAGGTTTGAGCCGATAAAACCGGCGCCGCCGGTAACCAGAACAGTGGAGGGGGTGAGGGTGGGCATGGTGAGCTCACATGCCACGATTCACCGGACAAGGCAAGGCACTTTCTCGTTTCCGGTTTGGACGCAGACGGCCAGTCCCGCGCATAAATGGATTGTTGGATTTTTACGAGAACGCTTGACTTATGAGGGGTTGAGCGATACCCCCAGGCCTCCATTTTTCACTGCCCGGTGGTGTAATGGTAGCACAGGAGGTTTTGGTCTTCTTAGTCAGGGTTCGAGTCCTTGCCGGGCAACCATCATTTAACAATCATGAAACTTATTTCCGGTACAGCCCATCCAGAATTGGGCGCAAAAATTTCCAAAGTGATCGGCCAGGAACTTACCCAAATTGAGGTAAAACGGTTCCCGGACGGGGAGATTTTTGTCAAAATTCTGGAAAATATCCGGGGACATGATGTCTTTATCGTGCAGCCGACGTCTCCTCCCGGAAACGATAATCTCATGGAGCTGCTGATTCTGATGGATGCCTGCCGGCGGGCCAGTGCCAAACGGATTATCTGTGTGCTGCCCTATTACGGTTATGCCCGTCAGGACCGGAAAGATCAGCCCCGGGTGCCCATCACCGCCAAGCTGGTGGCCAACCTTCTCACCACGGCCGGCGCGAGCCGGGTGTTGACGGTGGACCTGCATTCCCAGCAGATTCAGGGATTCTTTGATATACCGGTGGACCACCTGTACGGCAGTCCGGTCATCGTCAGCCATCTGAAAAGCCTGAATCTGGACAATCTGGTGGTGGTGTCCCCCGATACCGGCGGCACGAAGATGGCCTACGCCTATGCTCAGCTGCTGAATGCGGATATTGCGATTGTGGCCAAAAACCGCACCAGCTCCACGGATGTTGATGTCATCAGTGTGGTGGGCGAGGTCGAGGGCTGCAATGCGGTGCTGGTGGATGACATGACCACCACGGCCGGAACCCTCTGCGCGGCCAGCAACGTGCTGAAAGAGAAGGGTGCTGTCAGCGTGATGGCCGCGGTTTCTCACTGCCTGCTGAATGAATCCGGAATCGACCGGATTAAAAACAGCGCGATTTCAAGTATTGTCACCACAGATTCCGTACCGCCCCAGGTGGAGGAGGGCGATCTGGTGACCCGATTAAGCCTCAGCAATCTGCTGGGAGACGCGATTTTACGAATTCACAATTATCAATCCGTGACCTCCTTGTTTCGGATTCACTAACGTATCACCCCTCAAGGTATCCCCATGGTTCAAGACACAGTCACCTTTCAGGCGAAAAGCCGCACGGCCAATCGCAAAGCAGATCTCACCACTGTCCGTGAGAACGGGTTTATTCCCGGCATTGTATACTCCAAAGGACAGGAAGGAAAAAACGTACAGCTCAACGAGCACGATTTTGTGCAGATGCTGCGCCACCATTCCGGAGAAAATCTCATCATCGATTTGAACGTGGACGGATCGGATGCTCAGCACGTGCTGATCAAGGAAATCCAGCATCACCCGCTCACCAGCCGCATTCTGCATGTTGATTTCCACGAAATCAGTCTCGACCGCATGATCAAAGTCATGCTGACGGTGGAATGCGTCGGTACTCCGGAAGGCGTCACCAGCGGCGGAGGAACCCTGGATATTCACACCCGTGAAATCGAAGTGGAGTGCAAGGCCTCCGATTTGGTTGAGCAGGTGGAGGTCGATGTGTCACATCTCAAGATCGGAGATCATATTTCCGTGGCCGACATTCAGCTGCCCGCAGATTACGAGCTGCTCACTTCGGAAGAACAGAGTGTGGCCGCGGTGCTTGCGCCCCGGGTGGTCGAGGAGACCGAAGAGGAAAGCGAGGATGCGGCCGGGGCCGCCGGTGAGCCTGAAGTGCTGACCGGATCCTCTGATGAGGAAGAAGACGACTCCGAAGACTCCTGATCCAGGCGGGAACGTGGGGCCTCTGCTCATCGTCGGTCTTGGGAATCCGGGACCGGAATATGATCAGACCCCGCATAACCTTGGATTTGAGGTGCTGGATGTCCTCGCCGCGTCAAAAGACCTGCGCTTTCGCCGTGCTTTCGGCTTGCCAGCACGGGTGGCGTCGTGGCAGAAGGCTCAACCGCATATCCGTCTGCTCAAGCCGGTGACGTTTATGAACCGATCCGGTGTTGCCGTCCGAAAGGCCTGCAGGAGGTGGAAATGCGGGCCTGAACAGCTTCTGGTCGTCTTTGACGACGTGGAGTTGCCGCTTGGAACTCTTCGGTTGAAGAAGAAGGGCGGGGGTGGCGGTCACAACGGAATGGCCTCCATCATACAGGAGCTTGACAACAGAACGGATTTTGCCCGCCTGCGGGTGGGAGTGGGTCCGCGCCCTTCCGGGGATCAGTTGGTGGACTACCTGCTGAACCCATGGAATCCGGAGGATGCCGCGAAAGTGGAGAACGTCCGCCGGAAAGGGGCTGAAGCACTGGAGATCATTCTCCGCGACGGTGTGGACAGGGCCATGAACAGTTTAAACCAACGTGAGCACGTCTCACACGCATTGTAAACAGAAGGAATTGAACACGTGAATCGATACGAAGCTATGGTGATTCTGCCGGAATCACTCACCGAAGATGAAATCGAGCAGGGGCTGGAACGGCTCTCTGCCAAGATTAACGAGCTCGGCGGCAGCGCCGGAAAAGCCTCCCGCATGGGACGCAAAACCTTTGCCCGTCCGATGAAGAAGCAGACCATTGGCGAATACGCCTTGCTGCGCTTCGGCCTGGATGGCCAGAAAATCAAGGATCTTCAGGAGGCCCTGAAGCTGGATGATGCGATTTTCCGCATTCAGTTCACCCGTCTTGAGGAAACCGCAGCCGCGGAATAAATCATGTCGGCGTCGTTAAACAGGGTGATCCTCTGCGGCAATCTGACTGCAGATCCCGAACTGTCTTATCTCCCGTCCTCTCTGGCGGTGGTCCGGATGCGTCTGGCCGTCAATGAGCGCGTGAAAAATCAGCAGGACGAGTGGGTGGACCGCCCTTGTTACGTGGACATCACCTCGTTTGGCAAGCAGGCCGAAAACTGTAATCAGTACCTTTCGAAAGGATCTCCGGTTCTGCTGGAGGGCAAGCTCCGGTATGAAACCTGGGAGGCCAAAGACGGATCAGGCAAACGAAGCAAGCATTCCGTGGTGGCCGACAAAGTCCAGTTTCTGGGAGGCCGCAGCGACGGCGGCTCAGATCAGGAGTCTTCCGGCAGCACCTCCGCACCCTCCTCAGGATCCTCCAGTACCCCGACCACTCCTCTCTCAGACACCGGAGACGATGAGGATCCACCACCATTCTAAGAGGTCAGAGTGCAGAGGTCAGATGTCTGGGCGAAGCCCAAGTTCCCTCTGCTCCAATACCCGACCTCTGACTTCTGACCACTGACTTCTATTCTTCAACGTTATCTCGCATCAGCGGGAAAATCCTGCGGATGAAAAAAGCCGCGTACAACCCAAAGGAAAATCCACATGGCAAAAAATACCTGCCCGTACCTCGAAGGGGTACAGGAAATCGACTACAAGGATCATGAACTTCTCCGCAAGTTTATGACTGAACAGGGGAAGATTCTTCCCCGCCGCACCACCGGTGCCAATGCGAAACAACAGCGTCAAGTGACCCGGGCCATTCGCAAAGCCCGCGTTCTTGGTCTGCTGCCCTGAATCTGGAGGCACGGTTATGTCAAAAAA
>CAZVCO010000032.1:0-19598 GCA_964625795.1 uncultured Verrucomicrobiota bacterium | reverse complement strand
CCACCCCAAGGCTGAAGTTCTGGTCGTCCCCCTGGCCGTCGCCGAGCTCCGTCTCGGGCAGGCTCCCGGCACTTCAGCACTCCAAGGCGGCTTCGCCGCAAATACGCGATCCGGCTTCGCCGTAAAAACCCCAACCAAGTCTATTTACGGCATCACCACGACACGGTAATATCGTGGAAAGATACCGGAGGTATCGGTGAAGGTGTCCGTGGTAAGCCCGGAGGCGAGCACGTTATCCTCCCAGTCGTTTGCGGTTAAATCCGACGTCGCCTGAATCTCGTAGGTTTTGCCGGAAACCACTGTCCAGGTGAGCACGGGATCGCCATTGGCATTCATCACCGGGTTTAACATTTTAAACACAGATGCGGAGTCGCGCGGGTTGGTTCCTGCCGCATCTTCGTCCTCATTGGACTGCCCGTCCTGATCCTCATCAGCGGTGCGATCGAGCAGTTTCACGGTGGGGCTGGCAACGGAGACCGGACCTGCATTCGTATTCACATCCGGATTCACGGCCTTGACCGTAATCGAAACCTCATCGCCGTAAGATGCGGTATGGGAATACGTACTGTCTGACACCACCTCGGGTTCCACAGTGGATCCATTTACCGTAATCGTGACCTCATAATGTGGAACCACGCCTGCATCATCAGCCCCCACATCCGCCCAGTCAAACACCACGGTTTCACCGAGAGCATACGCATACGGCTCCGGGTTGTCCGGTTGATCCGGCCTGGCAATTGGAGCGGTGATATCATAGACTTTCAAATACTGCGCCTCAAACGGTGCAGCCGCCCAGGCCTGTGCAGCTTCGTTTTCCGCCGTGCCAGGGTCATCCCCGGTGGTCGGAACCGGATTCAGCTGAACAAAGAATCCGTTGGTTTCCAGCTCGCTGCCCGTGAACCCGGAGGTCCCATTCCACAGCCACTGATCGCGGCGGTTTGGATCCTGAGCCGTGTAGGCGGCGATATTCTTCACGTTATAGGTCCGGTCATCCTCGATTCCCATCAGATCGGCCAGTGCGGGGGGTAACTTGAATTGATCGCTCTGGGTGTTGTCACGGTCCAGATTCGCCAGGCCGATCACCACATCTGAGCCCGCAGGGGACGCATTGGGCGTCTGATATTTGGCCACCGCATGAATCTGCCCGTTATTGCCCTCCCCGTCCATAAACCACCGGTTGGAACTGCGCAGGGCTGGGCTGAACAACCGGGCCGCTCCCATACCGGCATAGACAGCATACAGTTGGTCATTACCGTAATCCGCATCGTTCCAGATCGGCTGCATGGAGTTGTACCGCTTGAAATGGGGAATGGTTTTCCCGAAGTTCACTTCGTAGTGATTATAACCAAAGGTGGTGGAAATCCCGAGCTCCTGACCCGGGAAGATCATGGGGACCCCGTCCATGGTTGAAGCCACGCTGTAGCGGATCAGGGCCTGCCAGGGATCGCTGTAATTCTCCTCGTCGTGGGACACATTGTTAATCAGCACCAGTCCCTGGCCGTAGGCATCACGACGGCCCTCAAAAATATTCCGGTAATCGTCGTCGCTCCCGGCGGATTTCAGAGGAAACACGATGTTCTCGTTGAGGATGTCGAAATGGCGGTTGGACCGATAGGTGACCGCGCCGCCGTCGAGCGATTCGCTCATCATCACGAAGTTCCACTTCCGTTCCCGGGCCACGTTGATGATATATTCCCAGGCCCGGGGCGGCAGTCCCTGCCCAAAGTCGCAGCGCAGCCCGTCGATCCCCAGATGGCGGGTGGCCTCGGTGTGCGGAGTGCCCTGGGGATAGCCGGTTTCGGTCAGCCAGTGCAGGGCGTAATTGGCGAAATAGGTCCACACCAGCCGGGTCACATTGCGGTCGACATTGTTCTGCTGAAAGTCATTCGCGGTCCAGGTGGGATGATCAAAATCAAACCAGTCTCCCTCGTTGGTGTAACTGGAACGCTCCGGTTCGGAATCCACTTCCACCAGAGCATCGTACACTCCGAAAAAGACATCCTTTACATCCCGCCATTTCCCGAAGTCGAACCGATCCGGCCCGGCGGCGATATTGGTGGATGGACCGGCCCGTTCCCCATAGTTTCCTTCCCTGGAAAAGAACCTTCTCTCCCGATCACGGATTTCGTCGGTGGGACTCCAGGTCGCATCGTCGGGCTCGAACAGCTGCATTCCAATCTCTCCCAGTTCCACATCAAAGGCCGTATGATTAAAGGGGGCATCGAGCATGATGCCGACCTCTTTGGCATCCGCATCCGCCACAAACGCGGCCCAGGCGGCCATGGCCGCATCCCGATTGGCCTGACTCAGCAGATCCGCGCCATTGGTGGGGTCGCCCGTAAAATCCTTGGTCATAATCGGGTTCACCTCGAAGAAATTCTTTACCGCGTAGGGACTGCCCGGCTCGTAAGGCGGAGTTGGCGTATCCCACCCTCCATTAGGCTCCCGCCCATCCCTGGCCGTAGGATGAATGGGCTGAAACCACAGCCAGTTGGCCCCCAGTGCCTTCAGGTAGTCCAGATTCCAGCGGTCATTACCGTTATGCGGCGCGCCGGGAGCATTGTGCATATCTTCGATGGTGGAGCGCTGACCGAAGGTGTCCCCAGTGGCCTCGATGTTCAATACATTGATTTCGTACAGGACAATGTCCCGGGCGTCGCGGGGTGACACGGTGATGGCGTGGTCGCGGCGGTTCGCAACCTGGTTGGTATACCAGCGCCAGTTTGGATCGCCATCCACTTTCCATCGCGCGGTCAGACGATAGGCGCCGGTTTTGTTTGCGGGCAGGGTCAATGTCCAGGTTCCTGCTCCCTGATCCGTCATCGGGTGAGCCTTGTAGTAATGAGAATCATCACCGGAAGCCAGCAGGTTACCGTCGAGGCCGCTTACCCCGTCGGGATACCCGTCGTTGTCCGCATCCTCATCCGCACGGTCCCGACGATTCAGGTTGGTGTACACCTCCGCCACGGTCACATTTGCCTCACCGGGCGCAAATACAATGTTCAGATCCACGCTTTCCTGCACCACTTCATCCACAAACAGTTTGGTGGTGGTGTAATTGGCATTGAGTCCGTTGACGGTCAATTCAGGTTCACCGAGTTCACCGTTCTGGTAAACAAAGGTGTTGTTTTCCGGGCCTGCGGCATGGTCGGCAAACTTTTCCTCATTGTTCGCCGTATTCCAAAATCCAATCTTGTAGCGGACCTCTTCTCCGAGCGGGAGACCGTCCAGAACATTTTCCAGAGTCGCCCGCCAGACAGCCTCATTGCCGTTGCCGGAATTGTTGCGTGCGGAGCCGTTGAAAATCAGCGGGGTGGCAAATGAGCTGCCTGAGGGCGTTCCCAGGCTTCCCTCCGGTTCGCTTCCGTCCGTGGTAAAATAAACCGCTCCGGAATCCGCCCACCGTGTGTCGGGGTCGTTGTCCGGTCCGATATAGCCGGTCCGGACCTCAAGTTGAATGTCATCCTCCGCCACGGCGCTGTTGCCGGCGTGATAGATCCAACCCGTACGGTTACGAATGGAATAAGGATTCCCGCGGGCCGTAATTTCATCGGTGGTCACCAGAAAGTTATCCTTCAGATCACCGCCATACAGATAAGTAATATCCGGGTCCGAACCCGAATCGTCGAATTCGATCCTGAGGTAATATTCGATCACGTCGGTCGCAGGCAGAGCGGCGGATGGCAACGTCGCCTTCCAATACTGGTCTACTCCCACATCCGCATGGAATCCAAGCGGTACAGAAGTCCAGACACTTGGCGTTCCGGTTCTCGGCACTGTCCGGTACACCAACTCACCGCCGGTCTGATTACCATTGGCCCCGCCACTTTTGAAAAAACCCTGATAGATGGTCAGGTCATGATCCGCAGCCTCGTAAAGCGGATCACGCATGGTGGGACCGCCCAGATCCGGGTGTGCGTAGGCGGGTTCGTGCCAGACATTTCCCGGTGCGCCATTGAGGCGAAGCAGCACAGGAATCATGATCAGGAATAGGTTTACATGTCTCATGGTCGGTTGATCTCTATGGTGTAAAAGCGGTTGGGGACCTGGTCGGGATCGGGATCCGTGAACGTGCCATCGTCCGTCCAGGTGTAGGCGTTGTTATCCACCGTGGCGGAGAACGTGACGGCGGTCTGCCAGGTGCCGTTGATCAGGTCATCGACATATCTGACACGGTACGTCCGCCCCGCCAGAACCGGGAACACCAGCGTATGCGGGCCCGGTGCATCCGGAGCAAAACGGATCCGGGGGAAATCCGAGCGGTCGTCCACGGCGGGATTCATGCCGACGACATACTCGGCCAGATTGGAAATGGTATCGTTATCCGGGTCACCATCCGGGCCGTCCGCCGTATCCCCGCTTCCGTCATCCGTGACGTCCAGATTATGGACTTCCTCCCACCAGTCGGGCAGGCCATCCTGATCAGTATCCGTTGATCCGGTCTGCAGACGGAGACTGAAACCGAAGGTGCTTTGGCCGTCGATGTTTTCGAATTCCACCTGCTGGGTAAACGCCTGATTGCGCATATTCACGGTGTCCCATTCCGTGCCGCTGCCGGGGTCATCGTCAACTGCGGACGCATTGAACCTGGCCGTACCCGGATCATAGAGAACCGAGACTGTGACCGGTTCCAGTGCGTCGTTGGTCAGGGCAACCCGGCCGTCACCGGAATCGTGAAGGAAGCTGAGAGTTGCCTGACCGCGGGTGATCAGCGACTGGAGGTCGGGTGAGAGTCCCGTCCGGACATAGAGTTTGTCCACCACGCTCCCATCCAGCGTGTACTGGGCGTCGAGCCGAGGCACATCATCCGGTAAGGTGATGGTCTTCGCGACATGTCCATCCGGGGCGGTGAAGGTCCATCCCGTCGTGCCGGAAGCGGTGGCGGTATACATTGCGTTGACATACTGTGTGGTTGCGCCGCCACTGCCATCGGCGAACCAGTCTTTAAATCCGGAGGTCCGGTGGGCATCCACTTCACCGTCAATCACGTTGGCAATGCCTTCCTCCTCGGTCTCACCACCCGGGTAAGCCGGTTGGGTGCCGATGACCTGAAAAACATCACCCGTTACGGTGTTGCGGCTGAAGGCGGCCACCAGGCGCCCCCCTATCCGTTCGAAAATGGCCAGGACCCTGGAGTTTGCGAGCAGGTATTCGTTCTCACCGTCCAGATCCACATCCTCCTGGGTGGCCTGAGTGCTGACAGGTGGGTTCAACGCCCACTGGTCGGCCCGTTGATAGATGACGGCCTGACGAATGGCAGCCTGGGCGCGTTTGGTGAAGTCCGCCAGACTGTTGAATCCAGTGTCCGGATTGATGTATTCGCCGGTACTGAACTTGCTCAGATCGGTATTGGACTGATTGTGGAAGGCCGTGATGAACATCCCGGAGTGGATGGCGGTGCGACCCAGCACACCAAGCCCGCTCTGTGGATCAGAAATGGAATCCACGGCATTCCAGGCATCGTTGACAATTCCCTCCACCCCGATTTCCCCGAAATAATCAGGTAGACTGACGCCGGGACGGACCTCAAAAACTTTATTGAACAGTCCCTCCTCCAGGCCGCTTTGGCCGTAATACCAGTTGTCGTAGTTTTCCTGTGTCGCGTAGTCGATAAAGTCTTTGGCCACCAGATCGAGAGACTGGCCGGCACCACGGTCAACGGTGCCCCAGCTGTCCCCGGTTCCGTCGGCCGGTTGCGAAAGATCAATCTCATTCCTGGCCACCGCATCGAGGCTCACGATCTCAATCCACGGACGGTTCGCCAGCCATCGCACATTGGCATCGTAGCCGTCGGCCTTGCTCCCGGTACCGAAATCCTCCCAGTCGCTGACCAGCAGCAGGATCTGATCCTGTATCCCGCTTCGGGCCCGGCGGCTCAGCAGTTCCCGCAGCGGAAAATTCAGGCCGCGGTCATGGTTGAGAAACAGGAATCCGCTGGCGAAGTCATGGAGAGGAAACACCTGGACGCCATTGATGTCGTTGATCCGGTATCCTTCATCACTGAGGGCACTGGTTCTCCCGAACCACTTGAAGATATGGCGCATTTGGTCGACCACAGCATGGGTGTAGCCCATGTCATTGATCGTGGAGAGCACGTTGTCATCGACCACGCGTTCGGCCGGCCAGAAGACCTTGTCCGACGGGGGTGTGCCATAAATATCATTCAACGTCGTAGTGGCCAGATTCACGCTGTCCGCAGTAAAGGCGGAGGGAGCATAGGGGAGAATATGATCGGCAAAGGTGGTGGCGAGAAGAGAAGCGGTGCCTTCCGCAGCCAGGCCGGCGATCCGGCTGTTGAACGCAGGACCGTCGCGCCAGGGTTTACCGACAGCCGGGTCCACGCTGGCCCATTGAATAGCCGTGGCCAGGGTGGGAGTGATGTGAAGGTTCACAGGGACGTCATAGGCATCGTGGGCATCAATCAGACGATGGTATCCTGCCCCTGCTCCGTTGTTGATCAGGTCCTGAATTTGATTCCCCGGCCTGGCCGCCTGATTGCCGTGGGTGACCAGAGCAACTTTCGCCCTTTTTCCCCGGTCATTGGCCGAACTCCTGCCGAAATACCCACGCAGCACGCTTCCGTCACCGCCAATATTGCTTTGATCCCGCCAGTAATCCGAGGCGATGTAATCATCGTAAATCGTGTCGCGAATATCCGACCGACCCCCGATGTCCCCTGCCCCGACCGGGCTGTTCAGGGTGCCGTCGCGGGTGGTATAAACCTGGAAGTTCAGGGTCTCCGGATTCCCGTTCCAGCCGGTATCCAGAAGTGCGTCGCGATCGATGGAGAATTCAACCGCATCCAGCTCTGAGTTGAAATAGGCCAGGCCAAATCCATCGGGCGCCGACTGATCGCGGCGGACTACGCCGGTACTGAACAGATCCTCGGCGATCACGGTGGTATTGTTTCCGGTGTCCGTGTCCAGATAGACCGCGCCATTATCGGTCTGATAGACCGCAACCACGGCCTCCCATTTCATCTCCGTACGGGTATCGATCTCATCAGGCAGTGCGGATTCTCCGAACGTGGGGCTGCCCGTATCGATGATGACATAAATGTCCAGGTTCCCTTCCTCGGCCAGGGCACCAAGGTCGTGGAAATCAGTACGGAAATAGAGCGTGCCGTCAGCCCCGCCATCGCGGAAATAGAACGCGACCAGATCTCGGGAAAGGTCAAAACCGTCCCAGCCCCGGTAGATATCCCCCCCCTGATTGTTGGTGCCGTTCCCCTGATACTCATCGAGCACCAGGAGGTCGTCAATGGTCCAGTCTGTAAACTCATTAAAATTGAGAAGCGAACCTGCGGATTCCGCAGTTCCGGGTCCGATCACGATGGAGTTGGCCGGTGGCGGGGGCAGGGTATCATCCTCCTGCGGACGGGTATTGTTGATCAGCTCCTGAGCGTTGGTGAAGTTGTCACCGTCAGGGTCACCGCTGCCGCCCTGCTGGGGATCACCGTCGTCAACAGCAACGGTGCCCAAGTTGTCGGTGCCGTTGTCGAGAGGATCGAGGCCATTGTTGATTTCCCATCCATCCGGCAGCCCGTCCCCGTCGGTGTCAAAGCTGAGCGGATCGGTCTCTGTCCAGGCTTCACCGGCATCGTAGATACGGTTGCCGTTGGTGTCACCGTCAATGACTCCGTTGAAGTTTTTATCTTCACCGTACCCGTCGGTGGCTCCGTCACCATCGGTGTCACGGTTGTTGGGATCTGTTTCGGTCCAGGTTTCGCCGGGATCTATGATCCCGTCCGGCCAATTCCGTCCCAGCCAGGGATTGAAATTCGTGGGGATACTCTCGCCGTCACCATCGACCCAGCCATTGCGATTGGCGTCTTCAACTCCATCGGGGATCCCGTCCCCGTCGCTGTCGGGATTGGTGGGATCAGTCGTGGAGCCTTCCAGTTGCTTGGCCCGGTCTCCTCCCTCGGAAGCGCTGTTGACGCCGGGAACACTGCCTGCGTTATCCAGAGTGTTGTAAAAGGGAGGATCGAGATCCGCGATAAAGTTGGGGAAGCCGTCACCGTCCGTGTCAGTGGTCGGGTCGGTGGGTGGATCACTGGCGATGCGCCACCCCACTTCGAGTCCATCGGGGAGTCCGTCACCATCCGTATCCGGTGAGAGCGGATTGGATTTACCATAGGCGTAATACACATGCACTTCCCCATTGGTCCATTGTTCAGGATTGGGCTTGGCCGGCGGCGTGATGCCACCGTCCGGGCTCTGGTTCGGGAGGACCTGAGCTGTGCTTTCATCACCGTCCCGAAGTCCGTCATCGTCGTCATCGTCACTGGACTCGTCAGAAAGGACCGTCTCGCGGAAAACCACCGTGGCATTCCGTGACGCCTGGGCCGTACCTCCGGGTGCGGTAACCGTGGCAGTGAAGCGGTAGGATCCCTCCGCAATCTCACCCCAGGTGAAGTTCCACAGCTTGCTGTTGCCTTCTTCAGAGATGGTGGGCGCGCTGAGGGTCGAGCCTTTCTGGTCAACAAAGTCAAGGCTGAGCGCAGTGGCGTCAAGGTTGGTGGCGACCTGAATGGTGAATTGGCGGTCTTCGGGCGCGGGACTGGCCACATCAGACAATTCAATCAGATAGGGACGTCCATCCGAACCGAGTTCCGGCGGATTGACAATGAGGACCCGGGGTGTGGTGACCGGGAGGGCTTTGACCAGGCGGGTGGCTTCGAAATCCGACTGACCTGTGGGCCGGTCGTGGATCACGTTAATCCTGTGCAGGTAATCC
Source organism: uncultured Verrucomicrobiota bacterium (assembly GCA_964625795.1). Taxonomy (GTDB): domain Bacteria; phylum Verrucomicrobiota; class Kiritimatiellia; order SS1-B-03-39; family UBA6053; genus UBA6053. The sequence continues at coordinate 10,859 of CAZVCO010000032.1, read as the reverse complement.
GGCACATCGTTGTAAAGATTGGGCAAATTGTAGGCCAAAGCATGGTAATCCGCCGTGGCGTTGTACTCAATAGCATAGTCCGCGCGGTCCTGGGCATTACCAAGGTCCCCCGCTTCATTTGAGCCGATCCGGATCAGGAAGCGATTGATCAACTCCGATTCGTTAAGCCCGTCAGCCAACGATTTGGAGAAATACACTTTCATGACATAATCATCGCCCACGATTTCTCCGTCCTGTGAAGGAAACGCGATGAACATGCGTTCATTGGGGCCAGCGGTGTTCACTGTACGGGTCAGGGTGGTGAAATGACCTGCGGTATCGGTGGAGGAAAACCCGGTATATCCGGACGATGAGATTTCCCGGAGACGTACGTTGAGTGTGGCGGTTCCGGTGGGAGGAATATTCACATAACTAAACCGCCATTCTTTGCGGTAATTGGGGTCGGACGGATCAATTTCAAGGCTGGGCGTTACTTCCGTTGCCTGAACCCAGGAGGTGGTCAGGTTGTCATCCCACTGATCATTTTCGTTGAGATCCTCATAGGCTTCTCCGCTGTCCCGGGTCCCGTTCTGATTAGAGTCGATGAACGGTTCGAATCCGGCGCCATTCCCGTTTTGCGATCCGGTGGCGGAGTCGTCGTTGGTCGGGTCACCGTCATCAATATTGTACCAGACCTCGGTCACGCTGGGGTCGGTGCGCACGACAACGCCATATCTGCTGCCGCCCACGGTATCCCCATTGTTCTCAGGAAAGCGGATTTCGCCCTGCGGCCTCTGTACGTCATAGTAAAACGTCTGCTTGAAGGTGTTGTAAATCGACGCCTTGCCGGCGCGGTCCAGGAACGCCCGGGCCTTCAGAATATGAAAACCCTCCTCCAGGCCGGTCTCGGTCAGGTTGTTCCCTTCGGGATCCTGCGCATAATCGAAATGCGGGAAGTATTCCACCGAGGTGGCATCGAAACCGTCGAGCTCATACTCGGTCATCATGCGGACTTTACGGGAGACCGCAGCCGGACTGCCCGGAAACCAGCTGGGGGCAGCGGTTTTGAAAATGCCGATCTTATATCGGCTGGTGGCAGGGTTGAAATCCCCCGGCATGGCGGCACTGGCCCACCAGTTGTAATTCCCGGGGTCGCTTTGATCGGCCTGATAGGTCATCTCCACCACTTGGGTTTCTCCAACTCCGCTGCCCCCGGCTCCTTCAGGGAAATAGGTGTCGTCGGTGGTGTAATACACAAACATCCGGAAACCCGCTCCAACGGAATTGACTTTGGCCCACAGCTTACTGCCGTCCCATTGCGTGAACGACTCGCCATCCACCAAAGCCGCCGGATCGTGGTAGATGAAAGACGCGGTGTCCGAATCAGTCAGGCGGTCTCCAGCGCCCTGATTGAGAACACCGGACGTGGTGAACGTTTCCGCTCCGGCGGAGCCGGTGATATCCCGGGTGCCGGTCACGGCGGCGGCGAAGAGTTCGGGATGGATGCGGTCAACGAAGGCGGGCTGCTCGTAACCAAGAAATACGTCGGTGGACACCGCAGGCGGATGGTCACGGTTTACAGGATCCATCCCGTTGCCGGTTCCATTTAAATCGATACCCCCATTCAGACGGATAAGGACATTTTCGGCAGACCCGTCGGTGCGCACCACAAATTTCAGATCCGTACCGTCGGTGATCCGCGGAACGGTGGCGGTGTAGGCGAAGTCATCACTTTCGTCATTGCGGATCAGAGGGCGGGCGGTGTCCGGGAGAGTGTCTCCATGGAAATCGGCATCCCCGTTGGGTCCATCACGGCGGAGCACATCCACGGTACCCACCTCTTCATCGCCCTGATAGATGGTGATAGGACGGCCACCACCCCCGGCCCAGTTGCTGGAAGGATCGGGATTTTTCCAGGAAAAGGCAAAATACCCACCCGGAGGAATCACGGTGGAACCGTTTTCAATCTCCCAGGCATATTTATAAAATCCACCTCCATAGGTGGAGTAATTGTAAAGATAATCACCGGACAGAAAACTGCTGTCAAAATTGCGGCCCTGCCCTGCCGCATAGTTATCATTGAGCATAAAGAGCAGCGTCACGCCATCGGCGTCCGACATCCCACCCTCACGTTTATCGATACGCTCGTAGATCACCACGTCGGAATCAGACCACTTGCCCTGCTGGTAGCCGCGGGCAAACTGCTCGTGGATGTAAAGCAGGTTCGGAACCCGGGGATCATCCCACTGTCCCAGAAACGAGGTGTTGGAATGGCGGGGAAACGCACCCCCGGACTCGCCCAGGGTTTCGGCCTGGTAATTGCCGTCCGTGTACAGCAGGCCAAGTCCGGCACGGGTGAAATAAAAGGCGTGCTGCAGCTCACGGCGGGCGGCGTAATCATTGTCATGGCTTTGCGCATGCATGACGGCAACCGACGGTGCGAACCCGCCCCAGCCGGGATTATCAAATCCGTTGAGCCCGGCCGAAGGATTGCCCAGACGGCTATTGAACTCCGTACGGAGTGGGTTGTCCACCAGCCGCATCCCGGCGTCGACGTAAGGCCCATATCCGGGCGGCTCGCCGAGGTGCTCGCCGAACACCATGGCATCGTCCCGGGGGGCTTCGGCATCGAAGACGGTGTCCCGGTGATTGGCGTCGCTGAAACCGCGGGTGAGGTTGAACTGACGCTGCACCTGGCCAAGATAGCCATAATCACTGGTATCTTTGTCCGCGCCGAAGGTGGCTCCGTAAAAATCAGCCCGGATGTGTTTTACCGCATCGAGTCGAAGACCATCGGCCTTGGTGCGGTCCATTTTCCAGCGCGCGGCCCGGTTCAGATAGTCCTCCACATATTCCTCGTATACCGGGGCGTTGTCCTGGAGATACTGTTTGGCACGGTTCCGAATTTCCTCATTTGTGGGAGAGGCATTCCCCTCGTTATTCAGAAGCGTCTCTGCCACCCCGAGCAGACCTCCGAATCCGACGTAATTCCCATCTTTGTCGTAAGCGTAATGCTCCGGACGCTCCAAATCGCGGATGAATTTGATTTTCGGAAAGGTGGACCCTTCGGATGGACCGAAATTCAGGTTGGTGGTTCCGGGTTCCTGGGCAATATCAATCAGATCGGACAGCCCGAGATTCTGCACCTGCCAGGCGCTGTTCCAGTCCCGGGTGTTATCCCATTTGCGGAAGAATCCCTCCTGAGTGGTGCGGAGATGGAAATCTTCCGGTACCAGTCCCGGGTAGATATCGATGGGGGTGGATTCGTTAAAGCCGGGAACATCAAAGGCCCGGTGATTCATGATGTTGTCAAAGTAAACGCGGATACCGAAGCGGTGAGCGGTGCGCACAAGCTCAAGGAGTTCCGCCTCCGTGCCGTAGCGGGTACGGACGGTATTACGCTGGTCTTTACTTCCCAGATCAAACGGATCCCATAAATCATATCCCACCGACAGACCCCCACTTCCTTTGGTGGGCGGCGGAAGCCAGAGAGAGGAATAGCCCGCCTCTGCCAGCTCCGGCATTTTGCGGGTGATTTCGGCCCAGCTGGTATTAAAATATTGCAGCATCGCCTCCGAATAAACGGCGGAGGATGCCAGCAGCCCCAGGGTGAGGCAAAGGATGTGTCTCCTAAACATGCAAGTGTGTCTCCAAAAATTTAAAACGTTTTAATCAACATAGGAAGTTAGTATAATTTTGTAAAATGAAAAAGTGTGGACCTATTAACCGAACAACGTGAGTTTACGCCAAAAGCACTTTCGGTCAAATCGGAGGACGACAGCTTCAGATGAAAACTATGATAAGACTACCTTGACGGCGGGGTGGTGTGCAATTATAAAATTCAAACGTTTTAATAATTACTACAGGATACATTCATGGCACCTTCACCCAACCGGAATTCTCTTCATCCCCTGACCTGGATCATCATCGTTGTTCTTGTGGCGTTCACAGGATACTGGGTGATGCAGCGTCCTTCCCCCAGCCCCGACACCCCTCCATCCAGCCCGACGTCAACAGATCCATCTGTTCCACCATCTCCCCCAGCCCCTCCCGCCCCCGACGAAACCGGGATGTCCGATCCGGCTTCAACTCAGATTCCGGCTCCACCTCCGGTTCAGGCTCCGGTTCCGGACATCTCCGACGTGATCCTGTCAGATATGAATCGTGAACAGCCCGGAACCACTCCGACAAACTGGCTGTATTTTCAATCGCGCACTGCGGAACAGGTTGTGTTGGCAGGATCCTGGGATGGATGGGAAGCCCGTAATCCTATGAGTGCACTGAGCGACGGACTGTGGGCCTTCGAGATCGGAAGTGTGGAGGCTCCGTTCGGACGGTATGAGTTTAAATTTATTGTGGATGGAACCTGGGAGGGAGGCTCCAACCGGATTCTCACCCTCAACGAGGAGGGCCTGATGGAAAAACCTCCCGAGGTGGTGGCTCAAACCCTGATCCAGGACCGCAACACCCTCCGGGTCGTGCTTCATGACCGGCCTCAGAACCGCGAGGATGTCCGGGCTGAGCTGAATCCTCCACATGGAAATTTGCAGCTGGGCTGGCGTTTACCCCAGGTCAATCCGGCTACGGCCGGTTACCGGATGGCAGGTGACCAGATTGAATTTGTATTTAACCCGGCATCTTACGAACTGAATCCGATCGAGGTGAGATCGGTTCAGGTGGCCTCTACGTTCAACGGATGGAATCCGGATGACCCGTCCACCCGGCTGGCCCGCCGGCACGATGGTGTCTGGACAGGCCGAATCCCCTACGCTTTTGCCGATACCAAAACCACCGAGGACCACATCATGTTCAAATTTGTGGTCAACGGGGATTGGACACAACCGCCGGAACAGGCTCCGAATGCGATCCTTGAAGCCGGAACTTCCAACCGGAATCTGTCTATTCCACGGTCACACAACGCACGGCCTGAACTGCTGATCCGCACGGAGGAGCCCATTGATCTGCGGCGCCCCCCCGCCCTCACCCTGTACGGTCTGCATGAGTCCGTTCTGCGGTTGCGTCCCACCCCCGGCAAACTCCTGGACACTCTGGCATCGGATGCCCCCATGGGGGTCACCCTGGACCGGGAACGCAACCGTACAATCTACCGCCTGTTCGCGCCCCGGGCCACCGACGTGTATATTGGCTTTTTCGATGGCCCCTACTACCGAACCGAGGACGGGATGCGGGTGGCTCCGGAACGCAGGGAGCTGATGACCCGTCATCCGGACGGAATGTGGGAGTATGTCGGCGAGGGTCTGCAGATCGGTCAGTATTATGCATACCAACTGGATGGACCTCACGGGGACGGGGAGGGATTCAATCCGCATGCCTGGTTCGCGGATCCCTACGCCAAGGCGGTGGCTCTGGCAGAGGGAAACAGTATCGTCATGGACCTGGAAGCACAGACCGCCCGCCCCCTGCCCCGGTCGCGCGTCCCCTGGGAGGATATGGTGATCTACGAAACCCATATCCGTCATCTCACCCAGCACCCCTCCTCAGGTGTGCCCGAGGAACTGCGCGGGACCTATCCCGGCCTGCTGGCCACCCGGGGCACCGGCACCGGCATTGACCATCTCAAGGAGCTGGGCGTGAATGTGGTGCAATTTCTCCCGATTCACGAATTCAACAATGGTTTCGGCCGCAGGCACGACTGGGGGTATGCCACCTGCTTTTTCTTCGCGCCGGAATCCTCTTATGCCACCGATCCTCTCAATGGGTCCCAGGTGGAGGAATTCAAAAACCTGGTGCAGGAACTCCACCAGGAGGGATTCGCGGTATTTCTCGATGTGGTCTACAACCACATCGGCGGTATCAACGTATTCAACAACATTGACCGCAAATACTATTTCCGTCTCAATCCGGACCTGACCAACCAGAACTTCAGCGGCTGCGGAAACGACACCGCCAGCGAGCGCCCCATGTTCCGACGGCTCATCAAGGAGAGCGTGCTGTTCTGGGTGGAGGAATACGGCATCGACGGCTTCCGCTTTGACCTGGCCGAACTGATTGATGACCAGACCCTGCGGGAAATCGAGGCGGAGATTCGGGAAAAACATCCCCATGTGGTCCTCCATTCGGAACCCTGGAGCTTTCGGGGCCACCACAAGGACTTCCTCGGACCCACCAGCTGGGGGGGGTGGAACGATCAATTCCGTGAACCTGCCAAGCGCTTTGTCACCGGACGGGGCGACCTGGAGAATATCAAAAAGGGCATCCGGGGCAGCGTGGAATCCTGGACCACCCATCCCCTGCAGAGCGTGAACTACATGGAAAGTCATGACGATCTGTCACTGACCGACGAATTGTCCAACAATCCCGGAAATGATGGCCGCGAGCTCTCCAACCGTGATGAGCGCATCCATAAACTGGCGTCCACCCTTATTTTCACTTCCCTGGGCACTCCCATGATCACAGAGGGTCAGGCCTACCTGCGCAGCAAACACGGCATCCGTAACACCTACAACCAGGGCGACCGCATCAATTCCCTGCGGTGGAACGAACGCGACCGTCCCCACGCACGCGAGGTGCTGGACTACTACAAACAAATGATTGCCTTCCGGCTCAGCGACGCCGGACGCGCCCTGCGGGTACCGCCGGGAAAAACCCCCTCGTTGAACTACACCCGGTTCATCGAACCCGGCCCGTCCACCGCCCTGGGGTGGATCGTGAATGCCAACGCGGAACGACCGAACATCCCCTCGGTCATGGTGCTAATGAATGCCGGTACCGAAGAGCAGACGTTCCGGACAGAACTTCCACGAGGGGTCTGGCAGAAAATCGGTGACGGAGATACGGTCGTACCGTCCGGGTTGCCGACGGAGGAACGGATCCGTGGAGGGAACACGGCCTCCATTACGGTGCCCCCGCGCACCGCCTGGATCTACCGCACCCTGTGATCCTTTTACTCCCCTCCTGTAATACCATTTACGAATGATCTCAGGTATTAAATACCGTAATCCTAATCATGATCGTAATCGTAATCAATTTTTCGATTATGCCTGCCCGAGACGTCTCTCGGAGACGGCCAGGGATTACGAGAACGATTAGGATTATGAATGTCCTAAGCCGAAATCGGGAAGGTTATTCATAAAAGGTATACCCCCCTACCGGACAGGAGATCTTCCAGCCTCATGATCCGAGTAATAAGAAAAGAGTATCGTTTGATGTCCCACCCGTTGATCAAAAGGATCTGAATGAATCATTATCAGGTAAATCTCAGAAGTGTGTCCTCCTCCGCGCCCCGTACGCCCTTTGAGGCTCTGCGTGAGGCTTCCACAGGGGCGGCGTCTGAACCCTCTCCGTTAGCTGTCACCACAGCCGGACTGCCCCTCCTGCAGAATCTGGGGGTAGACCTGCTTCACATCATGCCTCCGTTTGTCATGGGGGTCGAGGGAAGAAAAGGGATCGGGTCACCGTATGCCGTGGCGGATTATTCAGAAGTGGATCCTGAATTCGGAACCAAAGCCGAATGGTTTGATCTGGTACGCTCAGCACATGGCCTGGGAATGAAAGTCCTGTTGGGCTTTATGCCCAATCACACGGCGCGTGATCACGTCTGGCTTTCAGAAAATCCCGGATTTCACCTGCGGGATGAACAGGGCAACCCGGCTTTTGACTTTGATTGGAGCGATACCGCCAAACTGGATTACACCAATCCTGCTCTGCGGCGCAAGGTCACCGATACCCTCCTGTATTGGCTGAGGGGTGAGGATGAGGAAAGCGGGGTGGATGGGTATCGCATGGACATGGCGCATATGATCAACGACCTCGGGTTCTGGAACGAATGCATCCCCGAATTGGAGGCCGCCGGAACCCGTCCGCTTATTCTGTTGGCCGAATGTTACGGATTTGAGCGGAATCTGGATTTGTTCCACCGCGGATTTCATTCCGCCTATGATGATGATTTTTATAAAATCGCTCAATACGGGTATGTCCGGGACACCCGCGGCAACAGCCGTCTGCTGTTGGATCCGGCCGCGGAAACCAATGCGGATTTTTCTCCCCGTCTCACCGCCTGGCGGGAGCGGGGGATCGCCGGTGCGGTGGAAAGTCTGATGAAGGACCATATGGACCGGGCCCCGGAATTGCTGTTGGCCCGGTATGTGGATAATCACGATGAAGGCCGGGGGGTTCACCGCTTTGGCAGGGATGCCTGCCGGGTACTCATGGACCTTGCGGCCTGCCTGCCCGGCAGTATCGTGTTCACCCTGGCCGGACAGGAGGCAGGAGCCCTGAACCGTCCCCCGATCCACGAATATTTCGACGTGTGCGATAAAGGGTACCGGAGGCTGTCAGCAGACGGAACAGTGACGGCCATAGAGGGCATCGAATTTGAAGGGAATCAGTTTTTCCGAACTTCGGAAGAACGGGCACAGGCCGTTTCCGAAATGCGGAACCGGTTCCGTCTCCACCGGGATCACCCGGCACTCCGGTCCGGAGGCTGGCAGCCCTATGACGTCGGAGAAAAAACAGAACTATCCAACCGTACGGTGGTCGCGTTCCGCAGGAGCAGCCCGGAGGAGACACTGGTGTGCCTTTTTAATCTGGGTCATGACGACCGGGTACTGAATCAGGTGCCTTCCGGGACCCTGATTCACGGGACAGACCAGGGAAACATCCTTCCGGCGTTTTCCTCCAGGGTGGTGAGTATCCCGATATAAACAGAATCCCTTTACCATAACCCAGGTTGGGTCATGTTCCGGGAGGGCGTCGGGCGTTCGATCATGGCGACCCGGAGAGCGATGCCCTTCGCACCTGTGTCACCAGTCCCTGGCGTCCCTACACCCTCCAGCTGCTGGACGGCAACGACTGGGTACCGTGATGCCAGAACCCGCTTGCAGGCGAAGCTCAGAAATCTCTCAGGCATAAAACAGAGTGGCCCAGCGGTGGTCCTCGATAAGCTCCTGTTTTCTGGCCTCCCAGGCTTCAGGGGAACCGGCGAGTTCAGACAGCACCTGGTCCAGCTGATCCTCCAGGTTGGATAGACCTGCGATATAGACGTAGGTGTTCTCCTCCTGGAGTAGATCCCAGACCTCTCCTGAATTTTCTTTGACGGTGCGGGCCATATCCGCTGGCTCATCAAAATGGGGGCGTGGGCTCAGAGCCTGAAAGGCCTCAAAAGTATCCTCATCATAATAATTGGCCAGATCTCCGTTTTCATCATTCAGGTAGAGCATATCCATTCCGGTCTTGGCTCCATAAAACAGGCGGACTTTCCCCTGCCAGTCTCCCCGTTCGCTGTAGATATGTTTCATAAATGCCCGGAAAGGGGCTATTCCGGTTCCCACTCCGATCATCAGCAGGTTGGCTGCGCTGTCTTTGGGGGCCAGGAACTGACGGCCATACGGCCCGGTCAACTGCACCTTGTCGCCAGGTTTCAAATCGCAGAGGTAGTTGGAGGCCACCCCCGGGTGCCGCTCTCCGCTGACCTCATCGATATAGAAACAGCGGCGCACACACAGTGCCACCTCGGTGAAATTTCCGTCCTCCCCCTGTCGTGCATTGGCGATGGAATACAGCCGCATGTGATGGTCGTTGCCGAAATCATGCGGTCCAGGGACCAGCACGCCCAGACTCTGTCCCTCCAGATAATTGAAGGTCGCGTCGGAGATGTTCAGGGTGATGTGTCGCACCTCCGCCGTGTAGGACGGGGTGATCCGCTCGGTGGCGGCTACGGTCCCGGTGAAGGGATGGCTGATGTCGTATTCGGTTAGGTTCATGGTTTTGGTATTGGTTGATTGGGGAATTAGGTTGTTGTTTCAGAAATCGAACGTTGAACATCGAACATCCAACATTGAACGCCGAAATGAATGGGGCAGAGACAGAAAATTTGAATGTTCGATGTTCGATGTTCGATGTTGGAAGTTCAACGTTCGGCTTCCAATCATAACAAGGGGCATGATGACGCTCATTGAATCTCCTTTACCTGAACCCCTGACTTCTGAACTCTGCACTCTGACCTCTCCCTGCACCCACAGCTCTTCCCGCACTCTCCCCCCTCCTCGCGGTAGCGGCCGAATTCGGGATGACGCCGGGCGAAGCTTCTTCCGGCCTGTACGGCCAATATCCACAGTCCGCACAGGGCGAACACCACCAGACTGGCGATCAGCATGCGGCCGATCATCCGCCCAACCCCGCAAATCCCATAAAGGCCAGAGACAAAAGTCCCGCGATCATCAGACTGAGTGCCGCCCCGCGGGCCACATCCGGCACATCCGCCAGTTCCAGCTTCTCCCGCAGCCCGGCCATCAGCACCAGCGCCAGGGTGAACCCGGCTCCCGCCCCCAGAGCAAAGGCGAGGGACTGAATGAAATTATACTCCCGTGCGGTCTGAAAAAGCGCCAGTCCGAGAATGGCACAGTTGGTGGTGATCAGGGGAAGAAAGATACCCAGCGCCCGGAACAGGGCCGGACTAAAGCGCTTCACGGTCATTTCCACCAGCTGCACGGCGGAGGCAATGACCGCGATGTAGGAAATCAGCCGCAGAAACTCCAGTTCGAACCGCGCCAGCACCAGATTCAACCCGAAGGCACAGACCGAACTGACCAGCATCACGAAGGTCACGGCCGCCCCCATGTTCAGGGCGGTTTTGATTTTACCGGACACACCGAGAAAGGGGCACAGACCCAGAAACATCGCGAGCACGAAGTTATTGATCAGAAACGCATTGAGGAAAATAAACAGAGGACTGGATGCATCCATCAGGCCGCCTCCTTTTTCGCTTTACGCTGCTGCAGGAAGGAGAACAGCATCAGCCAGCCCGCCAGTACAAAGAATCCCCCCGGCGGCAACACGAATACGGACCAGGGCTGAAACCGCTCGGGCATCAGGGTAAATCCAAACAGAGAAAAAACAAGGGTGATTAAAATTGTTTTTGT
>CAZVCO010000031.1:15235-19648 GCA_964625795.1 uncultured Verrucomicrobiota bacterium | reverse complement strand
GCGCATCTTAACATTAGAAAACCTGACCAGAGCCTGCCACATGTCAGCGAAAAACGTGTTTCCGGGGCAGTAAAGAGCATAATACGACCACGGACCGACGCGGTCAGGCGCGGATCCATGATGCAGGAAATGAGAAAAATTCCAGTCAGGCTGTATTCCTGACGCAACTCCATAGGGGCTTTTTTGCGGACGATTCTGCATGGGTCCGCGCCTGTCAGTGTCGGTCCGTGGTTGTAATGATCTGAAGATATTGGGAAAACCTCAAATTAGTCCATGTTCACCCATTCAACCCTTCACCGGTTCAGAGTGACCCGCTATTGCCAAGACTCCGCAGTTTTATTAGGTACAGGTATGCGTGATGCGTCTGCCGCCCCCACTCTGTCTCTCAGCCGGACGTCTTCACTGACGTCCTCCTCCATCGGTCCAGGGACACTTCTTCAGCAGGCCGCCACCGAACTCGGGCGACGCTGTCAGGAGGGGGTTCCCCTTCAAACCATCCCCGCCCATTCCTGGTGGATGGAGGAGGGTCAGCTTCACCTGCCCTACCCCGGATCCGCCGTCCGCTGTCCTGCCCCGCCCGACCGTCATGATCTTGAAAGCGCTCTCGCCGTTTATCTTGAGCATCCCGTGGTCAGATCCTGCTCCACCCGCCAGCGGCTGAAGGCCCTTCACCTTCTCGCCCGGCCACTCGGAATCTCCACCCACGATCTCGCCCAGTGGAAACGGGTGTTTGTTCAGCGCGAAACCCTTGAATTGAGAAAGACCCTCCGACTCACCTATGCCGCCCACCTGCAGGCAGACGATGCTGTATCAGGTGACGGCCAGGTGCGGGGGATCTGGCGGGAGGAAACCGGAACCGGGATCGACCACCTGCTGCCCGAAATCCTCCGCTCCTATGAGAATCCGGACGAGCTCATCAAACGCGGCCGCAGATCGACCCTGTGGCTGGGTTCTCTCTTTGCGACCCCGGTCATTATCAAACGCTACGAACCCAACCCCCGCCTCTGGCGGCGTCCGCTGGAGATCTGCCGCGCCCGTCGGGCCTGGGCCGGAGCCAACACCCTGGACCGGGCGGAACTCCCGGTGCCTGAACCCCTGGGCTGGCTGGAGGTGCTCTCCGGTCCCGAAGCCGGCACCTCGTACTTCATCACCCGGCCTCTGCCGCCCTCCGAAACGGTGCGGGTCTGGCTGCGGCGGGAATGGAAACGCATGTCTGCGACGGAACGCACCCGCTTCAGGCACGTGCTTCGTGCCCATTTTATGTCGCTGTACTCCAGCGGACTGGTTCATCTGGATGCGAAACTGTCCAACCTGAGAATTGAAGAACATCAGGAGGGCGGGCTGCGGTTCATCTGGACAGACCTGGAGGATATCCGGCCCCAACGAATCCTGAGCCGCACCTTTCTCCGGAACCTTTATCAGATCAATGGCTCACTCCCCCGGGAGATCCCGGCAGAACATCGGCACAGGTTTCTCAAAGGATTCACCCCCCTCTTTCCCTGGGCCGCCTCTCCAGGGGTGGCCTGCTATATCCGCCGGGTCACCCTGAAACGTCACCGCCGGGAACTGCGGCGCCAGTGCGGAGCCTGACGTGCGGTGGATCTCCGCCACCCTGCTTGGCCTTCTGCTGCTCCCGGCCACCGCCGGTCTGGGCCTGACACTGTTCGACTATTTGGTTGGCCTGCACTCCGAACCGGACGTTCTGCCTGGTCTCCTCCTCTTTCTCAGCGGCTTTACCGGCTGGATCGTGGTGTTCGTTTTTCTGAACCGTCCGGTGCGCCTCTACATTTTCAGTCACGAACTGGCCCATCTTCTGGCCGCCTGGGCCGGCGGCGTCAGCGGGGGCGAATTGAGTGTCCGTCGCGATGGAGGCAGCGTCCGGGTGGGCAGGGTCACCTTCTGGATCGCGCTGGCCCCTTATGTGATTCCGCTGTACAGTCTGGCGACTGTTTTGATCTTCGGCCTGATTCCGGACACCGCGGTTCCTGGCTGGTTCCCTGGATTGCTGCCGCTGCTGCTGGGAATCACCTGGAGCTTTCACGTCACATTCACCCTGTTTGCGGTCTGTCAGCCGCAAAGCGATTTCCGGGCCTACGGCACCTTTGGATCCCTGTCGGTCATCCTCTGTCTGAATCTTCTGTTCCTCACCCTGATGGCGGCGTTCGTCCACCCTCTGCCCTTTCCGGAGGAGGTTCAGCAGCTTCTATCGACCCTGTGGGAATGCTATCAGTGGGTCGGCAGGGAACTTCTGCTGATAAAAAATGCAATAATTCAGAGCTGACTCCGTTAAGTGAAGTTGACAGAACAACACCGTATGGAGGAACCGACACTTGATGACCTGCTTCAGCAGTACCGGCAGGGCCGCCCCGAGGCTCTCGACCAGATCGTGGAGCGCACCCGCGTGCCGCTCTACCGGTTCATCCTTGGATTGGTGCGGAACCCCCATGTCGCGGAGGATGTATTCCAGGATGTCTGGCTCCGGGCGGTCAAAGGCCTTCACCGGTATCAGCGGGACCGTCTGCTGGCCTGGCTGTTCCGCATCGCCCGGAACCGGGTCATCGATCTCAGCCGGAAGCGCAAACCTGACCTCAGCCTGCAACAGCCGGTCGGCCGGGGTCAGAACACCACCTCGCTGGAGGAGGTTATCGCCGACACCTCTCCGGGCGGAGACAGGAACACCTGCAACCGGGAGCTGGCCCAGCGGATTCTCGAGGCGGTGGACCGGCTCCCGCCTGAACAGCGTGAGGTCTATCTCATGAGAACCGAAGCCGATATGTCCTTCAAAGAAATTGCCCTGTCCCAGCAGGTATCCATCAACACCTCACTGGCCCGCATGCAGTACGCCCTCAAACATCTGCGTACCGAACTGGCCGACGACTACGACACGCTAACCTCTCTTTCCACATGAACGAACACGACCTCCCCAATGCCCTGCTGCTCCATCAGTCAGGTGAACTTTCGCCCGAGGAAACCGCCGACCTGGAGGCCTGGCTGGCCGCGCATCCAGAAGCGGAGGCTCTGGCCCGGGAATACCGCACCCTGCAGCAGGCGGAGCGGTTGGCTGCCGCCCAAACAGTACCGCCCCTGAACGACCGTACTCTGGAGGCTATCCGCAACGCCGCCCGCCCCTCGGTGATGCCGTTCCGTCCGCGGATCCTGGCCCTGGCCGCCGGCCTGCTTCTGGCCGTCACGCTGTTGCCTTTTCTCAGGACCCCCGATCCGTTTCCCGTGACTGCGGACATGCATCCTGCTCCGGCAACCGGAGACCTGTCCGACATCTCCGATCTTTCAAACGAACTCGATGAGCTACAGGAGGAAGTCGCGACCTGGAATGAAACCTCGATCCTGGACCTGCTGCTGATTGAAGAGGAGGTCATGCGGGCCGAAGATTATCTCAAAACGGAGGAATCCATTTAATGAACCCTGTACCCCGCCTTTTTCTCATCCTGTTGTGTGCAGTAACCTGTCTCTGCGCACAATCCTCCGCCGACACCCCGAACCGGCCTGATCCCGCCCGCCGGGGAAGGCCTCAGGCGGTTGAAAACTATTTCCACCAGCTGAAAAAAGAGAATCCGGAGGAAATGCGTCGTCTCCGGGAACTGCGGAGAGACGATCCTGACGCCTTCCGGGCTGAGATGAGGAGCCGGATGAAAGGTCGCCGGAAAGGAGAACACGAAAGAAGGGAGCCAAAAAATGTTCTGTTTGAGGAACATGTGCAACGCGTCCGCCAGGCGTCTACTCCCGAGGAACGGGAAGAGGCGGTGAGCCGGTTGGAGGACGCCGTCACTGCCCGCATGGATGCTGTGTTTGCCCATCGCGAAGAGGCCATTCAGCGGATGAGAAAAAAACTGTCAGATCTCGAGGAGCGTCACCGCAGACAGGAGGAGAACCGCGAAGCGGTGGTTCAGCGCCAGGTGCAGAAACTGCTCGAAGCTGCCGGTCAGGAAGCGGGACCGGACGGATCGGAATAATCTTTCGAAAAAGTCCCGAAGCGTTTCCGGTTGCGATGCGGGTTCAGTTCCGTAAAGTTCAGTTATGTCAACATGGACACCCGCCCGAATCCGGGCATTGAAAGATCAGACTCCCTTTGCCGCCGTCACGGTGCATGACTACACCAGTGCATGGATGGCCGAATCGGCTGAACTCCCCTTCCTGCTGGTCGGGGACAGCCTCGGAAACACCGTGCTGGGATACGACACCACTCTGCCGGTCACCCTTGATGCCATGGTGCATCACACTGCCGCCGCCTCGCGTGGCTGTTCCAAGGCGTTGCTGGTGGCCGACCTGCCCTTTATGAGTTACCAACTCTCGCCCGAACAGGCCCTGATGTCGGCCGGACGCCTGCTGGTGGAAGGCGGGGCGGACGCCGTGAAACTGGAAGGGGGTGCCTTCCGGGCCGAAACGGTGAGCCGT
>CAZVCO010000031.1:14697-15204 GCA_964625795.1 uncultured Verrucomicrobiota bacterium | reverse complement strand
GAAGCCTGCCCCGGTCCCCTGGCGGCGGAGATCACCGCTTCTCTGAAAATTCCCACTCTGGGTATCGGGGCCGGAGCGGAATGCGACGGACAGATTCTGGTGTTCCATGACCTCCTGGGACTCTATCCCCGTCCCTCCCCCTCCTTCGCAAAACCGTATGCCCAACTGGGCGAAACCGCCATCGCCGCCCTCCGTCATTACCGCAGCGATGTGGCAGAGAAAACCTTTCCCGGCCAGGAGCACACCTTTCAATGAACCGCTGGTGGACAGGAGGACTGCTGCTGGTTCTGCTCACGTCCTGTGAGTGGAGCTATGACCGGGCCAACGACCCACAACAGCCCCCTCCTCCTGCGCCTCCCCCGCAGACGGAGACAACCGAAGAGCTGGTCCCCGAAGAGTCCGGCCAGACCCCTTCTCTTCCTCTGGAATTGGAGGTGGAGGAGTTGAGACTGGTGGTAAGAACGCTGGCGGAGGAAAACCGCCGGCTGAAAGAACAGCTTCGGGAGC
>CAZVCO010000031.1:9042-14687 GCA_964625795.1 uncultured Verrucomicrobiota bacterium | reverse complement strand
TCCCAGCCAGATGACCTCAGCCCGGAACCTACTCCCACCCCTGTGCCCGCCGTCACCGAATCCCCCGTGCAGGAAATACCTCCTCCGCAGGGGGCATTCGTGCTCTATGTGAACCCGAACTGGCATTATCTGGTGATCAATCAGGGATCCGAGGACGGATTCCGGGTGTCGGACCGGGTGGAAATCCAGCGTCAGCAGGCCCCCATCGGAATTGCCGTCATCACCGAAGTGAAACCCGGACAGGCCGTGGCGGATATCGATTTGGAGTCTCTGGGCAGCGCAGGTCTCTATCCGCGTGAACGCGACCGGGTGGTCAGACCATGACGCACGAAATTCAACTCAGCATCCCCGAGGACTTGGCGGAAGAGGCCGCCGCCCTGGTGGCGAAGGATCCGGGCAGCCGGATACAGGCCGTCATTGAATGGTCCCGGAAGAATGTGGAACGTGGAGAAGGTCCTTTTGCCGCCGGGATTTTTTATCTGGAGACGGGCCAATGTATCGCCGCAGGAGTCAACTGCGTGCTTTCCTCCGGCTTTAGCCTGGCCCATGCGGAAATCATGGCCATTCTCATGGCCCAGCGCCATACCGGTCACCTCGATCTCTCCGAAGGCGGACCGGTAGTGCTCACCAGCAGCGCCCAGCCCTGCTCCCAGTGCATGGGCGCCATCCCCTGGACGGGCATCAGCCGGCTGGAATACGGGGCCGACCGGGCCACCGTGGAGGACATCGGGTTTGATGAAGGACCCTGTCCGCATGACTGGATCCAACAATACGGAGAACGCGGAATTCAGGTGGAGGGACCCCTGCTGCAAGAGGCCGCTGCCGAGGTGCTTACCGCTTACGCCCGCCGGAACGGAGTCATCTATTGAATCCCGGACTTGATGACGTCGCCTTCCTTCGTAGGATACCCGCATGACGGACTCCCACGACTCTGAACTGACCCGGGTGGACCCTGCATTTGAAGTGGGACTGCGCCCCACCCGTTTTGCCGATTATATCGGACAGCGGAATGTCACCGAACGGCTTCAGCTCATGGTGGAGGCCGCCACCGGCCGCGAGGATGTGCTCGATCACGTCCTGCTGTCCGGCCCTCCCGGTCTGGGGAAAACCACCCTGGCCTATATTCTGGGCGAACAGATGGGGGTCAATGTCCGCACCACCTCCGGTCCGGCCGTGGACAAAGCCGGCGACCTGGCCGGTCTGCTCACCGGGCTGGAAAAAGGGGATATTCTCTTTATCGACGAGATTCACCGCATCCCCCGTGCGGTGGAGGAATATCTCTATTCCGCCATGGAGGATTACGTGATCGATATTCTCATCGATCAGGGCCCCAACGCCCGCTCGGTGCGCCTCAATCTTCCCCGCTTCACTCTGGTGGGCGCCACCACCCGTATGGGGCTGCTCACCGCGCCATTCCGCTCGCGTTTCGGGATGAACAACCGGCTGGATTATTATTCCCATGAGGACCTGTGCAGCATCGTGAAACGGTCGGCCCGTATACTGGATATCGAAATCTCAGACGACGGAGCCCTGGAAATTGCCGCCCGCAGCCGGGGCACCCCCCGCATTGCCAACAATCTGCTGCGCTGGGTGCGGGATTACGCCCAGGTGCGGGCCGGCGGATCCATCGACAACACCGTGGCGGACGCGGCCCTGAAAATGCTGGAGATCGACCGGCATGGTCTGGATGAAATGGACATCCGTTACCTGGAGACCCTGATTCATAAATTCCAGGGCGGTCCGGTCGGACTCAGCAATCTCTCGGTATCCATCGGTGAGGAGCCGGGAACCCTGGAGGAGGTCGTGGAGCCCTACCTGATCCAGGAAGGATATATGAAACGCACCCCCCAGGGCCGGGTGGCCTTTCCTCTCGCCTACGAACGGCTGGGTCTGCCCGGTGCCGCTCCCTCCTCCACCGACCTGTTTTCTGCGTCATGACCCCTCCACGCTCACCGGGCGTGGCGGAGTTTCAGGCTTTTTTTCAAAGCCGCATTCCCCATCTGGGTCCCCGTAACGAACTGGTCTGGATGTCCAATCAGGTGCCGGTGGCCGCGCTGGCGGCCGGATACCCTCTGGGCGTATTCCCCTGGCCGGGGGATGATCCGCACCTGTTCCCCTGGGTGTGCCCGCGGATGCGGGGAGTGCTCCCGTTGTCGGAGTTCCGACTGGGCCGCAGCACCCGGCGTGCCCTGAGGAAAGAGTCGTTCCACGTCACCTTTGATGAGGATTTTGCCGGAACGGTGCGGCTCTGTCATGCACAGCATCTGCCGGAAAGCTGGATTCATCCCCTCATGCAGGAGGCCTATGTGTCCGCGCATCACCAGGGATTCGCCCACAGCGTGGAGGTCTGGCAGGACGGCGAACAGGTGGGCGGCCTGTACGGCATCGACAGCGGCACCTTTTTTTCCGGAGAGAGCATGTTCCATCTGCGACCCAATGCCGGAAAGGCCGCCATCCTGGCCCTGGTGGAACGGGTGCGGGAACGGGGGGACACCCTGCTGGATATCCAGCAGTGCACTCCGCACATGAAGGCCATGGGCGCGGTATCATGGAGACGGAGCCGATTTCTCGAAACGATCCAACAGGAACGCCGGGAAATAAACCCCGACTATTTTTGAGATCTTCTTCCCTTTCTATTGTCATAGACTCCCCTAGGTTGATTTTATGAGTTTTACCCGAACCCGAATTTTTTGGCTGAGCCTGCTGGCCTCCGCTCTTTTTCTTACCGGCTGCGCCCACAGTCCGGGGGCAATGCGGAAACAGGATCAACGTTTGATTGACGCCCATGCCCGCGCCGCCTCCCGGGCCCTGGAAGCCGCGGGAGACTCGGTGGTCTTCTTCCAGCTGGAAAATCCCAATCCCCGGCGAAACCAGCCCCGGTTTGTCAATTTCTGCGGTGTTGTCCTCTCCTCCGAAGGACATCTGCTCGCTCCCTACACCATCAATCCTGAAACCGACACCCGCATTGAGGCCTGGGTGCAGGAGCGACGCTATCTGGCCCGCCCGGTTGTGGTGGATGAAGGTCTAGGCATGACCATTCTGAAAATCGAGCCCGGCTCTCCGCTGGTTCCTTTCGAGTTCACCGAACCGGCGTTCCTGCCGTTGGGGGCGCAGGCCTTCTGCGTCATCACCACCGACGAGGAACGGGAGTTTGAACCCTTTGTCTTTCAGGCCGTTCATCAGGGACTGGTGCAGGGACGCTACCGTCAGTACAGCCTCAGTCACCTGCCCGATCTGGCTTCGGGCGCTCCGTTGTTTGACCGATTGGGCCGCTGGGTCGGGTTTGCCACCCAGAGCAACGGCTGGGTGGCCGAGGATCTGATCGATGATCTCGAGGAGTTTATCGACCGCACCATGGGCAACGGGGACAAGAGCGGAACAGATGAATCTGAAGAGGCCTGGTTCGGGGCCATTCTCTCACCCATCAACTCCGCCTATGCCCGGAAAATGGGCCTCTCCCCCAGCGGTCTGTGGCTTAGTCACGTCTTCAAAGACAGCGCCGCGTACGAGGCCGGACTGAGAACCGGCGACCTGCTGGTGGAAATCAACGGCACCCCCATGCGGCTGCGGGGCCGCCGGGCCTACCGCTTCTTCCTGCAGACACTTAGACCGCGGGAAAATCAGTCCTTCAGCGTCACCGTGATCCGGGACGGGAAGGAAATCACGGCCAAGGGAAAAATCAAAGAACGTCCCGATCCCGACACCCTGCGGGCGGAGGATCTGGGCATCACCGTGACCGATATTCACGAATCCATGGCCATCCGGCACAACTTGTTTGAGACCGGAGGCGTCATGATCATCGACATTAAAGCGGGCAGCCCGGCCGCCACCGGGCGCACCTTTGGCGAACCCCTGCTTCGTAACCGGGACGTCATCACCTCCGTCGGCGGCCAGCCCACTCCGGACGTGGCCACCTTCGGAGAGGTTCTGGAACGCATCCGACAGGAGAAACCCGAGGCGCTGCTGATCGAATTCTCCCGCGGGGCCTTTACCGGCATCGAGGCACTCAATCTTCAGATCGGCGAAGAAAACGGCGGAGACTCTCTATGAAACTGTGTTGGCTACCCCTCGCTCTCCTCACCCTGAACCTCGCGGCCCAGCCGCTGCTGCTGCCGGAGGTTTCAGAGACGGCCACGGATAATCCCGTCGATATTCCGGAGGAGGTCATTAACAAAGTCGACCCCTCTGTCGTCTCGATTCAGCATGAAAATGCCGGAGGCACCGGCTTTATCATCTCCGAGGACGGCTACATTCTGTCCAACGGACATGTGGTGCGCGGCGATGATCCGGAACAGCCCATGAAACCGGCCAAAAGCATCACCGTCATTCTTCATGACGAGCGTAAAGTTTCAGCCCGGGTGCTGGGATTCTCTATGGATCCCGATGTGGCCCTGCTCAAAATTGAAATGGAGGAACCGCTGCAACCGGTGGAACTGGCCGACAGCACCAACGTGCTGGTGGGACAGCGCTGCTTTGCCGTGGGCACCCCGGTCGGCCTGAAACGCACCTTCACCAGCGGCATTCTCAGCAATACCCGCCGTACTGATCTCGATACCGAAACCGTGGTGTTTCAGACCGATGCCGCCATCAACAGCGGCAACAGCGGCGGCCCCCTCTTCGACCGGCAGGGACGCGTCCTTGGGATCAACACCTACGCCAGCCGCGGACAGAACAATCTCGGCTTCACCATTCCGATCCATGTGGCCATGGATATGGTGGAGGACCTGAAAACCCGGGGGCGGTTTGTCCGCAGTCTGGTTCCGCTGTACTTCACCAGCGAACTGTACGACGAGCTTCGGCGTGCTCTGGAGGTGGACTCGGGGATTCTGATCTCCTACGTGAAAGAGGATTCCTCCGCCTACCGCATGGGCATGCGGTTCGGGGATATCCTGGTTGCGGTGAACGGCGACCCGGTATCCGCCCAGAGCAAAGCCCAGCTGCTTGATTTTGAATGGCGCATGACCACGATGCCGGCCGGGGAAGAGGTGGCCTTCACCGTGCTGCGTGGCAGCCCCGGGGACAGAACCGAACTCACCCTCACCGGAGTACTCGAGGAACTGCCGCCCTTCCCCGCCTTCGGGCGTCATCTGGGTCAGCTTCCGGAACATTACTATGAAACCCTGGGACTCGGCGTGGAGGAGTTGACCGATCTGCATGATATTATTCACCACATTCCCGACAATCCGGAGGGCGTCTTTATCAAAACCGTGGACGAGGGATCGGTGGCCTCGCGGGCCGACCTGCAACCCGGAGATGTGATTGAGCGGGTGGCCGGACAGCCGACGCCGACCATCGAGGTCTTCCGGCGCGAACTGGACAAGGCACTGGCCAGCGGGGAATCGGAAATCATCATTGAAGGAAAACGAGACCGCCTGCGGAAGAAAACCGCGCTGGCCCCCGATTACCTCATGCGGGACCGGCGTATACTGCTGGTGGCACCGGCCGGACTGAATCCGGATGTCGATGTCATTCTGCGGGAGCTGTGGGCCAAAGGTGCCGACATCACCCTGGCCACTCCAGGTGCGCAGCCGATTCCACGTCAGCATCTCGAGACGCCGGTGGAGGCCGGACTCGATCTGAACAACCTCGGCCTCGACGCCTTTCAGGAAGCCGATGTTACCGGTATATCCTATCCGGTGGTCAAA
>CAZVCO010000031.1:4192-9032 GCA_964625795.1 uncultured Verrucomicrobiota bacterium | reverse complement strand
GACATGGATATCCTCCTGCTGGTGGACGGCCCGGGGGCAGAAGCCTTTTCCGAAAATGAACAGCTTCTTTCCCTCATAAGCAACACTCTCAAAAAGCAGGACGCCGTGCTGGCCTGCATCGGGTCCACAGCCCTGCTTCCCCTTTTGGCTTCCGAAGAGCCTCTGAAACAGAAAATCACCATGCCGCGTGAGCTGTCAGGACGAGGAGTGACCCTCGGAGCCAATTACACCGGGAATGCGGTGGAGTCAGAGGATAAACTCGTGACCACCACCGGTGCGGACCGCGATGTCATCCGGCAATTCCTCAGGGCGGTAGCCAACAAACGCTGATCGCCATGTCGGAGTGTTCCAAGTGGTGGTACCGGCTGAGAAGGCGCGTCCTTCCCCACCACCTCGTGCTCGGTACATGGGGCGAGAAACAGGCGGAACGTTATTTAAAAAAGCATACCGAACTCAAACTCCTCGGACGCAGGGTCCGGGTGGGGAAACACGATGAGATCGACCTGCTGGCGCGGTCCGGCGACATTCTGGTGGTCATTGAGGTCAAGACCCGGGCACAGGAGGGGCTGCGTCCGGCCAGGGATGCGGTGGACCGGAAAAAACAATGGAAACTCAACCGCGCGGCTGTTCTCTACGCCTCCCGTCTCCAGCCCAAACCCGAGGGAATCCGTTTTGATATTGTGGAAGTGATCGGAACCCCGGAAACGAAGAGCCCCGACATCCGTCATCACCCCGGCGCTTTTGGGCTGCATCACAGCTTCCGATTCTGATTTGCCGTGACACGCACCCGGAAAACCGACAGAGAACGAACATGATCAAACACACATTTTTCAGGACGTTGGTGGCAGGTTTCGGTTTGATGGCGCTCACCTTTACGGGATTCGCCCAGGAGCCGGACGTCTCGCTCGACGCACTCAGTACCGAAGCCTATCTGGCCATGATGGATGGGGACCGGCTGCAGGAAGACGGGGAACCGGAATCGGCTCTGGAGAAATATCTGGAATCGCAGGAACGGTATCTGGATCTGCGCGAACGCGATCCGGACTTTAAATCCCGGGTGGTGAGCTACCGGCTGGATCTGCTCCAGACCAAAATCGCAGATTTGCGGCCTGAACCCGCGGCCTCCCCCACCCCCGAAACGCCTGAGGTCACTCAACCGCAGTCCACGGGTCCCGAGGACTTTCAAACACTGTTTCTGCAGGCGCGTGAGCAACTGGCCAAAGAAACCGCCCGGCTGGCCACTCTGGAAAAACGGATGATCGAGGCGGACGCCAGGGTGCGTCAATCCCGTGAGGAACTGAAGGAGCGTAACGAGGAACTGCGCACGGTGCGGCGGGAATTGGTGGCGCTGAAAGAATCCTCAGGAGAGCGTAATGAGATTCTGGAGGAGGAACTCAAGGACGTGACGAAATTCAACGAGCTGCTCAAAGCACGGTCCGATGAAGTGGAGGAGGAAAACCGGAAGCTCCTTCAGGCCCGGGGAGAGCTGGCCGGACAGGTGGCGGATCAACAGGAACGTCTGGAAACCCTGCAGGCCGAACTGCAGGCCGCCAAAGAGGAACTTGCCAACCGGAAAATGAGCACCACCCAGAGCGAACAGCGTCTCATTCTGGAACGCAACCAGCTTCGGGATGACAAAACGGAACTCACCCGCCGTCTGGAGGAACAGCAGGACCTGATGACCTCACTGCAGGAACGAATAGAAGACGTGGCCCTGCTGGAGGAATCTGTGATTGTGCTGAACAACCGGAATGAGGCCCTCATCGCCGAACTCCAAAACCTGAAAGAAGACGATAAACGCTCCGCAAACCGAAAAGAGATGAAAGATCTCCGCAGGGAACGCGACCGTCTGGAGACCCAGAATTCTGAACTTCAGCAGCGTCTGGGCAGTCTGTCTCTCCAGCTTAAAGCACAGCAGGATCTGATACAGGCCATGCAGCAGAGCGCAGCAAACCAGTCGGCAGCCCCTGAGCCAACAGAGCAGGACGAACCGGCTCCGGCCGAAACAGAAGACTGACCCGAATTCAGAGGTTAAACTACTTCAGTTTCTTGAATCTGAATCAAGCCGTTTCCGAAGCTCGGACGTCTAAAATCGAAAGCTTCCGACCTTCGGGAGGAAAGTTCTTATTTGAGTCGCCATCAGACCGAGGATCACCAGCAGGGCCGTGTTGGGTTCTGGGATCGTGGTGTACTCCAGATAGGGACGGACGGGAAGCCCGTCCACGTCAACGGTCGCCCCGGGTCCGTACAGGCTGAGTAGCCGGTTTTGATCCTGGACCTGCGCGAATTGGGGAATGCTGAATGCGGAATAAGCATAGCCGTTGGTCAAATCTGACGCGATGAAGGAGGTCACATCCACACTGTTCCAACCAGGAGAAAAGCTCCCGGTCCCGGCCACATTGGTGTCCCCCGCCAGCTTTTGGCCCGCGTCCCCGGTGGCTGACGTGGTCTGGGTTCCGAGGTGCTTGAGGATGGATTCAACCGGTGAATTGTTTGCGGTGACGTAAAACCGGAAAACGGCCGATCCGGCCAAAGGCTCGGTAATGTCGGCCAGGCTGATCTGAAAATAAAGGTCTTTCTGTTGCCAATAACGATCCGACCCTCCGTAGTATTGATAATTTCTCTGGACGTGTTGCACCCCCTGCGCATCTCCGTACGCAAAACCGGTGGAGGTATCAGACCCACCGAGCCATGTGGATCTTTCATACCAGTAATACCCCATTTCTCCGGTCTGTAATTCGATGATGGAGGCGGTAAGATTTCCACACCATGCAATCAGGAACAATGCGAGGACGAAGGATTTTGTTTTCATACCTCGATATTACTCGAAGCAAAGATGACGTGACAAATATATTATCTATACCTAAGGTAGGGTATTCCTATCTTTATGAAACGGACATTCATCGGCATATTCACACAAAAGATAGCCGAGGGAGATGCCCGTCATCTTCCGGAGCAGCATAAGCAGGCGGGGCGTAGGTAAGCGTCGACCGGTCTCCCAATGGCCCCAGGTGGATGATGCGACTCCGAGTTGCCTGGCTGCGGATTCCTGCGAATACCCTTGGGACCGTCTCCAGTCCCGCAAATGCCTTCCAAGGCAAATCCCCTCATACTCACCCTTGTATCGCTGGGACGGCGGACCGATGCGGGGAGAGTCTTGGCGTGGGGACTTGTTATTCACTGGTATAATAGGTTAGGTAGTATTTTCCTATATACTTTCTGTTTAGTCCATAATAAATACATGTGCCATTGCACTTCAGGCTGTCTATGCTTCCAGGGGGCAGCTCATCACCCGCTCAGGCAGGAGCATCCCGGAACTGTAACCGGTACAGGCGTTCGTAGACCCCACCGCGGGCCAGCAGATCGGCATGGCGCCCCCGGTCCACTACCCGCCCGTCCTCCATGACCAGTATCTGATCGGCATGCAGCACGGTGGAGAGGCGGTGAGCGATCACGAAGGTGGTGCGGTCACCGGCCAGTCGGTCAATCGCTTCCCGGATCAGGGTTTCCGATTCGCTGTCCACTGAAGAGGTCGCCTCGTCCAGAATGAGAATTTTCGGATCGGCCAGCACCGCTCTGGCAATGGAGATCCGCTGTTTCTGGCCACCGCTCAGCTTGATGCCACGCTCTCCAACCACGGTATCGTATCCTTTGTCGAGAGAGGCAATAAACTGGTGGGCATTTGCCGCCCGGGCGGCGTCTTCGATCCCGCGATCGTCTGCTCCGGCTCTGCCGTAGCCAATATTGGCGCGGATGGTGTCGTTAAACAGAAAAGGATCCTGCTGCACCATGGCCATCTGACGACGGAGGGAACGCACCTGCAATCCGTTCACGTCATGACCGTCCACCTGGATCCGCCCTGAGGTACAGTCATAAAAACGGAGGATCAGATGAATCAGGGTCGATTTTCCTGCCCCGCTGGGGCCGACCAGGGCGACCATCTCGCCGGGTGAAACCTGTAACGAAATACCACCCAGGACTTCCGGTCCGTTTTCATAGGCAAAGCGCACATCCTGAAATGCCACCTCACCGCGTAACGCACCCAGAGATCGGGCATCGGGGCGCTCCTTCACGGCCGGCTCCGTATCCAGCACCTCAAACACCCGCTCCACCGAGGCGACCGCCCGCTGGATAAAAGCCCAGAACCGGGTCAGTCCGGTCAGCGGTCCGTACAGCATTCCCAGGTAGGTGAAAAACACCACGAACATACCCGGACTCATGCTGCCGGTCACCACCTGATACCCCCCCACACACAGCACCACCGCACTGCCGGCCCGGGTAAGAAACTCCACCAGAGGGCGGAAGCCGGCAAACAATCCGGCCAGCCGCAGATTCTGCTCATACACCCCCCGGTTTTTCTCATCAAATCGTTCCGCCTCATGGTCCTCGCGTGAGAAGACTTTGATCACCCGGATCCCGCTGATGTTATCGTTGGCGATGACATTCAGGTCACCGATCAGGGTTCGCAGTCGGCGGAATTCTTTCCGCATGACCCGGCCGAACAACGTGGTGACCAGAATCAGTAGTGGACCAACGGCCAGCGCGGATAGCGTCAGCATCCAGTCCCAGGTCAGACAGAAATACAGCACCCAGGCCAGCCGGAAGAGATCCGTCAGAAACCCCACCACCGGCCCCACAATCACCTGATCCAGGGAGTTCACATCGTTGACCACCCGGCTCATCAGATCTCCGGTACGGTTGTTTTCAAAATAGGAGAGCGACAGTCCCTGCAGATGGCGATACACCTGCCCCCGCATGTCATAGGTCAGGCGCTGCCCCACCCGGGCCATCAGAATCTGCTGCGCCGCCTGAAACAGACCGCTCAGCAGACACAACAGCA
>CAZVCO010000031.1:3270-4182 GCA_964625795.1 uncultured Verrucomicrobiota bacterium | reverse complement strand
CGGCGCCAAACGCACCGTACTGAAGCAATGCGGGATGGACGGCTCCGCCCCACCGGTCCGAGACCCAGACCGCGACCTCCTGAAGAGGCCCGGCCAGTTGCAGCTGAGCTTGAGGGTTGCCCCCGGGCATCACCTCTGCCGGCCGCAGAGAATCCACCGCCACCCCGATCACCTGAGGCGGCAAGGTGGACAGCAGTGCCGCCCCGACACTCAGAAGCAGCACCAGCCCCACCCTTCCCCAGTATGGACGGGCATAGCCCAACAGACGCAGATAGGTGCTTCCTACGTGTGGTTGATGATCCGGCTCACCGAACCGGCGTGAAAATCCTCGATAGCCAGGCGGCATAGACCCCTAACCTGCATGCGGGAACAGGGGAAGTCAAGGAGCCCAGTCTCACCACAGGATGTCTATTCTTCCTTCTGCCAGTCTTCGGCTCCGGGGCCCTCCACCGATTTCAGCAGCAGCCGGATATTGGCAAAAGGAGTGTCGACAAACATTTTGGTCATCAATTGCCGGCCTTCACTGGAAATCCAGACCCGCATTTCCCCCCGTTTGATGACCGCTCCCTGGAATTCCGCTTTGGGATCCATGCGGAGACTGGGCACCCGTCCGTAGGTCTCCAGACGGATGCGCTCCTCCTCGCGGGTGGTGACAGTAAGGTCGTACAGTTTCTCATCCGACATCACTTCAAACTCGTAGACCGTCTTCGGTTCAAAATCTGTTTTCCTCAGGAAATACATAAACGAAGCCAGATCGCGGGTGTCCGATTTGATGGTGTAGGTCTTGGTCTCGTTTTCACGGTCTTTCCGTTTCCGCACAAAATGTGCCTGCATCGCATCCCAGTCAAACACGGTGGTTTCGTGCCGGTGTCGATCGCCCTGATTGAGGATCATCCGAAAGCGGACCGGTCG
>CAZVCO010000031.1:941-3260 GCA_964625795.1 uncultured Verrucomicrobiota bacterium | reverse complement strand
CAACAGCGGCTCATCTTCCAACGATTCTAATAAGATAACCCGCAGATCGGCAGCCCTGGCGCGTTGAATGGCCCTCTCCACGCCAAGGGTTTCGATCCGGTCGTCGACCGGATAAAGCGACGAGAGAACCCCGTTAGACTGCGTGCGGACGTGGATGCGCAGCTTCCAGCTGTCCTCCACCCAGGCCCACTCGGTGGAGGCCACGGATTCCCCCACCGCAATCCAGCCCCAGTAAATAATATAGGTAAGCTTCTCCCCCACCGGAAAGGGAAGTTCCACGTCGGGAACCGGAGGACGGGCCGCCACCTCTTCCTGAACCGAAGAGGCCGAAAGTATGCCCAGCCACAGCGCCGCGGCCATCAGACAGAACGTTTTCATGCCCGGCTCTGTTCCCCTTCATGAAACAGGCGGAGAATCAGAAGTCTCAACTGCTCAAAATGTGAGAGTGGACTGCGGAAAAATCCGTCGTACGTCTCGGCCGAGCAGCGCACCATGCGGTCCAGCTGACGAATCGTGAACCGTTTACCCTGTTGCCCCAGCTGAAAGAGCCGGAAGGGGGAACGTTTTTTCTCTCCGGTAATCAGATGAAATCCCGCCTCGGCCCCGGTATCGGTGAACCGGAAGTTGCCAAACCGGCCCTTGTCCTGAATCTGTGCCTCTCCCTTGTGCAGGCAATAGCCCAGATAGGCCATTTCCCGCAGTGAATTGTGCAGCATAGCCATGGCGGCGACCGGATTGACCCCCTGGGTCTCCATCCGCTGCAGAAGACGCATCGCCCCGGACAGATCCTTCGCACCGATGCAGTCGGCCAGCTTCCAGGCCTGGGTCTCCTGCTGCAGCGGGACCATGAGTTCCACATCTTTCTTCTGAACCATCCCCCTGTCCTGGCACAGTGACAGCTTTTCCACTTCATTCCGAATGAGGCGGGAGTCATTGCCCACCCGCTCCGCCAACTCGTTCAACGCATCGGGTTCAAATTCAAGATCACGGGAGGACGCGACCTCGAGGATCAGCTGCCGTGCCTCATCCGATACCTCCCACTCCTTGGTGGTTTTCTGAAAATCCTCCAGGTGACCCGCCTTCTTCATCACTTTGGCAAAGCGGGAGGAGGCGTTCATCTTCCCCGACACCGTGACCAGCAACAGCTGACCCGGATCCAGACCGTTCTCAATCATCTCCTGAAAGGCCTCAAGTTTGTCTTTCACGTCCGGATTCTGGAACACTTTACCCGTAAGGAAGGAGACTCCTTTCAGCCAGGTCACGTTCACCGGGCTGAACAGATTGGCCGACTGCACCGCTGTGAGCAACTGCTTCAGCACCTCCAGGGCGTCGTCCACTGTATCCACATCCCCGTCCAGCACGGTGAGGCTTCCGTCCGCCGCCGCTCCGGGGCAGCGAAGCTCCAGCAGTTCACGGGCACGCTCCTCCACCCGGAATTCATCATTTCCGTGCAGCACCAGAATCTGGGCATCATGTGCTGGGTCAGGCGGATTGGGCATAGGTGGTGACTAATCCATTTCGCAGAAAAGCCAAGAAATTCCCGCGTCTAGGACGCTCCCTCGAGCTTCACAAACGCTTCTTCGCCGTTGAGATCGAGAGGTTCACCGCCTACCCCGTCGTCCACCTGAAGCTGAAGTGCGAGAACTTCACCCATGATGAAGTTCCGATGTTCGGAAACCGCTTCCTGTACCGCTTCCGAACCTCGGAAGCTGACATGGATGCGGTCGGAGACGTCGAATCCGGCCTCTTTGCGAAGATTCTGCACGCGGCTGACAAATTCCCGGGCCAGGCCCTCGCGCTCCAGCTCTGGCGTGAGTTCGGTTTCCAGGGCCACCACCAGTTCACCCTCGCTGGCCACCGCCAGACCTTCACGCGGCACGCGGGTGACCAGCAGATCCTCCGCCGTCATGGTGAACGCCTCGCCATCCAGATCCAGCACCCGCGGCTCTCCGGCCAGGATACGGGTGATCTCACCGGTGTCCATTTGCGCCACCTGGGCGGCACAGATCTTGATGTTCTTTCCGAGTCTGGGGCCGAGGTTTTTGAAATTGGGCTTCGCGGTGTACTCCGCCAGCGCGGTCTCCTCCTCGCCGAACCACACATCCTTCACGTTCAGTTCCTCCATCACCAAGTGACGGAGTTCGTCAATGTTCTGTTTGAGGCTCATATTGCGGGTGGCCACATGAATGCCCTTCAGCGGCATGCGCACCTTGCGGTCGTATTCCCGACGCAGACTGCGTCCCAGCTGCACCACGGTCTGCACCACCGCCATCTGCTCATCCAGATCAGCATCCTTATGCCGTCCGGCGAAATGCGGGA
>CAZVCO010000031.1:0-931 GCA_964625795.1 uncultured Verrucomicrobiota bacterium | reverse complement strand
GTTCAACGAATGGATCAGGTCGGCGCCGCTCTTGGAGCGATAGATTTCCTCATCCACGCCATAGAACACCTTCTCAATCTGCTCATCCAGCTCGGTGTCCCGATGCTCGCCGGCAAACTGCGGGAAATCGCAGAGATGCACCGACTCCGGCATGTCGTCGGTGCGCAGGTTGCGGTAGATGGCCTCGGTAATAAACGGCACAAAGGGGGCGCCGATCTTACTCAGCTCGACCAGCACCGTGTACAGGGTGGCATAGGCCTGCTGTTTGTCACCGTCGTCCTCGCTCTTCCAGAACCTGCGGCGGCTGCGGCGGATGTACCAGTTGGTGAGATCCTCGATAAACTGCACAAACGGCCGCACTGCGGCCTGCAGATCGTACACGTCCATGGATTCGGTCACCTCCTGCGCCAGCTTCTCCAGCGAACTGAGGATCCAGCGGTCGAGCAGGTTGTCACTCTCGCCCCCGTCCGCGAGTGAGGTCGGCGTCCAGCCGTCGGTGTTGGCGTAGGTGACAAAGAATCCGGTGGCGTTCCACATGGGAATCAGCAGATCGCGCAGGATCTGCTTCACCCCGTCCTCGGCAAAAGCCAGATTCTCCGCCCGCACCACCGGCGAGTAGATCATGTACAGTCGCACCGCGTCCGCGCCGTATTTATTGATCACCTCCACCGGATCGGGATAGTTCTTCAGACGTTTGGACATTTTCTGTCCGTCCTCCGCCAGCACCAGCCCGTTCACCACCACATTCTTAAAGGCGGGTTTGTCAAACAACACCGTGCCCAGCACCATCAGGGTGTAAAACCATCCCCGGGTCTGATCCAGTCCCTCGGCAATGAAATCGGCCGGGAAGCAGTCCTCAAACTGTTCGGGATCGCGGAAGGGATAATGATGCTGGGCGTAGGGCATGGAGCCGGACTCGAACCAGCAGTCG
>CAZVCO010000030.1:18002-20081 GCA_964625795.1 uncultured Verrucomicrobiota bacterium | reverse complement strand
AGGGCGTTGCGGTCGAGAGACGTGGGAGTGGGGCTGAAAGCTGGCATAGTGAAATGTTGAGTGGCGTAACGGTCAGTGAACATCCTGTCCGGGCTGTGGTTTAATGTAGTGGCCCTCACGGACCGCGATGTTGTCGAAGTAGGCCACGACCTCGGTGTAATTTCCGTCTTCATCCCTGGGGGCGTGTTTGGGTTTGTTCCCGCCGTGAAAGGTGCTGAAGAGAAATTGCTGGATCAGGCTGTCCGGGGTGTCGGACGCCCGGAACCGCTGTCCGGTGGACTCCACCACGTTCCGTCCGTCCACGTAGATGGATGCCGATCCGTTGGACGCCGACGCCGGGTCATTCAGCCGCACATGAAGCGAGACGGCATGATAGCGGCCTTTGATGAACCGGAACGTTTCCGCGGTATCGCCCACGCCCCAGGGGGATTCTTTGTCCTGAACGTAGAGGTAGGTGGCCGGGGCCCCCTCTTTTTTCCAAACCACCCGGGCACTCCAACCCTCCGGATTCATGTCGTTCCCGCCAGTGACCCGTTTCTTAGGTCCCAGTCCGTGCAGTTTTCCGCTGATGACGAACTGAAACGCCTCGGTGAAACGGACGTCATAGGTCAGGGTGAATTCCGTCCCGGAGGTTCCCAGCGGGATGGGTTCCACGATCCGTTCCGATCCGCGGGGGTATCCCACATAGGTGGCTTTCAGGGCGGTGCTCCCGCCGACTCCCTCGCCTTCCGCCAGTTCCAGATGTTTTTCATGATCCAGCTTTCCGGAGAAAAATCTACCGGACGGATCTTCAAAATTCTCCCAAAGTACCGGACGGCTGACGGATGGATTCGATCCAGCGGCACCCGTGAGGAGGGAAAGGGCTCCCAAGGCGGTCATTGCTAAAGGGAATAGAGGTTTCATGTTGTTGGTGTTATTGATGATGCAGGGTTTTTCCATCATATCTGTACCCATTCTCATGGAATCAGGCCGGAATGTGCTCTAAAGCCGGAAAGAGAGTAACATGCCCAGGAGGATCAGCAGCACGGTGATCAGGGCCACTCCCCCGGCCCCGCGGGTGAGAGCCTGATCGGACTGAATGAGGAAGCGGCGGACGCTGTCCCGGGCGGGACGTGACAGGGTGGGTAGGAAATGAATCCAGTCGCCGGGTGGAAGGGTGCGGGAAATGGTGAGTCCGGCGGCCCCCATGAGCGCGGCCATCAGGAGTCCGCTCCACATGCCGGAACCCCCGGTGGAAAAGGAACTGAGCTTCGGCAGGACAACGACGAAACCGTAGGTGGGAGCGGCTGTCATGATCACCGGCAAACACACTGCGATGAAGACGGACAGCGTCCATACACCGGCCGGGCGTGACAGCTGTCGGTTTTGAAAACGTGAGACCGGACGGGTCATCCGGAAAAACCGGGCCAGTACCAGGACAGTAAGTAGTCCCTCGATCCATAACAGCATGCTCAGATTTCCACTCAGGGGTTGAAGGGGAGTGCTTATGATGCTGTAGAGGAAATCTTTGGAGAGCGCCCCTGCTGTGAACGGCAGGCCGGCGTAGGAGGCGCAGAGGAGCAGAAGCAGAATCTGTCCGGGCCGCCCCATTCCCTCTGTGACGGAGGTGCCGAGGAAGAGGGCGCTCTTGTGCAGGGCGTGAAATGCGGCCAGAAACAGAACGGCCGCGATGCAGGGAGGCGCAAGGGCAGGGTCGCGCATGGCCAGGGTCAGCAGCAGCATCATCAGCCCGATTTTGGAGAGACTGGTGTAGGCCAGAAGGGCTTTCGGATTGGTTTGAAGCAGGGCGCAGATCAGACCTCCCAGCATTCCGGCCACCGCGGGCAAGGTCAGCAGATCGGCCAGAGCTGGCAGGGAAATCTCCCCGATCGGGATCAGACGGATCCAGGCCAGGAGGCCGGTTTTAATCATGCAGCCCGAGAGCACCGCACTGGCCGGAGACGGGGCGGCCGGATGGGCAAGGGGAAGCCAGCTGTGCAGCGGAACCAGTCCGGCTTTGAGACCGAAACCCACCGCGAGAAACAGCAGCCAGAGGTTTTCTCCGGTAACTCTTACAGCCCGGTATGCCTGATCCATGGG
>CAZVCO010000030.1:17088-17992 GCA_964625795.1 uncultured Verrucomicrobiota bacterium | reverse complement strand
AAAGGCCTCCGGAGTCGCGGAGTGAATGATCAGTCCCCAGGACGCAAACCCCATGAGGGCAAAGCCGGTGTAAAACAGGACCACATCGGCCGCACAGATCAGTAGAAAATTTCCCGACATGGCCATCAGAAAGGGAACGGCAAACAGGGCGTTGCGGGGCCTGTCCTGAAAATAAACGAGAGCGAACAGGCCGGCGGTCAGCCAGCCCACCGCGGAAAAGAGCAGGAACACTCTTCCTGCCGGATCCATCTGCCATGCCATGCCCATGTAGAGATTCGGCCAGGCCACGGCGGTGGCATCGGGGAGCAGCAGACCGGCGGCCAGCGCAGGCAGACAGGCGGCCGGAAGCCACCAGAGACTGCAGGAGCGCAGCCGGGGCAGCACCGCCGGCAGCACCAGCACGAGCGGGAACAGTCCGGCGGTCGGGAGGAGTGCTGACAGGGTCATGGGGCCTCTCCCTGCAGGGATGGCGTTTGCCCGACCGGGGAGTCAATGGACAGAAGATGTTCAGGCGCTTTCAGAAAGAGGACCGGGAGCAGAGAGGCGAGGGCCAGGGCCATGGCCGGAATCAGCATCCCTTTGATGCTGACCGGTGGACGCCGGTTCTCTGTGCCGGCGGGATCTGCGGGGCGGAGTAGGACTTCGAACACCCGGAACAGATAGGCTCCCGCCAGTACGGCCCCGCCGAGGATCACCGCTGAGAGGATCCACTGGCCGTTATGCAGCGAGGTGCGGAGGATCCACCACTTTCCGATAAAGCCCAGTGAGGGGGGAAGTCCGATGAGATTGACCGATGCCACCGCCAGCACCAGTACGGTTCCGGGATGACGCAGAGCGGCTCCCCGCAGATCGGTCAGCCGGTCCGTGCCTTCGGCCTGCTGGAGCACGCCCGCGGCCATAAAGG
>CAZVCO010000030.1:16395-17007 GCA_964625795.1 uncultured Verrucomicrobiota bacterium | reverse complement strand
TACCGCCAGATAGACGGCCCCGGTCCAGAGTCTGCCGGGTTCCGGCCCGGTGCGGAAGGTGAGGGCGAACACCAGAAAGAGGTATCCGATCTGGCTGACAGTGGAATACGCGAGGATACGTTTGAGCCGGTCCTGCTGCAGGGCCAGGATGCCGCCCCAGAGGATTCCGGCGGCTCCCAGTAGACCCAGCATCAGATGAAAGGCCCCCGGGGCCAGGGTGCGGAGACCGGCGAACCAGATGCGTGACATCACCACAAAAGCGGCTGTGACCACCAGACCGGACAGGATCGCACTCACCGGGGCGGGGGCATCTGCGTGCGCCCGCGGCAGCCAGAAATGAACCGGAAAGAGTGCGGCCTTGACCAGCAGTCCGGCCGTCATCAGGGCCAGACCGGTGTTGATCATGACCCCGGGTTCCAGTCGGGCCTGCAGAAGGTGCAGGTCCAGGGTGCCGGTGGCATTGTACACCAATCCCACCCCCAGGAGATAGACCAGTCCCGCCACCAGGGTCTGCAGCTGATACTGCAGGGCGGCACGGGCGGCACCTGCGGTGCCGGCCACCAGAATCAGTCCCACTCCGGCGATACTGACCAGTTCGAGCGTGACGTAAAT
>CAZVCO010000030.1:9989-16385 GCA_964625795.1 uncultured Verrucomicrobiota bacterium | reverse complement strand
TATTGAACAGGTCCAGGGTGAGAAACAGGGAGTTCAGGGCTCCCCAGGTGACAAACCACAGCGGCCAGAACAGGAAGGGGCGGGAGCGGGTGCGGGGAGGGCTGATGGGAAAATAGGCAGCGGCATAAACGCTGATCCCCAGCCCCATGACCGCACTGAAGAGGAGGAACATGCCGGCCGGTCCGTCCAGATACAGATCGATCCCCAGGGGAGCGCCCCAGCCTCCGGGTGACTGACGGACCGCGCCGGAGTGGAGGAGCCACTCAAGACAGGGGACCACTGTCAGTGCGCAGAGCAGTCCGCCCATCCGTCCCACCTGATGGGTCCACGACGAGGGCAGCAGCAGGGCCAGAAGTGCGAAGGCCAGGGGAAGAGCCACCGGCAGGGTGAGAAGCCAGGCCGGCGCGGTCATGCGTCGTTCTCCTCTTCAGAATCTTCCAGATCCCGCAGGCGGCCCAGCAGCGCCAGCAGCAGGGCAGTGCTGCTGACCGCCACCACGATTCCGGTCAGGATCATGCCCTGGGGTACCGGGTCGGGCGGACCCTCCGGTGAACGGCCAGCCATGGATACCAGCGTCAGGAACACGCCGCTGCCAAGGATGTTGGCGGAGAGGATTTTCCGGAAATCGTCGGTGCCCACCAGCACACCGCGCAGGCCCATGACTGCAATCCAGATACCGGCCAGGGTGTAGAAAAGCTCCGGCGAGGTCATGGCGCGTTCTCCTCTTCGATTTGCAGCCAGCCGGCACAGCCGGCGAACATGACGGTGAGGGAAATGCCGATACTCAGGGCGCAGGTGATCTCGATCGCCAGAATCCATCCGGCGGCCTGATCCGGTGGATAGGTGAGGAAGTTCCCGTGACGCCAGGTCCAGGCCGCCACGGTGAGAAACAGGATAAATCCGATGGCCAGACTCCAGCGCAGCACGCGTTTCCGCAGATGCACCGGCCAGGGGGTGGGCCCCAGCAGGGTCAGGACTCCCAGTCCCGAGAGCAGGGCGCCGGCCTGGAAGGCGCCTCCGGGGGCGGATCCCCCCACCCACACCATGTAGGGCACCACCAGGAGAAAGACCGGGGTCATGATGCGCAGATACAGCGAGAAAACTTCTCCGGGGGGAGACATTGGCTGGGTGCGGGAGGAGCCCGCCAGAGCGTACACGCCCAGGGCGGCCACCAGCAGCACGCCCACCTCCAGCAGGGTGTCGTAGGCCCGGTAATTCAGGATGACCGCCGTGACCGGGTTTCGGGATCCGCTGTCGGCCAGGTTTTCGTAGGCCGCCTCGGTCAGTCCCTGCGGAGAGTTCCAGCCTTCGATGACCGCCCAGCTCAGGGCGGCTCCCAGCAGCACGCAGCCCAGCGTCACGGTGTAGCGGAAGAGAGCGGGGGCCGGAGGAGAGAAGGGGGTGTCCACCCCGGTTCTGCGGAGGGCGGCCAGCAGCAGGGCGCCGGTCACGCCCGGGCCGATGGCCGCCTCGGTGAGGGAAAGATCCGCCGCCCGGATGCGCAGCCAGGAAAGTGAGAGCAGCAGACCGAAGATCATCAGCTGCACCACGGCCTCGCCGGGCGTGCGCTGGCGGAGCGTAATGAGAGCCAGCAGCACCAGGGAGAGGGCCAGGAGGAGATCGATAAGCAGATGGACGGTCATGAGGGGCGTTCCCCCCGCAGCATGGCCCGGCGGATTCTTCTCGCCAGCAGATAACCGCTGGTGGCGGAGGAGAGCAGGGTCACCACCCAGACCACCAGCAGTTTTCCCATTTCGGTAAGAGAGTCCTGGCGCAGGATCGCGCCCAGAATCACACAGCCCAGAGCCAGATTATCCGCCTTGGCCAGGGCGTGCATGCGGCAGAGGGTGTCGGGAAACCGCAGCAGACCGGTGACCGAGGTGATGAAAAAGAACACCCCCAGGGTCAGAAACACATTCGAGATCAGCTCCACCACCACCGTCATGATGCTTGGTCCTCGTGTTCAGAGTCCTCTCCGGGGGGAGGAGTCGTTTCACCGGGAAGGGGCAGCACCCGGGTGAAGGTGATGATGGTGACCGCAGCCAGCAATGACATCACCAGGGCCACATCCAGGGATCCGGATTCTCCCGGCTCCAGAGAAAGCAGGACCACCACAGCGGTGCCCACGGTGCCGAAGGACTGGATTCCCAATAGACGGTCCTCCACGGTGGGACCCCGGGAGACCCGGATAAACGCCAGCACCAGAGTGAAGAGCGTGACCAGCGCGGCATAGGCGGGATAGGAGGCCAGAGTCACAGCAGGTCCTCCGGCAGATCCAGTCCGAAGAGGCGTCCGACCCGGGATTCAAGTTTGGCCAGATCCTCCAGAATGAGGGGGTGACCTGAAAGCAGATGCACTTTGTGTACGTCGTCCTCAATACACCAGCTCAGGGTGCCGGGCAGCAGGCTGATCATGTTGGCGAAAACCGCCTGAGGGGTTCCGCGGGGGAGCCGGGCCGGATAGTTGCAGAAGCCCGGATGGATTTCACGCACGGGATGAAGCGCCCGGCGGGCCACATCCATTCCGGTGCGGAAAGACTGCAGAACAAAATAGAGCAGAAAACCGGGCAGAGCGCGGAAATGCAGGGGGTGGGCGCGGTTCCGGTTCAGCATCACGGTGGCGGTGAAGAGGACGCAGGCCGGCAGACCCACCACCCAGCTTTCGGGATCGATTCCGGTGCAGAGGGTCCATAACCCCAGCGAAAAAGCGAACACCAGCACCACCCGGGACAGCGGAGTCCGGTTCGGTGAGGCGGCAGAGTCGTCAGTGATGGGGGTATTCATAACAGAAAGCTCAACCCGTGTCCTATCCTCTCCTCCCTCACTCAGGCAACCGAAAGCGGAGGAAAGTTCGGCGAATGATGGAGAGCGGATGAGGGTTACCGCACCGGAAGCCGTTCCCGGTTCCGGCGGAAAGTGCCGGGGGCGACTCCCTGATGTTTCTTAAACACACGGCTGAAGTAATGCCGGTCACAAAAGCCGTATTGTTCCGCGATGCGTTCGATGGAGATATCGGTGTGATGCAGACTCACGGCGGCCTCCCGGACGCGTTCACGGGTCAGCCAGGCCTGAGGAGGAATTCCGGCCTCGCTCCCGAACCAGCGGACAAAGGCTTTTTCGCTCATATGCAGCGCTGCGGCCAGCTCTGCATTGGAAATTCCCGATCCAAGGTGACGGCGGAGCAGTTCCTGAGCGGTTTCCATGCGGGTGGACAGAATCTCATTGGTTGAGCGGAAACCGGCCCGGGCCAGCACGGTGCGGACAAAGGCCTCCAGCAGCAGGGCCTGGGCGACGGGCTGCTCTTCGCTCCACAGCAGATGCAGACTGTTTTCGAGGTGCGTATCCAGGGGAATCCGCAGGGGCAGGGGACCCCCGGACGGAATGCCTTCCTCTGGATCCAGGGTGAAGTGCACATAAAATTGACGCAGGTCGTTCCCGGCCCCGGAGCGGAAAGAGGTTTGGGGTGGGATCAGGTAGAGGCTGTCCGGCTCCAGCGCAACCGGCCCCTCCCCAAAGTCGACCCAGCCTCCAGCGCTGGACTGCTGATACAGCCGGAAATAGGGGGCGCACAGGTCATCAAAGCGCCAGCGCCCCAGATCCTTTTGTTCTGCATACAAAAGTCGGATGCGCGGGCCGTGCACGTTGTATTCCCGACCGGTCACGAATGGCGTCATGTTACAATCATACACATTTTTGTGTATAAGAACACTATGATTTTCTTCCGGGATTCTCTAGAGTTCGTTTCATGAAGTACATGCCCCATTCCCCACAACGCTGTCCGGATGTTCTGACCGTTCCGGTTTATCCGAATCCACCAGAAACGCATCAAAGATCAGACCAAACCGGGTTTCAAACCCGGGGGGAGGCGCGGTCATGATGAACCTGTCAGGAAAAGAAGTACTGGGGATTGACGCCGGGACGCAGGGAATTTCGGTGATCCTGTGGGATCCCGCCACCCGGAAGGTGCTGGGGGTGGGTGATGCGGAGTATGAGCATGACTATCTTCCGGGACGGCCGGAAGGCCGGCTGGAGCAGATGGCTTCCTATTGGTCCGACGCGATGCGCACGGCCATGCAGCGGTTGCGGGAGTCCATGGACACCCCCATCGAAGCCGTAGCCGGCATCGGAGTGACGGGTCATATGCACTGTATGGTGCGGAAGGACGCGAAGGGAAACAAGCCCTGGGGCTGTCACATGTGGAACGATCCCCGCGGAGTGCCGGAAAGCCTGGAGCTGGCAGAGGCGTTCGGTGAGCATATTCCGGCACGCTGGACCGCCTGTCATATCCTTTGGGCGATGCGGAATTCCGGAGACTGGGATCAGGTCGACGGGGTCAATGTGGCCTCCGGATCGATTGTGCATGACCTCACAGGCGAGTGGGTCGTGGGGCCGGGTGATGCCTCCGGTATGTTCGGGAATCTTGGAGACGATGGCCAGATTGACCGGGACAAACTTAAAAAAATGGATGCGCTGGTGAGTGGCAATTTCCGTC
Organism: uncultured Verrucomicrobiota bacterium; assembly: GCA_964625795.1. Taxonomy (GTDB): domain Bacteria; phylum Verrucomicrobiota; class Kiritimatiellia; order SS1-B-03-39; family UBA6053; genus UBA6053. The sequence goes on along the minus strand of CAZVCO010000030.1, from coordinate 11,894 downwards.
CCCTGGCGGATCTGGTGCCGACGGTGGTCAAAGCCGGCGAGGTTGCCGGTCGTTTGAATGCCGCCGGATCTGAACTGCTGGGCGGCCTGCCGGAGGGAATTCCGGTGGCGGCTCCCGAAGGCGATCAGCAGTCCGTGCTGGTGGGGGCCGGAGCCGGGGAGTTGGAGCTCGCCTTGTCGGCCGGCACCTCGTTTACCGGAAATCTGCCCTGCAGCGCCAAAATCACGGCGGAGAATGAGAGCGTGAACGTGCTGTCCACTCCGGATGCCCGGACCATGCTGATGGTGTGCGCGCGCAATGGCACGGTGGGCTTTGCCAATTATGTGAAAGGACTTTCGGCCCTCACCGGAGAGGAGTTCGGAACGACGGCCGATAAGCTGACCGACTTGGCTTCAGAAATCCCGGTGGAGGCCTACGGCACGCAGTTGCTGGGGTTCTTTCAGGGAGAAAATGTGGCGGAGCTGCCCGATGCCAAAGCCGAACTCACCGGGGCAGGATTGGAGATTCTGGCCAACCCCGGGCTGATGGCACGCCTGTTGTTGGAATCCCCCTGCATGGTGATGCGCTACGGACTGGATCAGGTGGAACCCAAGATCGGCAAGGTGAGCAAAGTCCTGCTTACCGGCGGAGTACTTAAATCCAAAGGTGGCTATGCACCACAGTTGATCGCGGACATCCTGGGCATTCCGGTGGTCGCCCGGGAGGGTGATGAGGAAGGCACGGCCAAAGGCGCTGCAGTCCTTGCCGCCTATATGGCGGCCTCCGACCATGGATCGTTTGACGACTTCATGAAAGCCGCCTGTGTCGGTCAGGAAACCGTCTGGCAATCCGATATGGAACGGCATCAGAAGTTTATGGACCGATACCGGGTGTTCCGGGAACGGATTGAAACTCTTCAGGACGCCCACGCATGAATCCTCTCCGCTCACACCAACGCCAGATCCATCTGGATTTCCATACTTCGCCCCATATTCCGGATGTGGGGGTTGACTTCGATGCAACCGCGTTCGCCGGGACGATGAAGGCTGCGCATGTGAACAGCGTGACCGTGTTTGCAAAGTGTCATCACGGGATGTGCTACTATCCCACTCAAACAGGGGAGTCGCATCCCGCCATCGGAGACCGCGATCTGCTGGGGGAGCAGCTGGAGGCGCTGCGCCGGGAGGGTCTGCGTACTCCGGTCTACACCACTGTGGTGTGGGAGGAACGCATTGCCCGTCTGCATCCTGAATGGCGGCAGATGAACCGTGAGGGGTCTTTTGCCGAGGACGGGGTGGGGCCGGACGGAAAACCCGGTCACCCGGGAATGTGGAAGTTTAACAACTTTCTGGAGCCGGACTATCAGGATCATTTTGAAGCCCATCTGCTGGAAATCCTCGACCGCTATGGCGATGCAGTGGACGGATTTTTTATCGATATCCTCTTTTTTCATCCCGAAGGAGGCTGGAGTGAGGTGTCGCGTGCGCTCCGGGAGGAGCATGGACTGCTGGAGCCGACCCAGGCGAACTTCGATCGGTTTCAGGGGCTGGCCCAGGAGGCCTTTGCCCGCAGATTCACTCCGTTGATTCAGGCCAGACAGCCCGACGCCACGGTGTTTTACAATGCCCAGAACGATGGCAACCTCGATCCGAAGGTCGGCCCCCGCGCCCGCGCGGAATTCCAGACTCATTTTGAGATCGAGTCCCTTCCTTCCGGATTCTGGGGCTATCACCATTTTCCGCGCATGGCTCGTATGCAGAGTCATTGGGGAAAACCCTGGCTGGGCATGACCGGCCGGTTCCAGAAAATGTGGGGGGACTTCGGAGGCGTGAAACCACAGCCGGCGCTGGAGTACGAATGTTTCCGCGCCCAGGCGCTGGGTGGGGGGAGTTCCGTAGGGGATCAACTGCCTCCACGGGGTGTATT
>CAZVCO010000030.1:8179-9972 GCA_964625795.1 uncultured Verrucomicrobiota bacterium | reverse complement strand
CCGTCAGTGGGAGGAGGCCGAACCGTTTTATGAAGGGGCGGAACGGGTGCCGCCTCCAGTGGCCATCCTCACGCCCAACTCGCCCGGCGTCAACGGCAGCCTCAGCGAGGAGGGGGCGGTGATGCTCTGTCAGGAAGCCCATTACGACTGTGATGTGGTGGACGCCCAGGACGACCTCACCGGATACCGGCTGGTGATCCTGCCCGACGTCTGCGTGATGACGCCGGAACTGGCGGACACCCTGCGGGCTTACGTTGAGGAGGGAGGCTGTCTGCTGCTCTCCCACACCTCCGGATGTGATGCGGAAGGAAATTTTCTGCTCGATTTTCTGCCGGTCCGCTATGAGGGGCCGGAACCGTTGCATCCGACCTTTTGGCGCTGTGAACCGGGTCTGACAGCGGAACTCCGGGACGGGGACCGAGTGCTCTACAGTCAGGGAAGCCGTTACCGCGCCACGGGGAATGCCCGGGTGAGGATCGACCGGGTGCTGCCGTATTTTCAGCGTACCGACGAAACATTCTCCTCCCACTTTCAGACCCCGCCGAAGGCCGACGCCGATTCGTTTCCCGCACTGATCACCGCAGAGAGGGTGGCGGTGTTTGCCGATCCGATTTTCAGGGATCTCCGGCAGAATGGTACTCCCTCCATTCCGCCGGCCTGGTCGGCGGTGATGCGGGAACTCATTGGACCGCCACCGTTTGGAGACGGACTTTCCAAACGCATTGAAGTGTATCCGATGCGTAAAGGTGATGACCTGCTGTTGACCCTGCTGCATTATGTTCCGGTGCGGAAATCCGTGGAGATCGATGTCATTGACGAGCCGTCCACCTTTGCGGGTCAGACCCTCCGGTTTGCAAAAGCCGTCCCAGAAGTCAGCCTGGTTGAGGCGGATAAAGAAATTGTTCTGGGCTCACAGACGGATGCGGTGGATTTGCCACATCAAAGCGGGAGAATCCGTCTGCGAGTGAAAGATTACTCTTCTTCTCCATAACGGACTTGCGGACTGAGGTTTATCCTCCTATTGTTACAGGGAACATGGCGGGGAAAAAGAAAACAGTCTATACCATTCGCGAGCTGGCCGAGTTGGCCGGGGTGTCGCATATGACGGTCAGCCGGGTGTTCAAGCAACCGGAGAGAGTGAAGAAGGAAACCCGGGAGAAGGTGCTGGCCCTGGCGGAGGAGGTCGGGTTCCGTCCCAATCCGGTGCTGTCCATGGCCATGGCGATCCGGAATCAGCAGAAGCGTCAGGGAAGCGCACTGACCTCGACGCTGGCCTGGGTGCACAGCAACGTGACGGAGGACGGTTGGCGCACCCTTCCGCATATGAAGCGCTACTTGCAGGGGATCCGTTCCCGTGCCGAAGGACTGGGATTCGGGGTGGATGAATTCTGGCTGGGACCCGGGGGACTGAAACCAAAGCGGTTTTGCGATATACTTTACGCCCGCGGGATTCCGGGATGCATCGTGGCGCCCCCTCCAGGCAACATGCGGCATCTGCGGCTGCGTTGGACGGACTGCACCTGGGTGACCTTTCATCATGATTCCTGGCGGCCGCTGCTGCACCGGGTGGCCAAGGATGACAATTTCATGATGGGTAAGACGTTGAGGGAACTGAGGCGGGCAGGATACCGACGGGTGGGACTGGCGATGGCGCAAAAACAGGATGCCAAGGGCGGCTTTGCTCTGCAGGCGCGTTTCCGTCTGAATCAGATCCGCTATTCGGAAACCGGTGATGTGCCCCCCCTGCTGTATGAGGAACCGGATCTGCCGGATGCCCGCGCGGCGTTTCTGGA
>CAZVCO010000030.1:5699-8169 GCA_964625795.1 uncultured Verrucomicrobiota bacterium | reverse complement strand
ATACTGCTTTTTCTGGGAACCGTCGCCGGCATCATCGTGGGGTGCCTGCCGGGGTTTACCATTACCATGGGGGTCGCGCTGGTGCTGCCCCTGACGGTTTCAGGAGCACCGACCGGACGTGCTGATCTGCCATGACGGTAAAGCCCGGGAGGTGCTGGAGGATGCGGGGATTCGAATTCCGGATGATGTGGGACTGGTGCATTTGAACCTGGGACTGGACACTCCGGGTTGGACCGGCATGCATCTGGATGATGCCCGCATCGGCGAAGCCTGTGTGGATTTGCTGGTGTCGCAGATTCAGCAGAATCAGCGCGGCGTCCCTGAGTTTCCTTATGAGATGCTGCTGCGGCCGGAATGGCGGAAGGGGGAGACCACGCGGTAGGCTTGTTACCTGGAACACGCCGCCGTATTTGGCATATCGGGGCGGGATCGGGCATAGTAGGCTCCCAATGTCTGCCCAATCTCCCAGCTCCCTTTGGCTCCACCGTCCCAACGTATCCTCTTCATTGCCCGCCTGGTCCCGCGAAGTGGACGGACCCGCCTGTACAGCTTTTGAGGAACTGAAGCGTGGGCTTCAGGAGTTAAGCGGGGAAGTTCCGAGGCTCGGAAGCGGAGGCGTGGGCCTTTTCCGAAGTTCGGAACTTCCGGAGGAGGGGTTTCAACGGCGCATGGAGGGTGGACAGCTGGTTCTCCGCTCGGGAGGAGACCGTGGTCTATTGTATGGAGTGTTCGATCTGTTGCGGGATCTGCGACTGGGGCGCGACGCGGAGACGGAAAAGCGGGAAACACCGGCGATGCCGCTGCGGATGCTGAATCACTGGGACAATATGGATCTGTCCTTCGCCAAAACCGGTGAGGCGGTGGAGCGGGGATACGCGGGTGCCAGTGTGTTCGACTGGACCCGTCCGTTTGCGGAACAGCCCCGGGTGCAGGAACTGGCCCGACTGTATGCGTCGATTGGACTTAACGCCTGCTGCATCAACAATGTGAACGCCGACCCGCGTTATTTAACGGATGACACCTTTGTGAAGTTGGCGGAACTGGCGGGGGTTTTCCGGGGATGGGGCATTCAGCTTTGGAGTTCGGTTAATTTCGCCGCGCCCATGACTTTGGGGGGGCTGGACACTGCCGATCCACTGGACGCCGGGGTGGAGGCCTGGTGGCGGGAGCGGGTGGAGAAGCTGTTTGATCTGATTCCGGATTTCGGGGGCTTTCTGGTAAAGGCCAATTCCGAGGGGGAGCCGGGGCCGAACGAGTATGGACGGGATCATCATGACGGCGCGAATCTGTTCGGGCGTTTGCTGAAGCCCTATGGAGGCCAAGTGATCTGGCGAACCTTCGTGTACGGTAGCACGGGTGGTCGGGAAGGGGGCAATTTTGCGCATTTCCACAGTCTGGACGGCAAATTCGCCGACAACGTCAGTCTGCAGGTGAAGCACGGGCCGATCGATTTTCAAGCCAACGAACCCCCGCATCCGCTGTTCGGAAATATGCCGGAGACGCCGCTGGTGCTGGAGTTGCAGGCCGCGCAGGAATACACCGGCCAGCATGCGTTCACGTTTTACTGGGGGCCGCTGTGGACGAAGATTCTGCAGACGCCCATGCCGCAGGGGCGGCTGATGGACCTGCTGTCGGCTTCGGGCACCGGGCTGGCGGTGATTCCGGGGGTAGGCATGTCCGAGTGGTGGACCCCGCATCCGCTGGCCGCGGTGAATCTGTATCTGGGAGATCGCGGAGGAGTGGGCCGCCCTCAGCTTTGGACCGGAAGTTGCCGCGGAAATCGCAGACCTGCTGATGGACAGTTATGACGCGTACGTGAATCTGACCGGTTCACTGGGGCTGTACATGCTGCACCATCTGGATCATCTGCATCCGGATCCGAAGCGGCGGCTGACTCCTGATGTGTTTGATGATGACTGGATTGGCTATCCCCGTTTGAAAGGCAGCCGGGGGGAGCGTCTGGAGGACTGGCCGGAACCACAGCGAAGCCGGTATGCCGATGTGGCGACCTGTCCGGAGGAATGGCTGCTGTTTTTTCACCGTCTGCCCCATGGGCATTGCCTGCGCGATGGACGCGGGGTGCTGGAGGCGCTGGTGGAGAATGTGGAATCCGGCTATCAGACGTTCAGACGGATGCCGGAGCGCTGGAGTTGTCTGGAGGACAAACTTGATGTCCGGCTGGGGGAAGACATGCGGCGGGCGATGGAGGAGCAGAATCGTCTGGCCGTGCTTTGGGGTCGCGAACTGACCCGGTTCTTTCAGGAAACTCCTGCGAAGGTGGAAATTCAATATAACGAGTTAACTTCGTCCTCGCTTCACGAGTGAGACCTTTCCGGGTAAATTGGTGGGCTGTGACGAATCCAGTACAAATTAGACAAGGCATTAGCGTATGAATACATCAGGTAAGTTCCTTCTTTTTCTCGGCGTACTCATTCTCGGGTTCCTGGCGTGGAGACCCTGGGTGGGAAAA
>CAZVCO010000030.1:5106-5689 GCA_964625795.1 uncultured Verrucomicrobiota bacterium | reverse complement strand
AAAGAAACTCCATCAGGGGAATCTTCTCCGGGAGCCACCCTCTCCGAGGGGAAAGAGCCGTCAATCGTCCTTTCTCCACGGGAGAATGGAAAGCCGGATACTGTGGAGGAGGCCGGAAGTGCTCCCGAGGAGGCTGCCCGGAACACGAGGCAGTTTACCAATCCATCCTCGCGGAAACCGGATCAATTTTCGCCCGATCCACGGATTGAGGTTGAACAGGATGTGCGCTGGCCGGAGGCGGAGCTTCTGGCGGTACAGGAAACCGCCGCAGATGCGGATGGCACTTCCCGCCGGGTGAAAGTGTTGAGGGATGCAGACAGCCCGTTTCCTATTCGTGTGTCGGAAACCTTTAACCAGCAAGGTGAGGTGGTGTCACGGGAGGAGATGGTGGCGAATCGGTATATTGTCCGGCCTGAACCCGAAGAGGAGGAGGCGTTTCTGAAGGCGGTGATTGAATCAGGGGGTGAGGCCCGGAAAATCAGCCGGATCAGAAAGGCCTTCACCAAGGTGATCAACTTTTCTTTCATCTTAGGGGTTATTTTTGTTTTTTGAACTTTATTCAAGGATTTTCTTATGACAAAAA
>CAZVCO010000030.1:3350-5096 GCA_964625795.1 uncultured Verrucomicrobiota bacterium | reverse complement strand
GAAAATCAGCCGGATCGGGATTTACCGGGTCACGTTGCCGGAAGCGGAGCCGGAGACGGTTCCCGAGGCGCTGGCGGACCTGTTTCGTACCGACGTGGCGGTTGCGTACGCGGAGCCGGACTATATCGTGCATCCGCTGCTCAGTCCCAACGACCCGACGTACACCGACGGCAGCCTGTGGGGCATGCACAACACTGGGCAGAACGGTGGCGTAGCCGACGCCGATATCGACGCGCCCGAGGGCTGGGATATCCGCACCGACGCCTCCAATGTGATCGTTGGCGTGATTGACACCGGCGTGCGGTACACCCACGAGGACATCGCGGCCAACATGTGGGTCAATCCGGGTGAGGATGGTCTCGATGCCTTCGGGAACTCCAAGCGTACCAACGGAATTGACGACGACGGCAACGGCTGGATCGACGATGTCCACGGCATCGACGCCCGCAACGAGGATGGCGACCCCATGGACGACCACGGCCACGGCACCCACTGCGCCGGGACGGTGGCGGCGGTTGGCGACAACGGAAAGGGCGTGGTCGGCGTGGCCTGGGATGCCCGGATCATGGCGCTCAAATTCCTCGGTACTAACGGCGGAGCCTCCTCGGACGCGATCATCTGCCTCGACTACGCCATCGACAAAGGCGCGACTCTGACCAGCAACTCCTGGGGGGGCGGAAGTTCCAGTCAGGCGGTCAAAGACGCCATCGCTGCGGCCGGCGCGGCGGGTCAGCTCTTCGTGGTGGCGGCGGCCAATGACGCCTCGGACAACGACACGGTCGACGTCTATCCGACCGATTACGAGTTGGAAAACATGCTCTCGGTGGCGGCGACCAACCGCGACGACGAACTGGCCAGCTTCTCCAACTACGGGTCCGGCTCGGTGGATGTGGGAGCGCCGGGGCGCGACATCGTCTCGCTCGATTTCGACAATGACACCGGCACCATCAGTTTCAGCGGTACCTCGATGGCCACCCCCGCCACCGCCGGCCTCGCCGCGCTCGTCCACGCCGAATTCCCCGGCAGTGACCACATGGCGGTCAAGAACCGCATCATGGCCGGGGGACGCGTGACCGCCGCGCTCACCGGAAAGACGGTCTCCGGGCGGATGATCAACGTGCCAGGTGCCTTGCAGACCACGACCGACGCTCCGTTCAACGACGACTTTGCCAACGCACATCCGATTCTTGAAGAGCCTGAATCGGTACGCGCCAACAACCGCCACGCCACCGCCGAGTCCGGCGAGCCGACCCACGCGGGCGCGGGCGGTAACTCGGTCTGGTTCACCTACACCGCCACGGTCGACGGCACCACCATCGTCAACACAGTCGGCAGTGGCTTCGACACCGTGCTGGCCGTCTACACCGGCAGCGCGGTCAATGCCCTCACGCCCGTGGGCTCGAACGACGACTTCGGCGGCGATACCACCAGTCGGCTGGATTTCCAGGCCACCAGCGGCACCACCTATTTTATTGCCGTTGCGGGCAAGGGCGGGGCCTCGGGCTTCATCAAGTTCTCGCTGTCCGGTCCGCCCGAGGAGGATTTCCTGGCCGACGCGATCGATATTCCGTTCTTCCCCTTCAGCTACGAGTCCGACAACACCAACGCCTCGAAAGAGCCGGGAGAGCAGGATCACGCCGGAAACCCTGGCGGCGGTTCCCTTTGGCTCAAGCTGCGGCTGGCCGATCTTGGCGAACCCAGCCGGGATATCGTGCTGACCACCCGGTCCACCGCCTTCGACACCCT
>CAZVCO010000030.1:2719-3340 GCA_964625795.1 uncultured Verrucomicrobiota bacterium | reverse complement strand
GACTATGAGAATTACGACACCCTGCTCGCGGTGTATACCTCGCCTGTACCCGATCCGGCCTTCGGGGATCTGGTTCCGGTCGTCTCCAACGACGACGCGCCGTACGGCAAAACGCAGAGTGAAGTTGCCTTTTTCGCCGACGCCTCCACCACCTATTGGATCGTGACCGACGGCAAGGACGGCGCCCGCGGCACCGTGCGCATGTGGGGACACGGACAGACCGCCAACGACGATTTCGAGGACGCCCTCACCCTGAACGGCGACAGCACCTCCATTTCCATTCCTCCCCGTGATGCCTACGAGGCCACCCGCGAATTCGGTGAGCCCAACCACGACAACGCCAACGGCCTCGGTTCGTTGTGGTATCAATGGTCGCCGACTACGGCGGGCAGTTACAGTATCCGTACGGATTTCAACACGGCCATCGGCGTATACACCGGCGCTTCCCTTGACGCCCTGACCCTGGTCGCACCCGATTTAAACAACGGCTCCGGCAGCAGCCAAGCCATCCTCTCCGGCGCGTCGCCCGGGACGACCTATTACATCGCCGTGGATAACCGCGGGAGCGCCAGCCTGTTCGGCACCATTGCCTCGGCTTTCTCCATCGCCGAAGCGCAGTCG
>CAZVCO010000030.1:0-2663 GCA_964625795.1 uncultured Verrucomicrobiota bacterium | reverse complement strand
CCCAGATCACCGCAAGTCCCACCCAGGGTGCTCCGGTCAGGATCAGCGGCTCGAACAAAAACGGCTCAAAGCAATCGGGCGAGCCTGATCAAATTGAGGTAGAGGGTTCCCCCTTCACCTATATGCAGAACACCGTGTGGTATCGGTGGGTCGCTCCCGAGACCGCCGCCTACCGCGTTGATACCAATGGCACGATCTTTAATTCCTCGCTCGCCGTTTACTCCACACCGGCAAATCCCAGCGGGTTCGGAGACTTCACCTTCATCACCGGAGCCACCGACAATGGCATCGATAACGACGCGCTCGTTCGCTTCGATGCCATGGCAGGCGCGACGTATTATTTCCAGATCGGCGGGGCAAGCCAGGCGGAGTTCGGTGATTACACCCTGAATATTTTAAAGTATTTCCCGCCGCCCAATGACGACCTCGCCAATGCCGAACTCGTCACTGAGTTCTTTTCCCAGCGCGAGATCGACTACTACGAGGCGACCCGCGAGCCGGATGAACCGACCCATCAGCCGGACAACGGGTATCACAACCCGACCGAAGACTATTACGACGGCCCGCTTATGGCCTATCGCACGCTCTGGTATAAATGGACCCCGGCCGACGCCTCGGAGGCGCGCCGGACCACCGCTTCGAGTTTCGGCTCCGGCACCAGCGTGGTCATCGCCGTCTATGAAACCACGGTCGCCAATCCCACCTATGCCGATCTCACACCCGTGCACCCGCCCAGCTCGAACTGGTATTGGTGGTGGGCCTGGGGTGAAGTGAGCTGGAATGCCCAGCTGGGAACGACCTACTACGTCATGTGCGGTGAACAATCCAGCCACGATTTCGATCTGTTCCGCCTCAGCATCTGGCAGAACCCTAACGACGATTTCGCCGAGCGGCACATCCTGCCCTCGGAGGCCAATCTCAGCATCACCGACGCGAACTTCGCCGCCACCCGCGAGTCCGGCGAGCCGCGCATGGTTTCTGACGAATACGGCGGACGTTCCCTCTGGTATGAGTGGGTCGCCCCGGCGGATGGCGTCTACGCCTTCGACACCATCGGCAGTTCCCTGCGCAACCGCTTCACCGACCTCGCCAACAGCAGCCTTTACGAAGGCGGGCGCACCCAGATCGGCGTCTATACCGGTAACAGCGTGAACAGCCTCACCAAGCTCGCGTCGAATCACAAAATCTCCATGCGCAATACCGATGCCATGGTGGTGGTCGATTGCACCGCCGGCACCAGCTATAAAATTGCTGTCGACACCGTGGTGGGCCCCGATGCCGCCGTGGGCGGTCACTCGACCGAGCTCACCTACCGCGCGAACCTCGCCCTGAACATCTCCAGCGGCACCGTCGCTAATGACGACCTCGCCGACGCCAAGGTGATCACCGGTACATACCACCAGGAATTCATCGACATGAAATTCGCGAGCCGCGAGAGCGGTGAACCCACCCACGGCGGACGCAGCAACCGCTCCGCCTGGTGGAAGTGGACTGCCCCCGAGTCCGGCCTGTTCCGCGTCGCCACCTCCAGCGATGTCTTCGACTCTCAGGACAACCGACGCCCCGGCATCGCGGTTTACAGTGGCCCGGCCACCGGCGCGACGATGGGCAGCCTGAGTAAACTCTCAGAGGACAACAACGACAGTGGTTCCTCCCGGTATTACCCAGCATTCACCTCGTTCACCGCGACCGCCGGCCAGACGTATTACATCGCGATCGACGATGCCGGCACCTACCCGGATACCAGCCACTCCGGCTTCAAGTCCGGCCTCCTCTTTGGCAGGACCGCACCCAACAACAATTTTGCCAACGCCACTGAGATCACCGGATCGGTACGCACCGTGACCGGCCACAATCTCGGGGCCACCCATCAGAGCGGCGAGCCGCAGCTCGATTCCTGGGGCACTGATTCGAACCAGCGTTCGGTCTGGTGGAAATGGACGGCTCCGGCCACCGGCCAGACCACCGTCACCACCGACGGAAGCTTTATCTACAACGAACTTGGCGTCTTCACTGGAAGCGATGTCGGGTCGCTCTCGCTCGTCGCCAAGGAAGTCACAGGTGGTTCATTCGACAACGGCACACATTATGACGACCGCGCCGACCTCGCCAATCGCACCGTGAACTTCACCGCCAGTGCGGGCACCACCTACTATTTCATGGTCGTCGGCTCCGGCTTTGATAACGATGCCATCGGCCCGATCACGTTGACCGTGACCGGCCAGCCCGGCCAGCCTCTTGCACCTACCGGCCTTTCCGCGACCCGCGTCACCGCCAGCCGCGTGGATCTCGCGTGGACGGACAATGCGGTCGATGAAAGTACCTACGTTATCCAGCGCACGACGGGGCTGGGCGGCAGTTGGCAGGAAGTGTTCAACTCCGGTGATGCGGATACGGAAGCCTGGTCTGACCTCAGTGCGACGGGCGATTACGTGTACCGCGTCCGTGCCGAAGGGCAGGGCGGGGTGAGCGACTGGGTACTGGTCACCGCATTGTCCAATGACCCGCCCACGGCCTCGATTGATAGCCCGGCGGGCGGGAGTGTTTCCATGCCGAACGCCACAAACCGGCTCTACCTGAGCGGCAGCAGCACGGATGACGGTGCCACCGGCTATCTCGCATACCTGTGGGAACAGGTCAGTGGTCCAGGCACCGCCACCTTC
>CAZVCO010000029.1:19845-20960 GCA_964625795.1 uncultured Verrucomicrobiota bacterium | reverse complement strand
CGTCGCTTCGTAAGGCCTCAAAATTTCTTTCTGCAGGTGTCCGTATGGTCTGCGCGGTCCGTGGTTGATAAAATTCAAAATCGGGTGAAACCAACTGTTCACCTCTCAGCAATGCTGTGCAGGCTTCAAGTAAGATCAAGAAGTGGCCAGGCACGGCCGAGGACCTGGCTGACATCCGCCCGTAAATGGTCCTGCAGGACACTCGCGTACACCGAGCGGAAGTCAATGGATTGAACCAGATCTCCCCGGTGGAGGTCTTCCGGGGCCAGACTGGGTGCCGTGCCGTGAATGCCGCCCCTGAGGCCGCCTCCCAGGAGAAACACTGGAGCTGCCGCCCCGTGGTCGGTGCCGCCGCTGCCGTTCTCCGCCACCCGGCGACCGAATTCGCTGAAGACCAGCATCCTGACCCGGTCCTGGTTTCCCTGCCGTTTCATTTCCTGCCAGAAGGCCAGCTGAGCGTCCCCCAGCTCACGCATGAGGTTGGCGTGGGCGCCTCTTTGATTGGCATGCGTGTCGTACCCGCCTTGCGTCACGTAGTAAATCCGGGTGGACATTTCCCCGCCAATCAGGCGGGCCACCAGTTCAAGATCCCGGGCAATGCGGCTGTTGGGAAAGGTATTGATTCTGGAGGTTTTCTCCAGTGTGCGGTGAAGAAGGTCACTGGACACCCGGGCATCGAGGTCGGTGCGTTCAAGGAAGTTCAGAGCGGACCCGTTCTGTTCCCTGGCGGAGCCGGTCGCTTCGCCGATGGAGCCGCCGTCCATCATTTCGATGTCCTCATCAAAGCGGAACTGATTGGGATTGCGGAAAGTGATCCCCATGGTGCCTCCGCCCTGGAAGGCCTGAGGCGCTTTGGAGGTGAGACTGATCCCGGTGTCGGCCGGCATGCCCTCACACTGGTTGTCAAAATACCGGCCGATCCAGCCGTCGCCGCCTTTCCGGCCGGCCGGCTCGGCGGTATGCCAGATCTCGGTGCTCCTGAAGTGACTGCGGTTCGGGTTGGGGTATCCAACGCCCTGAACTGCGGCCAGCAGCCCTTCATCGTACAGCGCCTTCAGTCCGGTCAGATTCTCATGCAGACCGAATCCGGCCTCAAGCGGGTGCGCAGTTTTCTC
>CAZVCO010000029.1:3618-19835 GCA_964625795.1 uncultured Verrucomicrobiota bacterium | reverse complement strand
GGGTTTTACCCCGGCGGACTTCAGGACACCACCGGGCAGGGCTGGGCGGCCACCTCGGCAACGCTCCTGCGCCTCAAGCGGGTGGGCAGTTTTCTCTGCCTGACTGAGGCGAGGCCGGGCTTTTCGGTAGTGATCGTTTTCGAGCGGGATGAGGGTATTGAGGCCGTCATTACCGCCCGCCAGCTGCATGAGAACCAGAATCGGAGTGTCCTTGCCATGCTGACGCTGGGTGGATCGGTTCAGTTCCGCTGCCTCCAATCGGAAGAGCGTCTGATCGAGAAAGGCCGGCACAGTGGCAGCCAGGGCTCCTCCAATCACGCCTGTACGGAGAAAGTCGCGCCGGGTCATCAGATGTGGGTTTTTTTTCATGGCGGTGGGTGGCAGGGATGTGAAAAAGAATGCGGGGAGTCAGCACAGTTGATACTGCGGATGCTGGACCAGATGGTTGAGGGCGGTGAGTAGATGATTCCGGCTCCAGTCGGAGGGCGGGGGAAGGCTTGCCAGGACATGGTCGAACCGGATGCGGTCCTCTTGCCGCAGTCTGGAGGCGTGAAACAGATCAAAAAGGCGGTCGCGGACCTCTTCCCGGCTGATCTGCCGGTCCGGCAGAAGGTCCTCCATGGCGAATGCGTTCTTTTGCCGTATCAGACGTTCAGAAATGTGATAGCGCAGCGCCAGACTGGAGGCGGTGATCCAGGCGGAGCCGCCGTCCCATCCTTTCACGCTGGGAGGATCGAATAGATCCTGACCCAGTTGACGGCAGGCGCGGGCGAGGTGGTGTCCTGCCGGCTGGCGGATTTGCAGGGTCCGCACCAGTCCCACGGTCAGTTCAACCGGACTTTTGACTTTGCCGCGAATAACCGAGGGGTGGTAAAACTCCTCATGCAGAAAGAGTGCACGCAGCGCCTCTGTGGGATACAGGCCGGACTCCCGGAACCGGCTGGCCACATCCCGGACAGCATGAGGATTCGGGGTGTCCGATGCATAAAACGTCCATAAACGCTCCGCCAGAAATTCCGCGGCCCGTGGCCGGGCGGTAATTCGATCGATGATGTCCCGGCCATTGAAGGGGCCGGTGTCTCCCATGAAGGTTTTTGGATCGGAATCGTGTTGTCTGGGGTTGAACGTGAACTCCCAGCTATCCCGTTTAAGGGTCCAGCCGGTAAAGGCCCGGGCGGCATTTCGCACGTCCTCTTCCGTGTAGTAACTCTCACCCAGAGAAAAGAGTTCCATTAGTTCACGGGCATAGTTCTCGTTGGGTTTGCGCCGGTTGCTGCGGAAATTGTCGAGATAGGTCAGCATAGCAGGATCTGCGGACACCGCCTCCAGCAGATCCGGCCAGGATGCTTTTGCGTTTTCGCGGAACATCATGTTCTGTTCCATCATGGGGGTGGGGTTGCGGACTTTCCGGAACGCGGTGGCAAAATGACCGTGCCAGAACAGGGTCTGCTTCTCCTCCAGAGGAGTGGAGGTGGCGGCCATGCGGTCCAGCCACCACCCCCGGCATTCCTGCATCTGTTTCCGGTTTTCCTTCCCGAAAGCCCGTCCGATCTCCCGGCGTTCCTCTTTTGGAAGCTCTCTCATTTCCCGCCAGGTCCTTCCGCCCGGAAAGCGGTAAAGTGCGGCAGGATCCTGGAACCAGGCCGGGGTTTTTTCCCTGACGGCGGACGCGGCGGGCTGGAGAACTTCGTTCACCGCATCCTCCGGGGAGAGAGCGGCCAGATGGTCGATCTGTTCCGGCGAAGGGCCGAAGCCGACCCGGCGGGCCAGGTGTGCGGCGGAAGAGCGTGTCCATTTCCGTCCGGAGAGTACAGGGAGTCGGGGCATGATCAGGTAACGAGCTGCTGAATAATTTATTGTAGAGGACTTTCTGAAAATTCTCGAGCGCCAACCTCCTGCCAGTTTTCCACCTTTTCGGCTTGTCCTGACCGGCAAATTCCGGTTAGTCTCCCCCGCCCACGCACCGGTAGCTCAATTGGATAGAGCATCTGACTACGAATCAGAAGGTTGGGGGTTCGAACCCCTCCCGGTGTACCACTTTTAAAACCCCGCATTCGGCACGTTTGCGGGGATTTTTCTTTTCATGCCTATGGGTTCTATCGTAGATCCTGAATGTTCTGTAGATATTCCGGTCATGTGATGGATCCGATTGTGTATCGGACTCATACGGCCTTTCCCGATTCACCACCTTTTTTCAGGAGACACTTATGAAAACGATTCAATTGCTGGCAAACGGAGACCTGCGGGTCAGTGCCAACCAGGTATGCTGGGAGGCTCAGTGCGAAATGGAGTCACAGCTCATTGCCGCTATCGAGGCGCAGGGTCATACCGTCAAGCGGGTTCATGCCTACAAAGAGGATGAGAAGCACGGCTTTATCGGATCGCAGAAAGAGGGCATGGAGGTTTTTGCCCAGGTGGATCCTGAGGCCCCGATCATGGTGGCGGAAGCGGTCTGGCAGTATTCGCACCACATCCTCCATGGACTCATTTCCCACCAAGCGCCGATCCTGACCGTGGCCAACTGGTCGGGCACCTGGCCGGGTCTGGTGGGCATGCTCAATCTCAACGGATCTCTCACCAAGGCGGGCGTCACCTACAGCACGCTCTGGAGCGAGGATTTCGGGTCGGAGGACTTCAAACAGAAACTGAATACTTGGCTGGACACCGGCTCTCTCACCCATCCGGTTGATCATGTGAAACCCTTCTCCGAGGCTTCGGTTCCGGAGCAGGCCATGACGGTGGCGAAAGACGTGGCCGGTGATCTGGTGCGCAGGAAAGCCATCCTGGGGGTCTTTGATGAGGGATGCATGGGCATGTACAACGCCATTATTCCGGACGAGCTGATGTTTCAGACCGGAGTGTACAAGGAACGTCTTTCACAGTCCGCACTCTATTATGCCACCACCCAGGTGTCGGATGAAGAGGCGGAGAAGGTGTTCCAGTGGTATGTGGACAAAGGATTCACCTTCCACTTCGGTGAGGATGAAGAGACCGAGCTGACCAAAGCCCAGGTTCTTCTGCAGTGCAAAATGTATGTGGCGGCGGTGAGGATTGCGGATGAGTTCGGCTGTGAGACCATCGGAATCCAGTATCAGCAGGGCCTGAAAGATCTGCTGCCCGCCTCCGATCTGGTGGAGGGGACCCTCAACTCCACAGACCGGCCTCCTGTGACCAGGGAGGACGGATCTGTGATCCGGGCAGGCGGACCCATTCCGCACTTTAACGAGGTGGATGAGTGCGCCGGACTGGACGGTCTGTTCACCAACCGGATTCACAGCAAACTGAATCAGCCGGTGGCGAACACCCTGCACGACCTGCGCTGGGGCGACTGGGACAAAAGCGGAACCACCGACGATTACGTCTGGGTTTTTCTGATTTCCGGCAGTGCGCCGGCAGATCATCATATCGGTGGATGGGCCGGATCCGACTCCCACCGTCAGCCTCCCATGTATTTCCGTCTGGGCGGCGGCACCCTGCGGGGAATCGCCAAAGTGGGCGAAATCGTCTGGAGCCGGATTTTTGTCGAGGGCGGAAAGCTCAAGATGGATCTCGGCCGCGCCAAGGTGATTGAACTGCCACAGGAGGAGACCGAGCGCCGCTGGCAGGAGACTACCCCGCAGTGGCCCATTATGCATGCGGTGACCTATGGCGTCAGCCGTGACCAGATGATGGCCCGTCACAAGAGCAATCACATTCAGGTGGCGTACGCGAATTCCGCAGAAGAGGCCGATCTGGCCCTCTACGCCAAAGCCGCGCTTGCGAATGAACTGGGGCTTGAGGTCGCGCTGTGCGGCACCAGGGCGGATGGCAACCCGCTCTGATTTCCGCACAACCACATTGACAGTATTATTTTCCTTATAGTTTAACCTTACACCTTCTGAAATGTTTGCTCACAAACCGGCTCTCCTTCTAATCGTTCTCTTGTCTCCACATCTTTGTGGAGCAGCTTCTACCTGGTACGTCTCGCCATCAGGGAGCGACACGTTGGCTGGAGAAAACGGACTGTCGGCTGAATCGCCCTTGCAGTCGATTGCCTGGGCGTTTAATCATGCTGCCAGCCCTGGGGATACTGTTCTGGTGATGGATGGGGTGTACCGTAATGATGGCTATGGATCTGGTGACCTTATGAATGGCCCAGCTGTGTACTTAAATAATTCCGGTACCGAGGGTAACCCCATTGTATTGACCAATCATCCCGGACATTCACCGATTATAGAGTTTGACGGAGCCGGGGGTATTTTGGCGAACCATTTGGCATTTGTGGAAATATCCGGTTTCAGAATCCGGGGCGCCGGACAGGAGATCACTGAGGCTGAAGCACTGGCGCATCGATTGAATACTCCCAAACCGAATTATTATAATGGTCGGGGCATCGCGATCTGGGGTCCAGCGCATTATATCACTGTTCGAAATAACATCGTTCATGACTGCCCGGCATCGGGCATTCGAATCAACAAGGGGGATTATCTGACAGTATCCCACAACGAGGTGTATCACAATACCCGTTACACCTCTTCGGCGGAAAGTGCACTGGTCATCGCGGAGGCTCAGAGTATTGACGACTATGACGGGATTAAAATTCGAATTGAGAACAACCGGGTCTGGGGCAATTGGAACCTGATCCCGTTCTTTACTGAAAACCCTCCGGATGTGGGGATTGAAAAATACGGTACAGCAGAGCAGGATTATATTATCGATGGTTCCGGCGTGTATATGACCCGGAATAAAGAATATTCGAATGGATGGTTTTATTTGGCAAATAATATTTCCTTTAATAATGGAATTAATGGTCTTGTCGTTCATCGTACTGACCGGGCGATCGTCGTAAACAACACTGTTTATATGAATGGAGCCACTCCGCTTTCAAGCGGCCGCCAATCCTCCTCAGGTATCACGCTGAATCATGCGGATCATGTGAAAGTCTTTAATAATATTGCCTGGGCACGATTTGCTGATGATTTTGCCCTCGGGGCTTTTGGGGAATTTGTTGATACAACTTTGGGTGGGAATTTGATTTTTGTAGGCACGTCTGAATTTGATTCGGGGTTTCAATATGGTGACCCCCTTTTTCTTTACCCGAGTCTTGACTCCGATCTGGCCGATTTCACCTTACGCACAGAATCTCCGGCACTTGGCACGGGAGTTGTGAATGCCTACACTCCAACTGTGGATTTTTTCGGAAATACACGGGATGAAGTCTCTATGGATATCGGAGCAGTTGCCGATTCGGGACTGGAAGAGCCAACAGTATCCAGTCTGCCGATTGCAAGTGAATTAGGACATGGGCAGTTGTTAGACAAATCCTTCCTTTCTGGGGCGCTGCCGGAAAATTCCATCGGAGAGTCAGTTGCCGGGAGTTTCGTTTTTGTGGAACCCGATCTGCAGCCGGAAACCGGCATCTCGCATCAGGATGTGTTTTTCATACCCGACAATCAGGGCCTTTACCGTAAAACCGTCCTTTCGGTGTCTGTAAACGTTCGTTCGGATATGGAAGAGACTTCTGGGCACGGAGTGCCCATTCGGTTCTATGTTGAAGAGGGATTGTCGCCTGGAGATGAGAAGGTTGAAGCCTATGAAAATCTTGATGAGATTGATTCAGATGGTGATGGAGAGGTGAACTGGCGAGAATATGTTGCGGGTACGGATCCGAAAAATGAGGATTCAAGATTTGAGATTATTGAAACGATTGTGAACCCGGATCAAACAATTAATTTGAAATGGATGGGCGGGACCCGTGGGCCCGATACGCCTTATATCATTGAAGCCCTGACTGACTTGGATAATCCGGATATGGAATGGATAGAAATGGATACAGTAGAGAGGGTCGACGGAACACATCAATGGTCAGCTCCCATAGGCGGTCTGGAGGATATCCGGTTTTTCCGAGTCAGGGCTGAATAGAATTTCAGCTTTATTTCTCTTGGAATTTTCTCATTGCTGCCAGAACATTCCAACTGGAATGGTTTTCTTCAGGAAGCGCTGTCGCTTCAAATCAGGATGCCTTGATCAAATGAAGAATCTGTTATTTATACATGCCCATGATGTGGGCAGAGCAATTGCGACCTATGGCGTGAGTGTGTCCACTCCCCACCTGGTCCGTCTGGCTTCGGAAGGGGTGTTGATGGAAGACGTTCACTCTGCGGCTCCCACCTGTTCTCCCAGTCGAGCGGCGATGTGGATAGGGCGGACCGCGCATGAAAACGGCATGTTGGGCCTTGTCCACCGAGGATTTGATTTGCAGGACCGCTCGCGGCATCTCATGTCCTGGCTGGGAGAAAACGGTTTCCATACCGTGCTGGCGGGACTCCAGCATGAATATGATCCGGATTCCGGACCGCCGATTTATCAGGAGGTGTTGGAGTTGGAGCCCCGTCCGCTGGAAACGCGGGATTTTCATGCGGCGGAACGGGCTGCGGGATTTCTGGAATCGTCTCCCGACGGACCCTGGGCGCTTTCGGTTGGTTTCTTTTATCCGCACCGGAGATTTCTTCCGGCCGTTCAGGAGGATCTGGAAAAGGTGCGGGTGCCGGAGCCGCTCCCAGATGTGCCGGAGGTCCGTGAAGATTTTGCCTGTTACGCCGCCACGGTGCAGGAAATGGACCGGTGTGTGGGCCGGGTAATGGAGGGGTTGGCCCGTTCCGGCCAGGAGAGGGACACGTTGGTGGTGTTCACGACCGACCACGGGATTGCCTTCCCGGATATGAAATGCAGTCTCACCGCCCACGGCACCGGAGTATCTCTGATCCTGCGTCAGCCCGGCCGACTGCCGTCCGGTGAGGTGCGCAGTGCGCTGGTCAGCCATCTCGATCTTTCACCAACCTTATGCGGACTGCTGGGGGTGAACGCGCAGGAAGGGCATGGCGTCAGTTTTGCCGCTCTACTGAAAGGAGAGGACGGACCGGGGCGGGAGGATGTGTTTGCAGAAGTCAATTTCCACGCCTCGGCGGAACCCGCCCGCTGCGTGCGTACGGCCGAGTTCTCCTTGATCAGAAGATTTACCACGGAGATGCGGCGCCCCTGGGCCAATACGGATAACGGGCCCTCCAAGAACTATTGGAGGACAACCGGAGAATTTGAAACGTTGGAGCCGGTAGCTCTTTTTGATTTGAAAACGGATCCACTGGAGCGAAAAAACGTGGCCGACCTGCCTGAGTATAAAGAGATTCGGGAAGAGATGGAGGCCCGTCTTTGGCACTGGATGGAAACCACGGATGACCCACTGCTCAAAGGACCTCTGCAGGTGCCTCAGGGTGCGAAAATCAATCCGGGAGACTGTGTCAGCCCCAACAACCATGAGTTCCTGCCCGCAGGAAGCGGTCCTGTTGATTGACCTTGTGATTTGGCCGGTTCGTTTTTCAGGCCGTGTTGTTGTTGAATTCCGGTACAGGGGGTATTGTGTGCTGGACTCCGCACTCTAACACCGGAAATTTTATGAATGATACCTCTGAATTGGAACAGGATGATGTAGCCTCGATCGAAACCCTCCGTGAACAGCTGACTACGGTAAAGCGGGAGCTTTCCAGGGTGATTATCGGTCAGGAGGATGTGGTGGATAAGCTTCTAATCTGTCTCCTGGCCCGGGGACACGGTCTGCTGGTGGGGGTGCCGGGACTGGCGAAAACCCTGCTGATTCAGTCACTGGCCGATCTCCTTTCTCTGGATTTCAGCCGTATTCAGTTCACGCCCGACCTGATGCCGTCGGATATCACCGGGACCGATATTCTGCAGGATACCGGCGATGGACACCGCGCCTTTGAATTCATGAAAGGCCCGGTGTTTGCCAACATTGTGCTGGCGGATGAAATCAACCGCACCCCGCCCAAAACCCAGGCCGCGCTGCTGCAGGCCATGCAGGAGACCACGGTGAATGCCGGTAGGCACACCTTTCACCTGGACAAACCATTCTTCGTATTGGCCACCCAGAATCCCATTGAGCAGGAGGGCACCTATCCTCTGCCGGAAGCCCAGCTGGACCGCTTCATGTTCATGATCGATGTGAAATACCCCTCGTATGAGGAGGAAATCCGCATTGCCCGGGAAACCACCGGCGACCGGGTGGCGAAACTGGAGCCGGTTCTCAGTGCAAAAGATATTCTTCACGCCCAGGAGGTCGTGCGACGGATCCCGGTGGCGGATCATGTGTACGATCATGTGGTCAGTCTGGTGAGAGCCGCACGTCCCGGTCAGCCGGAAAGTCCGGACTGGGTGGAGGAGATGGTGATGTGGGGGCCGGGCCCCCGTGCGCTGCAGTACCTGGTGCTGGGGGCCAAAGCCCACGCCGTGCTGCGCGGAAGTCTGCTGGTGGGAATCGAGGATGTCACGGCGGTGGCGGAGGCGGTGCTGGTTCACCGCATCCTCACCAATTTCCATGCCCAGTCGGAAGGCATCACCTCGGCGGATGTGGTGGCCCGTCTGCAGGAAGCCGTTCTGGACGCCTGATCCGTGGCGGATTCCCCCTCCACTGCCCGGACCTTTCTGGATCCCGGCGTCCTTTCGAGACTCTCGAGGATGTCGATGCAGGTCAACACCCCGATGCTGGGGGCGGTGACCGGCATCCACCGCAGTGCGACCCGCGGGGCCAGTGTGGAATTTGCCGAGTACCGGAAGTATGTGCCCGGGGATGATCCCAAGAATATTGACTGGCAGGTCTACGCGCGTTCGGACCGGTTCTACATCAAAGAATTTGAAGCCGACACCAACCTGAGAACCTATTTTGTGCTGGATGCCAGCGGGTCGATGGCCTTCGATCCGGGCGGGGGCTCCCGTTTCGATTACGCGCAGAAGATTGCCGCCCACATGGGGTATCTGCTGGTCAAACAGGGCGATGCGGTGGGCCTCCGCTGCTGTCAGCAGGGACATCAGGATCATCTGCCCGCCCGCCAGGCTCCCTCGCATCTTCAGGCGCTCTATGACCTTATGGAACAGGTGGAGCCTAAAGGCGAGTCCACCCTGGTGGCGGATCTGCACCGGATGGCGGAACAGTTGCAGCGTCGTGCCCAGGTGATTCTGTTGACCGATGCCTTTATGCCGGCGGACGATCTGCTGGACGCGCTGCAGCATCTCTGTTTTATGAAACACGAGGTTTCCCTGTTTCATCTTCTCCATCCGCAGGAGCTGAAGTTCCAATTTTCACGACCCGTCCGTTTTGTCGATCTGGAGGGAGGCGCGGACATGGTGGCGGATCCCTCGGTGGTGCAGCATTCGTATCTGGAAGCGCTGGAACGTCATCTGCACACCCTGAAGGACGGATGCCGCCGTTTTGAAATCGATTACCGGCGCACCCGGATGGATGCCTCTTTTGAGCAGGTGCTCACCGAATTTATTCTGGGGCATGTCGGCCTGTTCGGTGGTAAAGGAGGGCGGAAACGCGCATGAATGCGTTGTCACCTCTGTTTCTGTGGCTGATTCCTCTGGCGCTGCTGCCGGTGATCATCCATCTTTTGAACCGGCTGAGGTATCAGACCGTGCCGTGGGCGGCGATGATGTTTCTCCGCAGTGCGGACCGGGATTCCTCCCGTCGGGCACGGCTTCGTCAGTGGCTGATCCTGGCCAGTCGGTGCCTGATGCTGCTGCTGTTTCTGCTGGCGCTGGCCCGGCTGCAGTCGAGAGGGCGGCTGGCGAGGTTTTTTGATCCAGGCTCCAATCTGGTGATCATCCTGTTCGATCGTTCGGTGAGCATGGAGCAGGAGCGGGGCGGGGTGACCGGACGCGAGCGGGCGGTCCGCCTGCTGCAACAGGGGCTGAATGAGCTGGACCGCTCCGCCCGGGTCCTGTGGATGGACAGTGCGACCGGTGAGCTGATTCCGCTGCCCACCGGAGTAGATCTTGCCCGGTTTCCCCTCACGGCGTCCACCTCGACCTCCTCCGATCTGGCCGGCATGGTGAGGCGGGCCCTGACCGAAATTGCCAAAGCGGATGTGACACAGTCGGAAATCTGGATTGCCGCTGACCGTCAGTCCTCATCCTGGCTGCCGGAGGGGGTGGCCCCCCCGGACTGGTCGGATTGGGCGGGACTGCAGGATCAGGTGACCCTCCGCATGCTGGACAGCTCTCAACAGCCTGCCGACCCCGGCAACCGGGCGCTGATCCTGCTCTCGGAGCCGGAGCGGACGGATGTCGGCACCCTGCGGATGGAACTGGCGCTGCAGCGCGACACCTCCACTCCCGAATCCGTGCCGATTCAGATTGAAGCCGGTGGTTTGTCCCTGCGGGAGGACATTCAGGTGGAGGGTACCGTGTATCAGTGGGAGCAGGATCTTCCTCTTAGTGCCGAAGGGGCCATTACCCACGCCAGGTTTTCGCTTCCTGCCGATACGAACCAGAGAGACAATCAGGTCTCGGTGGCCTGGCGCGATCCTGGCGTGAGGGTTGCCGGCGGGAACGGACTGAATCCGGAGACCCTGCGCATTCTCCGGGCGGCCCTGCTGCCGGAGGACGGGGTGCGGGAATGGCGGTCCTCCCCGCAACCCGGTCCGGAGCATCTGCTTTGGATGTCGGCCGGGCCATTGGAACCTGAATCGCCATTGGAGCGATGGGTTCACCAGGGTGGAATTCTGGTGCAATGGCCGGCGGACGCCGATCTGCCTCCGCCGGAGGAGAACGGGGAGCCGCTCACGGTCTCCTCCTGGAATGAGGTGGACGGGGTGCTCTCCACCCGGAGGCGGGACCCCCTTAGGCTGGATCTGGTCACGGTGCGGAGCGCGGTGGATCTGCCCGAAACACCCGACACCCGTGTGCTGGCCCGTCTGTCTGACGGACGGCCCTTCCTCACCCGCAATTCAGTGGGGGCAGGGGCGGTATACCGCTGGGCCACCCTGCCGGATGCCGCGGTTTCAAATTTACGGGATGGCTACGTGATCGTACCGGTGATGCAACGGTTTCTGCGGGAAGCCGCCGGCCGGGCCGAGCTCACCGGCACCCGTGAGGTCGGCGGGGTTCAACTGGAACATCCGGAACGCTGGACGTCTCTGGACGATGCCGCTGCCTCCGTGCAGCTGGATGCCGGCCGATTCCGGAACGGAGAACATCTGCTGGCCCTTAACCGCCCCCGTCCGGAGGACAGGCCGGAGGAACTTTCGCTGGCAGAACTCTCCGCCTGGGCGGAGCCGTTGACCTTCCGGATCTTTGAAGACAGGTCTCCGGAAGGACAGAGCGGGGAATCCCGGTCAGAATTCACCGGAATTCTGGCACTGCTGGCACTTTTGTTCCTGGTGATCGAATCCTGGCTGCTGACCCGGAACCTTCGAACCCCCCGCCGGCACCGCACCCGATGGGAGAGTGCGCGCGCATGACACCCGAGGTGCAATGGCTGTGGAACGCTTCACCCCTTCTCCTTTGGACGGGCGGGGGGCTCTTTCTGCTCTATCTTGGAATTACCCTCTTTCATTTGAAGCAGGTACCGCTCACCCCCTACCGGCTGACCACCGAGGGCGTGAAATTTCTGGGTGCCTGTCTGTTGTTGCTTACCCTGATGCGGCCGGAGATTCACACCCGATCCCTGCGGACGGATCAGGCCCGTATGGCGGTGGTACTGGACCGAACAGACAGCATGGGCACCCGGGATGTGGAGACGTCCGACGAATTGATCACCCGGGAGGAGGGGGTGGAGCGTCTCCGCCAGTCCGAAGAATGGGCGGCCCTGGCCGAAGAGGTGGAGCTGGAAATTATCGAAATGGGGCACGGAGACCAGACGGGCCGGAGAATGACAGATCTGGGAAGGATTTCCACCCTGCTGCAGGAGCCGGAAGGCCTCTCGGCTGTGCTGGTCGTGAGCGATGGCGGGCACAATGCGGATGGCTCGCCTCTGCCGGCCTGGCTGAAACTGTCTGAACGTGACCTGCCGGTGTTTTCCGTGGGGGTGGGTTCCACCGAGCGGCTGCCGGATCTGGCGCTTTCCGATGCCGTTTTTCCCTCCTATTCAATCCGTAACGAAACCATGGTGGTGCCGTTTACGGTGAGAAATTCGCTGAATGAAAAGACCCCGGTGCAGGTGCATCTGCTGGCCGACGGGGAACGGGTGGCCTCGCGTCAGCTGGACGTCGGAGCCGGCGCGGAGCAGCAGGGCGCCTTGCGGTGGACTCCCCGGCAGCCAGGATCGGTGGAGATGACGGTGCGGATTGACCCCCATCCGGCGGAACGCCTGCCCGACAACAATGAACAGACCTCCAGAGTGGAGGTGCGGGAGACCCGGATCCGTGTATTGATTGTGGACAGTCTGCCCCGGTGGGAGATCCGTTTCCTGCGCAATGCCCTGCACCGTGATCCCGGGGTGAGCGTGGACACCCTGTTTTATCATCCGGGTCTGGCACCACAGTCCGGACCCGGACTGCTGTCCGCATTCCCGGAAGAGGCTGAAGCGTGGTCGGAATACGACGTGGTGTTTATTGGCGATGTCGGTCAAGGAGAAGGTGAATTGACGCTGCCGCAACTGGAATCTCTTTCTCTTCTGGTGCGGGAACAGGGAAGTGGACTGGTGTTTCTGCCTGGTCCGCGGGGCGGTCAGCTTCGATTCGCCGGCACCCCGCTTGAAGCCTTGATGCCGGTGGAGATGGACCCTGCTCTGAGTGCCGGAGTCGGTTCGGAAACGCCCATGGGAGTTTCGCTCACCCGGGTGGGCAAACCGCATATGTTAACCCAGCTGGCGGCGGATCCGGCCCGGAGTCAGCAGATCTGGAGCCGTCTTCCCGGCTTCCACTGGTATGCCGGGGTTGCCCGGGCCAGGGTGGGGGCTGAGGTACTTGCCACCCATCGCTCCCGCCGGAATGACCAGGGACGGATTCCGCTTATCGCCACCCGCGATGCCGGAAACGGGCACGTGCTGTTTATGGGGACAGACGGGGCCTGGCGGTGGCGCCGGGGGGTGGAGGATTTATACCACTACCGATTCTGGGGTCAGGTGGTCAGATGGATGGCCCACAAACGGAACATGTTCGGTCAGGACGGCGCGCGCTTTTTCCTTCAGCCTGAACGTCCGGAAGCGGGCCAGGAGGTGACCCTGACCCTGCATCTGCGTGGCGGAAGAGCCCTGGCCGGTGAGGTTCCGTTTCAGCTTCGCCTGCGTCATGCCTCCGGTCAGGTCCGTTCCCCGGCTGTGCGTGAGCTTGAGGGGGGCGGCACCTATCAGGCCACTTTCCGGCCGGAAGAGCCCGGAGAGGTGACGCTGGAATTATTGGATGAAAACGACAACAGCGGGGAGCCCTGGTACCAGGCCACCTTCAGAGTGGAAGGCGGAGTGATGGAACAGACCGGTGAGCCACTTCAGCTGACCGCCCTGCAGCAGGCTGCTGACCTTACCGGCGGGGATGTGGCCCGGATCTCCGGGGCTCCGGCCCTGCTTGACCGTTTACGCACCCTGCCGCGGGAACGGCGCATTCTCAGTGTGAACCGCCTCTGGCAGCAGCCCTGGTGGGTTGTGCTGCTCTTTACTTTTTTCGGACTGTACTGGATACTGCGTAAACGCAAGGGATGGATATGAGCACCACACCGACAGGACAGATGGAATTGCCCGGCGAACTGCGCGAGGCCCTCGTCCGCTTTCAGCGGAGGTGGCGCTGGATTTCGCTGTGCCGCCTGATCGGGTTTCTCGCCCTTATTCCGCTGAGCAGCTTCGCGCTGCTGTCGGTCTCGGACCGTCTGTGGGATACCCCGCAGTGGATACGCTGGATTCTGGCGGTGCCCGTGCCCATCTGCATGGTGGCGGCGTTGGTGCCGTTTGTGAAACAATGGATACTGGACGTGCCCGGCCCCCGCCGTCTGGCCAGAGTGATGGGACGTCTGGATCCCCGGGTGGGCGACCGCCTGCTGGGAGCGGTGGAACTCTCCGCAGGCGACGGGGATCAGCAGTGGGCCGGATCTCCCGCTCTGCGCCGGGCCGCGATCCAGCAGGTCTGCCGGGAGCTTTCGGGGGTCCGAACCGAGGAACGGCTGGACGGGTCACAGGCCAGAAAAATCATGCTGGTGGCGACTGTGGTGTTTGTGGTGATGTCCTCGTTCACATTTCTTTCGCCGCAGGCCGCATTCAACAGTCTGCAGCGCTGGCTGAGGCCTTATGGAGAGCTGGAGCGCTTTACATTTGTACGGTTCTCCGGATTTCCCGACCACCGCGTGGTGCCCCACGGAGAAGCTTTTTCTCTCACCGGCGAGGTGAGTCACGTCGATAAGCGGACGGTCGAATCTGTTTCTGTCACCCTGGACGGTCCGGAATCCGTTTCTCTGGTTCAGAAAGTGAATAACCTCAAGGTGGACGCGGAGGGTATCACCTCGGAGCGCACTCTGAAGCTTGCGGCCGGGGATGGAGTGCACCGTACCCGGGTGATTCCCATGCTCCGTCCCGAACTGGTGGGGTTGGACGCCGAAATCACCTGGCCGGGGTATCTGGAACGTGACCCCACAGAGGTCCGTCTCAGGAGACATCGGCTGGAGGTTCCGGCCGGCAGCCGCGTGACGCTGCGGGCGGAGATCAGCCGTGAGGTCCGTGAGGTGGAGGGAATGGACGCCGCACAGGTGGACGATCGGCGGGTGACGCTGCCGGACATTGCGGTGGAGGAGGACAGAAGGATGGAGTTCTCCTGGGTGGATGCCGAAGGGCTGCGTCCGCTCGAACCCGCCGGCATTCAGTTGATCGCCGGTCGCGATGCGCCGCCCTCGGTGTCGCTTTCCGGGTTGAGCCGGGCGGTGGCAGTGCTGGAGGATGAGGTCCTCGAACTGGATCTCCGGGCCCGCGACGACTTCGGACTGCAGCGGGTCTGGGGCCGCTGGGTGGAGCGGAATCAGGAAAAAGAAGCGGTGGTGAGAGAGGTTGAAACCGGTTTGTCTGGTCCGGAGGGAGAGGCCCCGGTGGTGTTTTCGCCTGAATTGTTCGGTTTCGGTCCAGGGTCCCGGATCGAACTGTCGGCTCTGGCGGTCGATGCCTTTCCTGGCCGAGAACCCAGCGAGAGTGCCCGGTTTCAAATCCTGGTGTTGAGCAAAGCCGAGCATGCAAAACTGCTGCTGCAGCAGATGGAGCGGGTTCTGGCCGATTTGGATGAGTCGATCCGGCAGGAGTCTCTGGCCATGGAGGAGAATGAAATGACCCTGTCCCGTTCAGAGGAGGACCTTCTGCGTGAAAGCACTACGGAAACGTTGCAGGAGCGGGCTCTGGAGGAGTCTTCCCGAAGTGAACGGCTGGCTCAGACCCGTGAACAGCTGGAAAATCTGCTGGTGGAGGCGGCCAAAAATGATCAGATTGCGGATCAGAGAATTGCGGAGTGGGCCACCATTTCGGAAAGCCTGAAAGGCGGGGCGGAACCGGCGATGCAGGCTGCTGCCGAGGCCATGTCCCAGGCCGCCGGGGCACAGAGTCCGCCAGCCTCCGGCCAGACCTCGGAACGGGCCGAACAGCTGGAGGAGGCGATTACCCAACAGCGCGAGGCCATCGAGGCCATGCGGCGGGAGGACCGCAATCTGGATGAATCAATCCGGAATTCGCTCGCGGAGAGTTTTGTTAACCGTTTCCGGGATCTGGCCAAACGGGAATCGGAGATTCAGGCCGCCCTGGCGGAACTTCTCCCGGTCACCATCGGTCTCCGGCCAGAGAATCTCCCGGAGGAGGCCCGGGAGACCCTGATCCGTAAGGCGGACGAGCAGGAGGAGGTCCATCGGCTGACCCGCTACCTTCATGATGATCTGGAGGGATTCTTTCAGCGGACCCAACAGCCCGTGCTGGATGAGATCACCGAGGAGATGGATCAGGAGAATTTCAATCAGCGTCTGCCCGCTCTGGGGACCCTCATCCGCCGTAATACGATTGGGCTGTCCACCGGAGAGGCTCAGGCCTGGACCGATCTTTTTCTTTCCTGGGCGGAAAGGCTGCAGGGAGAAGCTCAGCAGGCCGGAGCGGGAGAGGGCGGCGGTGCCCAGGACGAAGAGGGCGAGGAACTGGAGACCATGATTGCGCTCATCCGCGCCCGCGAGCGGCAGGAGAACCTTAGACGCCAGGTCCGCTCACTGGATGAAAGCTATGAAACCAATCCCGATTTTCACCGCGATGCCGTTTTATTGGCCGACCGGCAATATGAAATTGCCCGCGATCTGCAGCCGCTGGAAAACCGGGTGAGGAAAGAGGAAACCAAACAGCTGGTGAGTCTGGCCGCCGGGGAAAGCATGAATGCAGGGGTGCGGCTGCGCCGGCCGGATACCGGGGCGGGAACCATTGCGGTACAGACCGAGGTGATCGAACG
>CAZVCO010000029.1:0-3608 GCA_964625795.1 uncultured Verrucomicrobiota bacterium | reverse complement strand
GTCCCATTGAGATCGTCGACCCTGCGACGGCGAAGGTGATCGAACGCATTGCCGCCGCTCTGGAGCAGTCGATGAGCGGTGCATCCGGATCGGATCAGGAGGGTGATCAACAGGAGCAGCAGAACAGTGCCCGGATTACCCGGGCCATTCTGCAGATGATGCAGAGCCGGTCGTCCTCCGGATCCATGGCCGGAACCCAGGGAGGGGAGGGGCAGACAGGAGGCGGGGATCCCGGCCGCGGGCGTCCCGGCGGAGAGGGAACCGCGCGTTCCGGCGAATCCGGATCCGGGACTTCCGGCAAGGCCGGTGGAACAGATCCGTCCGTATGGCCGGGGCGGTACCGCGGGATGATGGATGCGTATTATGATGCGGTGGAGAACAGTCCATGAAACGATTTCTGATCCTCTTTTGTACCCTGTCTCTGCTTTTGCCGGCCCAGCGTCCCATGAATGGCCTGCAAATCGGAAGTGACGTGCCGCCGGAGCTTCAGCTGATGTACGAAAAGGGTCTGCAGTATCTGGCCTCCTCGCAGCGGCCGGGAGGAGACTGGCCGGATTCGTACGGAAACCAGCCCGGGGTGGTGGGCGCGGCACTGCTGGCCTTTCTGGCCAGTGGAGAGGATCCTAATTACGGACCCTACCGCACGGTGCTGCAGCGAGGGACGGAGTACATCATCGGTCAGCAGGATGGCGCGACCGGCTATATCGGCACCTCCATGTACAATCATGGATTTGCCACTCTGGCGCTGGCGGAACTCTACGGACATCTCAGCGACGAGGCGATCGGGCCTGCGCTGCAGAAAGCGGTGGATCTTATTCTGGAATCCCAGCGGAACAACGCACTGGGAGGCTGGCGGTATACGCCGGTTTCTTCTGATGCCGATACGACCGTCTCCGGGGCGCAGATGGTGGCATTGCTTGCGGCCCGCAATGCCGGCCTGCAGATTCCGGAGGAGGCCCTGGAGCGGGGGACCTCGTATTATGATGCCATGATGGCCCAGGATGGCGGGATCGTTTATTCCGGCACCAGCGGAAGCGGCAATGCCACCCGCACCGCCATCGCGAGTCTGGTGTACAGTCTGCAGAATGAGTATCAGTCCCCGTCGTCCCGCAAAACCTTTGAATACCTGCGTGCGAATGTGGACGAAACCTCCAGCTCGTATCCGTACTATCATTTTTATTATCTGGCCCAGGCCCTTTTCCAGGGGGATATGGGGCTGTGGCAGGGATGGAACCGGAAAATTCTCCGGGTGTTTGAAGCCACCCAGATGGAGGACGGCTCCTGGGCCGGCCGGCGTGGAAGTTCATTCGCCACCTCGGCCGCCCTGTTATCCATGGCTCTGAACTACCGACTGATGCCGATTTATGAACGGTAAGTGGGCATGGAGGCAATGGATCGCAGGTGTCTGCTGGCTGGCAGTCTCTGTTCAGGCCACCGAAGTTCACGTCAGCCTTAGGGATGGCGGTGATTTTACCGGAACTCTCATTGGAGTTCAGCCTGAGTTTCTCGAGGTGAAAAGCTACTGGGCCCGGGAACCGAACACCTTGCCGCATGAGGCCGTGAACGAACTGAAACTGACAAATGCCGCCCGCACCAGGCCCCGGGGGCTGCTGGTGGACGGGACAGGCGGAACCCGTCTCTGGCTGCAGAACGTGAAGATTTCGGAACGCGGGGTAACAGGGCGGGCACACGGTGGAGGGATTCTGGACCTCTCATTTGCGGATGTGGAGCAGATCCTGTTCTCCTCCTCCAATCAGGCCCGGCTGCGTGAGGACTCTGCGGAACCAGAGGTGGGGAATCTCCACTGGGCGGGGATGGGCCAGGGGAGAGCCGGTTCTCTGGCAATTTCCCAGCTGGCGTACGAAGTGGCGGAATGGCCGGAACAGTTTTATCTGGATGTCCGGCTGGAGGATCCCCGGTCCGAGCCAAGGTTTCAGCTCCTTTGTGCCGGACCGGATACAGGAAGAGACAGTCATTTCCTCGTCCGGGTGAATCCCAATGTGGTGACCGTTATTGTGACCGAGCCCACTGAGCAGGGGCTCAGGCGGCCGACCTATATCAATTATCCCCTCACAGCCGGACAGTCGGTTTCCCGTGTCCGGATCACCGGAGACCTGACCACCGGGCGGCTGCAGATGCAGGTAGGGGAGGGTGACGTTCTGGAATGGAGGATGGACGGGAGGAATCTGTTTCAATCCACCCTGGAGAAACCCTGTCTGATTGCCCTTCAGGAGATCAGGGCCAGTCTTTCAGCGGAATCTTTCCAGGTGAGTCTGCTTCCCTGGGAAGGAGAGAACCTGCCGCCGCTTCCGCTGACAGAGCCGGGTATGCTGCTGACCTCGGGTGTACGTCTCAAAGGGTCGCTTCGATCCCTTTCGGACAGCCTTTTGGAGGTGATCTCTCCTGAAGGGGGCGTCCTGCGTTCCCTGAAGCACGAAGAGCTTCTGGCCTGGCGTCCGGATGCCCCCCGCCCAGGAGAATTTCCGGACCCGGTGGCGGTGGCGGAGTCACGGCAGGCGGGTGAATCCTTTGCCTTTCAGGATCTCCGGCTTCAAATGGAGCCACAGACAGGCCGGCTTCAATTGAAAGGAAGACTGCCGGGAGGGACCATGCTGACATTGCCTTCTGAACACCTGCAGTCGGTTCGTTTTCTCTCTTCACCCGGTTTTCCCTATCAGCAGACACAGGAACGGCCTCATCGTCGGGTTTTTGTGGAACTGCTGAACGGGGATACCCTATACGGCGGGTTCTTAGGGATACGGGACTCCGAAGTCCTGTTTCTTCCGGAGTGGGAGGGGGCGGAGCCGGTCCGACTGATCGGGGCGGCGGTGGAAACGCTGCGCTTCCAGCCGGATGGCATGACCCCCGATCATCCGTTTCATATTGGACTAACCAGTGGAGGGCGGCTGCTGGGGGACGTGCTGTCGCTGTCGGACCGGCAACTGGTGGTGCGGACAGACTGGGCCGACCGTCTGCAGTTGCCCCGCGGAAGTATTCGCCGGTTGAAGCGCCGACCCGCCGGTACTCAGACCGTATCCCTGCTGAATCCGGATTTGGAGGGGTGGACCTATTACGAGGAAACCTATCAGCCTCTGGCGGAAAGACCGGACGTGATTCGTCAGACTCCGGCGGGGTGGAAACTGCGGGAAGGGGAATATTACTGTCAGACATCTCCCTATCCGTCGGACCGGGTTTCCGTCGAGCTGGTGCTGGGGTCGGATCACTGGCTGCAGCCCGGCACTGTGGCCTTTGAACTCGCAGGCTTTTCCTCCCCTGAGGGAGAAGAGAGACGGGTGAGGGTGCGGATTCACTCACGGGAACTGTTTGCGGAAGTGTTTGAAGGTCCCCGACTGGTGCAGCGGTGGTCAGGCTACCTGGCTGATGATACGCCCCGTTCACTTCCGTTCCGGTTGCGGGTGAATGGACGTTCAGGTCTGTTGCGCCTGCAGGTCGGGGGGCAGTTCAATTGGGAGATGCCGATCCAGGCCTGGGAGTTTTCACAGGAATCCATCCCTTACCGGTACTGGATCTCCATCTTCGGAGAAGTGAGGGAGATCACCCTGCAGCGGTTGCAGTTCGTGCTGGAGCCGGACGACAGGGTGCCGGAT
>CAZVCO010000028.1:13856-21394 GCA_964625795.1 uncultured Verrucomicrobiota bacterium | reverse complement strand
AATTTCTCCCGGAAATTGGCCTCCAGTGCTTTCCGGTCCCGGATGTCCTCCCGGTGGGTGTACTTCATCCGCACCAGTTTCGAGATGAAATCGGACTCAATATCACTCTCGCGGAGTTTTTTGACCCCGTACGGTTTTTCGTCCGGATAGCGGTAGTTGTGAATCGAATCGGTCATAGGATGTTATCGGGTTCACCCTGTGGTTGTTGCCGGTGAAAATCGAGGAAATATGTTCAAAATGCCGGGTGAGCAGGGAATAACCTTGAAATGGGACAATTGACTTTGCCCCATCCACCAAGGAACGTTTTCATCCCGGCATTATTCCCACACCAGCCGCAGGCCGACGTCCTTTCCGCGGTAGGTTTCGGGGGGGAGCCATTCGTGATCGATCCGCAGGGTCCCGGGGTTTTGTTCCGACCAGGCGCTGCCGAGCAGGATCCCCTCCTGGGTCCATTCCCACACTCCGCCGGCCAGATCGCGGAATCCGTATCCAAAGGCCGGGCCCGGTTTTTCGGGGATCCGGTCCAGGCCAAATAGAATATCGTCGGGGCGGGAGGGGCCGAATCCCCAGGGGAATTCGGCATTGGTGACCCCGGCCCTGGCTGCGGTGCGCCATTCCTCTGCGGTGGGCAGACGGAGAGAGGTGCCGGTGATTTCCGAGAGGAGTTCGGCGTAGGCCAGAGCGTCGGAGTGGGAGGGGGGTTGATGCTGAAGGTCCTGCAGCCAGTGGCGGGGCACTTCGGTTTCGGAGAGGAAGACCGACATGGAGGGTCCGCGCAGAAAGCGGAGGGCCCGGCCGTCGGGCAGCACCAGCATGCGGCTGTCGACCTTCACGTCTTCAGGATGGGGGAGGACGAGGTCTTCCGAAGGTCGGAAGACGAGTCCGGCCAGGATTCCGAAGATCGGAAGCAGCCACCAGGCGGAATGCCGGGGGTTCATGCCGTCGGCGGGGAGGGATGCGGGAGCTGGGTGACCTGCAGGGGGTAGGAGAGCTTGAGGCGGTCATCCAGATAGATCTCCACCCAGTACACACCGGCCACTTCGAAGGTCACGTTCATGAAAAACTCCACATTGGTGGCGGTGTGCAGCTCGTCCTGCAGGCGGACAGGAATCTGCTTCCCTTCCACCAGCGTGGTGGCCCGGTCGGATTTCAGAATGCGGCTGGACTGGGTGAACTCCCCGTTTCCACTGCACCAGCGGGTGGCCAGGCAGAGGCGGGGATAGGTGACCGGCAGGTTCGGTACGCCCAGGGAGTCGAACAATCCAATGAGAATAAATTTCCCATTGTGTTCGCGCCGCACGTCGTCGCAGAGCAGGCAGGACTGTAGATCGGGAGAAAAATCCATGACTTTGGATTACCACGCAGGCGCGGTGCGCGCGACACAAAAGAAGTTGCGATGCCGGGGGCCGGGGGTAAGGTGGGGACATGAAAATTCACGACCATGCCCGCATTCTCGTGTTGATCCTCTGCTGCGGGGTGGCGGGGCTGATTCTTTTTAAGTCCGGCGCGGGCCGCCGTCCCGAACCCATGCCCATGGCCTCCTGGACGGGAAACACCATGGGGACGACCTATGAAGTTCAACTGGCGGGAGTGGAGATGTCGGATGAGGAGATCGACGCCCTGAGCCGACTGGTGGATGAGGAACTGGTGGCGGTGAATGCGGCGATGTCCACCTACATCCCCGAAAGTGAGATCTCCCGCTTCAACCGCAGCCGGGAGATCGGGAGACCGTTTCCGATTTCGGAACGGTTTGCTGAGGTGATGGCGCGGGCGGTGGAGATCTATGAGGCGACGGAGGGGGCGTTTGATCCCACCCTGGGGCCTTTGATCGATCTGTGGGGCTTTGGGGCGGGATCGACCGGCGACGGGACCCCCACTGAGGAGGAGATACAGGAGTTACTCGTCCGGATGGGGTTGGACCGCTTTGAGCTGTCCCCGGCCGGGATCACCAAAAATCAGCCGGAACTGGAGATCAACCTTTCCGCCATTGCCAAAGGATATGCCGTGGACCGTGTTCATCGCCTGCTGGAGCAGGAGGGGTTCGAGCATCTGTACGTGGAGATCGGGGGGGAGCTCCGCTGCAGCGGGTTGAACGGAGCCGGAGTCTCGTGGCGGATCGGGATTCAGATGCCGGAGCGGGATGCCTCGGCCTCGTTTGTCCGGGTGGTCCGTCTGGAGAACCGGTCGCTGGCCACCTCCGGAGATTACCGGAACTTTATGGGAGAATCGGATCAGCACCGCCATCACATTCTGGATCCGCGGACCGGATGGCCGGCCGGGCACACCCTGGCCTCGGTGTCGGTATTGGCGGAGGACTGCATGACCGCCGATGCGGTGGCGACCGCACTGTATGTGATGGGCGCGGAGGAGGGGATGGAGTGGCTCTCATCCCGGCCGGAGCTGGACGCATTGTTCATCGACCGGCATGAGGGAGGATTCCGATTCACGTCCACGCCCGGATTTGAAGAGGCCCTGGTGCCGGTGCCATAGTGTAGCGTAGTTCGGTGGGCCCCGCCGTAAAACCAAAACTCTTTATGCTTATCGTTTACGGCGGGGACCGCCGAACTACTTTCTGATTTACGGGACGGGTTGCGAAGGAGTAGACTGAACCTGTGATCGATCCCGAGGAGTTTGTGAGGAGGATGCAGGACCGGAATCTCTTTCCCGGAGACCGGACCCGGGTGGTGGTGGCCTGTTCCGGTGGACCGGACAGTGTGTGTCTGCTCTATATGCTGTGGAGTTGCCGGGAACCGCTCGGACTGGAGCTGTCGGTGTTGACCTGCGATCACGGGCTGCGTCCGGAAAGCGCGGACGAGGCTCAGGATGTGCGTCAGCGTGCCTGGATGCTGGGGCTGCCCTGTGCGTTGCGCCGTCTGCGGGTGGAGGAGCATCAGCGGCCGGGCGAGTCGGTGGAGATGGCCGCCCGCCGCCTTCGCCGGGAGGCGTATGCGGAGGTGGCGGAGGAATTTGAAGCGGATGCGGTGGCGCTGGGGCATCATCTGGATGATCAGGCCGAAACGGTGCTGATGAAACTGATCCGGGGAACCGGCTCCCGCGGTGCGGGCGGCATGGAGGGCTCTTCGTTCCTCACCCCCTCGGTGCAGCTGGTGCGTCCTCTGCTGGACTACCGCCGCAGTGAGATCGAAGACACCCTCCGCCGCTGGGGGCAGCCGGCAGTGCTGGATCCCACGAATGGTTCAAAAGCATTTGTCCGGAACCGGTTCCGGCTGGAGGTGATGCCGCTGTTGGAGGAGATCAACCCCGGGGTGGTGCGCCACGTGGCCGAATTTGCCGAGGATCAGCGGAAGCTGGAGGCCTGGGCCAGCCATGAGGCGGCAGAGAAAGGGAAGGACTGTCTGGAGGGGGAGGCGTTGCGGCTGGAGCCCTGGCGCTTTCTGCCGGAGGTGATTCGCGAGCGGATTCTGTTGGGATGGTTCCGGGAGCGGGGGGGCGCGCCGGAGCAGGTGTCCCGGGCGGCCTGGCAGGATCTGTTTGCCGACCTGGCCCGGCTGGTATCGCATTCGCGCCGCTGGGAGGTGGGAGGGCTGACCGTGCAGGCGGAGGGCGGACTCCTCACTGCCGGTCTGCCTCAGGCGCAGCTGCCCCGCAGGCTTCCGGTGTCCGCCGGGGGAATGGAATGCGACTGGTTGGGGCGTCGGTTGAAAATGGAATGGGTGGACAAGGTGAACCCTGAGGCGGCCGGACAGCAATTGCTGGAGAGAACTCTCACGGCCTTTGTGCGGATTCCGGACGGGGAATTCACGCTGCGGACCCCGGAACCGGGCGACCGCTATCGGCCCATGGGCATGGCGGGGAGAGCGAAGGTGTCCGACCTGATGATCAATGCCAAAATCCCCGCCCGGCTCCGGGCGGTGTGGCCGGTGATCACCTGCGAGGAGGAGATTGTCTGGATCCCCGGCTTCCGGGTGGCGGAAGAGTGGAAAGTGATCCAGCCTCCCTGTCTTCGCCTCACGCTGACCCCCGGCAGCATGCATACATTTTGTGGGTAAAGCTCCCGTACCAAGGCATTGACGCCACAACATGTTGTATGGTATGGGGCGGGCAGATGAAATGTCCCAAATGTCATGAGCTTGAAGACAAGGTGATCGACAGCCGTTCGGTGAAGGAGGGCGAAGTGATCCGGAGGCGTCGCCTCTGTCTGGGGTGTGGGCACCGGTTTACCACCTACGAGGAGGTGGTCCGTTCCGGACTGCGGGTGTTGAAGCGGAACGGAATCAGCGAGGAATTCAAGCGCGGTAAAATTCTGCAGGGTATTCAGAAATCCTGTGAAAAACGTCCGGTGACCGAGGATCAGATTCACGAAGTGGCCGACACCATTATCAAAGAGCTGGAGGCCGAATTTGAGAAAGAGGTGCCCAGCATCGCGATCGGCCGCAAAATCATGGACAAACTCGAGAAGCTGGACGAAGTCGCCTACGTCCGTTTTGCCAGCGTCTACCGTCGGTACCGTGACGTGAACCAGTTTCTGAGTGAAGTCGAAAGTCTGATCGGCCGGGAGGACTGAGCGGTGGTCGCGGCGGCAGAGTCCCTCACCCACCACGGTGTTTCCACCCGCCTTCTGCGATGGATGCGGGAGGTGGAGCTTCCGGGAGAGGCGTCGGACCATGTGTGGATGGGTCGGCGGATCGAGGAGGCGGTGGAGCAGATTTCCGAGCGGATTCCCCGGGAGATGGGGCAAAAGCTGGTGATGTCCGGCGGGGGAGCTGGAGGGGTGCTGTTTTCCCGAGGCGTGGGTGCGGTCGGTTCCGGTCCTGCTGCAGTGCGGGTTTCCCCCCGAAGGGTGGCGGCTGGTGGAGTCCGGTTTATTGCGGCTGGACGCGGGGGCCTGTGACGCCCCGCAGGCCTGGCGGCTGGATGTGCGGCCGCTTGAAAAAGATCTTCCCGACGGATTTGAGCTGGGCCGTCAGCGGTTTCTCATTCCCATTGTGCAGGGGCTGCGTTCGGTGTGTGCCGGACACGGTCAGCACACCCGCCTCTCCGTCCGCGCCTCCTCTCTGAGCGAAAGCCGGCGCTGGGTGAAATGGATACGCGACGCGTGGGGGGACTCCGCTGAGCAGACCCTGCCGCATGTGACGGCCTGCTGACGGCCTGGTCGGATTAAAGACCGAACGGTGCCGGAAGCTTTTCGGGAGTGGCCAGGAGACCCCAGGGCAGGAGATGAATGCCATCTTCTTTGGATGCAATATCGCCGGCGTAGACGATGCAGGCATCTCCCGCTGCGCTGCCGGCTATTTCCGTCCATCGTTTCAGGCCGGATATCCAGTCTGAGCTGAGGGTGGCTCCGGATTTAATTTCCATCGGATACAGGTCGCCTGCCACATCCATCAGAACATCCACCTCCAGGCCGGTATTGTTTCGCCAGAACGACAGGCGGGGGCGTTTGCCCTGGTTCAGCCGCAATTTCATCAATTCAACAATGATCCAGTTTTCGAACAAGGCTCCGCGCAGTGGATGGGTGTGGAGTTGCGCGGGAGTTTCAATTCCCAACAGTTGAATTGCCAGTCCCGTGTCCCAGAAATAGAGTTTCGGGGTTTTGACCAGGCGCTTCCGGAAATTCCTGTGATGAGGCGTCAGTCGAAAGGCAATATAAGAGGTCTCCAAAATGCTGAACCACTTGGAGACGGTGCCGTGGTTCAACCCGCAGTCATTCCCGATACGGCTGGCATTGAAAAGCTGTGCGATGTTTCCCGCACAGAGCCCCAGAAACCTTTGGAACAGGGAGGTGTCCTGGACATTCACGATCTGTCGGACATCCCGCTCAACGTAGGTGGCGATATATGCGTTCAGCCAAAAGCCCGGCTCGATTCCCTGGTCGTACAGGGGTGGATATCCGCCCCGAAAAAGAGCGTCTGCCCATGATGAAGGGAAGCATTCTGCCTGATGCAGTTCCCTGGCACTGAAGGGCAGAAGGGTCAGCAATCCCACCCGACCGGCCAGGCTTTGGGAAATGTGTGCCATGACACCGAATTGCTGAGAACCGGTTAACAAATACCGGCCAGGACGTTGCTCCCGATCCAGAATCTCCTGCAGATAGGAGAACAATTCAGGAACCCGTTGAATTTCATCCAGGATACATCCATCCGGAAAGCGTTGCAAAAACCCCCGGGCATCCCGTTCGGCCCGGCCCCGTTCATCCGGATTTTCCAGGGACACGTAGGGCAGATCCGGAAAAAGGTGCTGACACAGGGTGGTTTTACCCGATTGCCGGGGGCCGGTGACGGCAACCGCTTTGAATTGCGCCGCCATCAACAGGAGTGTTTTTTCTATGTCACGGGTAACGATCATCTGGGTAAATTACAAATTGATAATCGAAATGTCAATTTGTAAGAAGCGGAATCCCAGCCCCTGGTTTCAAGCCATGTACTGAGGTTTCCGGAGGAGCGTGGCGCCTGATCAGGAGGCGGTTCGCTGATAGGAGCCCGCCTCCAGCGTTTCCGGATCTCTTCCCGGAAGATCGAGGATGGCGGTGGATCCTTCGGGGACCTCGAGTTCCAGTTCCAGCCCGGTCTCTGTCTGTCTCCAGGAAATGGCGGCCCGGCCCTGGCGGGTTTCCAGTGAGGCGGAGGCCCGGGTGAGGGAGCCGCCGGGACGGGGTTTGAAGTGGATCACCTTATATCCGGGTTCCCCGGGGGCGAGGCCCGCAACCGAACGGACCATCCATTCCCCCACCGCGCCGTAGGCGTAATGGTTGAAGGAGTTCATGCCGGTGTCCTGAAAGCCGCGTTCGGGATGCCAGCCGTCCCAGCGTTCCCAGATGGTGGTGGCGCCCTGGGTGACCGGGAAGAGCCAGGAGGGGAACGCCTCACGTTCCAGGAGCTGGTAGGCCAAATCGAGATGTCCGTGATCCTCCAGCACCTTCAGAATGTAGGGAGTGCCGACAAAGCCGGTGCCGATTTTCGGATCCTGCGGGTTGATACGGCGCACCAGTTCCCGCACACAGCCGTCGCGCTGCCCGTCGCGTACCAGACGAAAGTGCAGGGCGAGAATGCAGGAGGTCTGGGTGGCGCCGGTGGGGATGCCTTCCGGGGTGAGGAAGCGGTGTTGAAACACCTTCCGGGTTTCGGAATGCAGCGTCCGCCAGCGTTTGGCGTCCTCCGCTTTGCCGAGAAGATCCGCGATCGTGGCCAGGAGTTCGGCGTCTCGGGCATAGAAGGCTGTGCCGATGAGATCTTTCGGGGTGTTTCCGGACAGGTTGCCGCTCCCGTCCAGAGACAGCCAGTCGCCAAAACCGGCCCATTTCACTTTGTCCGGATGATAACAGACACCCTCCAGCACGGCGTGATCGGCCAGATAGCTCATGTAGCGTTCCATGGCGGAGTAGTTTTCGGACAGAAAAGTCAACTCTCCGGTGGCTTCATAGAGATACCAGGGGATCAGCACCAGCGCATCCGCCCAGGCGGGTCCGCCGCATTCCGCGTTGCCAAAGGCCGGAAGATCCGGAGCAAAACGTGGGATACTGCCGTTGTCACGCTGGCTGTCACGGAGATCGGCCAGCCATTTTTTGAAGAACGGCCCTG
>CAZVCO010000028.1:5018-13846 GCA_964625795.1 uncultured Verrucomicrobiota bacterium | reverse complement strand
CACGGATAAAGGCGGCGGTGGGGGCAAAGACCTGGGCATCTCCGGTCCAGCCGAGCCGTTCGTCCCGCTGTGGACAGTCGGTGGGAATTTCAAGAAAGTTGCCGTTCTGTCCCCAGACAATGTTCTGAAAGAGCCGATTCAACAACTGATGCGAACTGTGGAAATCGCCGGTGCGTTTCATGTCGCTGTACAGGGCGATTCCGGTGACCTCCAGTACCTCGACGGTGCCACCTTTGATTTCGATGGCCACATACCGGAATCCGTGAAAGGTGAAGAGGGGCTCCCAAATTTCCTCCTCACGTCCGGCCAGGGTATAGATATCTGTGGCCCTGGCGCTCCGCAGGTTGTCGAGGTAGACCGATCCATCCGGATTGAGGATTTCGGCGTGCCGCAGAAGAATCGAAGCGCCGCGGTCGCCTTTCACCCTGATCCGGGCCCGGCCGGAAAGGTTCTGTCCGAGGTCATAGATCAGATGGTTGCCCTTGCGCCCCAGACAGGTGGCGGTGAAATGCTCCTGACGCCTGACCACCGGGTCGGTGTGGAGGGTCAGGGGCGGGGTGTCGATGCCGGGCAGGCGCACGGGAGTTTTTAACGGCGCCGCCTCCTCCAGCCGGGCGTCATAGATTTCACCCTGGAGCAGATCATTGGCCACCACGGGGGAGGGGTGGGTCTGCCAGCTTTCATCCGTCTGGATGCCGCCGCCTTCCCAGCGAAGTTCCGCCCGGAAGGCGGGTCGGTCTGTATAATACTGACGTGGAAGATTGGCCAGGCCTCCCACCGCCCAGCCATCCCCCAGCAGTGCCTTCAAGGTATGTTCTCCGGTGGAAAGGGGGCCGGTGGAGACCCGGAGCACCCGCAGCCGTTTGTTGAAGTCGGTCCATCCCGGCAGCAGAACCCCGTCGTGCAGCGGCTGATTATCCAGAGTCACCTCAGCCAGGCCAAGACAGGTCCATTCCAATACGGCGTCATCAACCGGATGGTCCAGGGTGAAGGTTTTCTCCACCACCGGAGCGGGGACTCCGCAGTGAGGGGACCCCACCAGATCGGAGGAAATCCAGCGGGCATTGGGCAGCAAGTGTTGGGTTGTCATTTATCTACTCTACCGGATTCAGACTGGTTAATGTTTTGGTTTCAGGACCCTGCCCATTTCTCCGCTGCGGTGCGGAAGGCCTTCGGAGCCTCTCCCCGGCAACTACGAAAGCAGGAGATGTTCTGAGGGTTGAAGGAAGAGGAATTACACTTCATCCGCCCACTGGGCGGCCATGTCCTGTTTTTTCCGGATGAGCTGGAACGAGCCGTCCTTCTTCCGGAGGACTTCAGGCGACATGGGGAAGGAATTATATCCCCGGGTGCACATGGCGGAGCAGTAGGCGCCCACGCCCTCGATGACCAGCAGGTCGTCGATGGCGGCATCGGCCAGGAGGCGGGGCTGCAGGGCTTCGGGATCGCCGGGGGCCGGGGTGAGGATGTCGCCGGATTCACAGCAGTGACCGACCACTATCACCTCCCGGGATTCGGTGAGGTCCCGGCTGCGGCCCACCGCGATCAGCGGGTGCTGAGCGCCGTAGAGACTGGGGCGCAGCACGTCGGTCATGCCGGTGTCGAGTCGGTAGAAGGTATAGCCGCCGGTTCCGGTGTGCACCACATCCTGAATCCGGCTGACCAGACATCCGGCGTTGGCCACCAGATAGGTGCCGGGTTCGATTTCCAGATGGAGCCTGCGACCGGTTTCTTCCGCAAAGGATTCGAAGGCGGTGCGCACCGCTGCGCCCACCACCTGCAGATCGGTGGTGGGTTCGTTGGCCATACGGCCCACTTTGAAGCCGCCGCCGAGATCGAGGGTGGTGACGTCGGGAAATTCACGGACCAGATCCAGGTTCAGGGTGGCCACCCGCATCCAGACTTCGGGGTCGCCGCCGCTGCCGATGTGACTGTGCATGCGCACGCACTGCAGCCGGTGTTCCAGCAGCAGCGCTTTGGCCTTACCGGCGAGTTCGTGCCAGATGCCGAAGGAGCTGGCCGGTCCGCCGACGTTGGTGCGGTTGGTGCCGCCGGAGCCCAGACCGGGATTGAAGCGAAGACCGATGTGGGAGCCGGGACGGAGAGAGCCGATGGTGTCGATCTGATTCAGGCTGGTGGCATTGACGAGCATGCCTCGGTCCAGCAGATCGCCCAGATCCTCCGGAAGTTCCTGAGCGCTGAGCGAAATGTGTTCCGCAGGAATACCGGCTGCCAGGGCCCGGTGCACCTCCGCCCCGGAGCTGGCATCGATGTGCAGTCCGGCCTTCGACATGATCCGCAGAATGGCCCGCGTGGGGTTGGCTTTCATGGCGTAGCGCACGGTGAGACCGAATGGGGCGGGAAAGGCCAGGCATTCGTCCATCCGCCGTTTCAGCGTCGCTTCGTCCATGACAAAGACGGGGGTGCCGAATTCGGAGGCGACGGTGCGGACATCGTCGGAGGTGAGAAAGCGTAAGGATTCCATTGGGTGGGTCATGCTGTGGTAGAAAAGTGAA
Organism: uncultured Verrucomicrobiota bacterium; assembly: GCA_964625795.1. Classification (GTDB taxonomy): domain Bacteria; phylum Verrucomicrobiota; class Kiritimatiellia; order SS1-B-03-39; family UBA6053; genus UBA6053. The sequence continues at coordinate 11,330 of CAZVCO010000028.1, read as the reverse complement.
GGAACTGTTTGATTTAGCCCGTTTTGGGCCGGATGAAAGCCACAACATGCAAAAGTTCACCTTTCCCTTTGAGGCGGTGCTGTTCGATATGGACGGGACGCTGATCGATACTGAACGTCTTGGCGCATCCTCCTGGGATCATGCCGGGGAGGACACCGGGCTGACGGTATCGGAGGAGGTGAAGCGTTCGATGGTGGGGCGGAATATCGATGATATCACCCGTATCGTCCAGGAGGCGCTGCCCGGGGAGGATGTGGCCCCGTTATTGGAGCGGGCGAATTTTCATTATCATCGTCTGGTGACCGAACAGGTGCCCCTCATCAAACCGGGAGCGGTGGAACTGATGGACTGGCTGAAGGCGTGTGAGGTGCCCATGGCGCTGGCCACCTCCAGCCGCTCCTGGCAGGCCGAGGACAAGCTGGGGCGCACCGGGCTGCGGGAGTATTTTTCCTTTCTGATCGGGGGGGATCAGTTGGACCGCGGCAAGCCGGACCCGGAGATCTTTCAGCGGGCGGCCGAAGGGCTGGGGGTGCTGTGTGAGCACTGCGTGGTGGTGGAGGATTCGCCTCCCGGGATTGAAGCCGCCAACCGCAGCGGGGCCACGGCCGTACTGGTGCCGGAGGAGTGGCCGGCCGATCCGGCCATGGCGATGTTTGCGGACGAGGTGTTTCCCGATCTGGTGGAGTTCCGGAAGTGGCTGGTGCAGCGCGGACACAGCTGATCCCGGTGTTTCTGTCTCTGCAGTCAGTGTAAAATGACTCTGGACAATTCAATATTCCTTACTTTATAGTAAGAATAATTAAAATAAGTAAGGAGATAAAAATGGTCACGGCCACCCTCACCAGCAAAGGACAACTGACAATTCCGAAATCGGTTCGGGATTCTCTTCATCTTCGAACCGGAGACCGGGTCACATTTATTGTGAACAGTGAGACAGAGGCGGTCTTAAAACCCATGACCACGTCGGTACAGGAGGTCTTCGGTGCCTTGCACCGTCCGGGGGAACCCGCTAAAAGCGTTGAGGACATGAAGGCTGCGGTGACCGCGCGGATGAAGGCCCGGACACCATGAGGGTGGCGGTGGACACGAATGTGCTGGTGCGGTTTCTGGTTCGTGACGATGAACATCAGGCCGCCCTGGTGTTTCAAAGACTGAAAAGGGCGGAGGATCAGCGTGAACGGCTCACGATTCCTTTGCCGGTACTGCTGGAAACCCTCTGGGTGTTGGAAAGCGCCTATGAACGGTCCCGGCAGGAAATTCTGGGCGCACTTCAGGCTCTCAGGCACATGCCCGTGTTTGATTTTGAATGTGAATCCGCAGTGGAAGGTCTGATCCGGAATGGCAATAACGTTAAGGCGGACCTTTCAGATGTTCTCATTGCCCATGCGGCGGAGGCCGCTGGATGTGAAACGGGATTGACCTTCGATAAACGCGCCGCCCGGCTTCCTTTTTTTCAATTGCTGAAGGGATAAACCGCAATCGGGCCAAAGCCGTGCTGGTGCCGGAGGAATGGGCGTGCGATCAGGCCATGGCGATGTTTGAGCTGAGGTTCGATTACGATATCGAACCCGATCGCGATCGCGATAACGGATGACCACCGTGCAGCGTTCATTGCTCTGGTCCGTCAGCTCCCTGTACTGAGAACGGATTCACCACCTCGATTCCCAATCCGGCAAAATCCTCAACATTCCGGGTGGCGATACGGAGTCGGTGCACAGAGGCGGTTGCGGCCAGAAGGGAATCGACCACCGGCAGACTCCGCTCCACTTGCAGTCGACCCCACGCATCCGCCACACGGCCACAGACCGGCAGAATCACATCGGCGTATTCTACGGACAAGGTCATCAGCCAGTCGTCTAAATGCCCCGCCTGCGCCGGGTCGGTGCGGCGGATCCGTTCGATTCCTTTACGGATCTCTCCCAGACTGAGTACGCTGATCCATTGAGGATCCCCCCGCACTCTGTCCGCCCAGCAGCGGACCTTTTCATCCGCCCGCCCGCCTTTTCTCAACTCACTGAGAATGTTCGTGTCCAGCAGCCAGCTCATTCCAGACCTGTTTGTCTCTCTTCTGCATCCTGCGAACGTTCGAGCGGCAGTTCGGTGTCAGGACTCAAAGGGTGGTTGACCAGATAGGAGGCCAACGGCTCCCTAACCGACTGGGCGCGGTTCAGGACGTCGGTTAACAGACGGCGGTGCTGTTCCTCGGCAGACAGGCCATTCCGGGCCGCCAGGCGCTTTAACTTGATCACCACGTCATCCTCCAGATTGCGTACCAATAACTGCTTCATCTTTTTAAAATGATAGCAATGATATCACACTGGTCAATAAGCCTTTTGGATAAACCGCAGGTCCGATCCGGATGATTCAGCGACGTTTTTTTGCTGTTTGAGCTGTTGGAGGGGTTGGGGAAGGTCGCCGCGTTCAAGAATCACCACATCGTAGCCACGTTGAAGCAGATCCTGGACTTTTTGCGGGGTGGGGAAGATTGGATATGCCGTTGCGTCGGTGTAAAACATCGCTTCAATGGGGTATTCGGTATTGAAGATGACCACTGGGTTCCGTCCTGTCAGCTCATCGCCAAGGGTTCTCAACTGCCGGGCCCATTCCGGATTTGCGTTACGGTCCAGTTTGTAGAAATCGAGCCGTTCAACCGACAGGCGGAGAGGGGTCAGTGCAGCCAGAATCAGGAAACACCAGAGAAATCCTTTTATGATCCTGCCGGGGGGGGAGGAGGAGAAGAGCAGGTCAAACCCTCTCCACCAGATTTGTGCAACCATCAGGTAGACCGCCGGCCATGAAATCGCCATGTAGGCCGGCATTTTTGTCGCGGCGAGTGAAAAAAGAACCGTAGGGGTGAGAAACCAGATCAACAGGGTCAATTTTTTGGGGTCAGGTCTTTTTACCAGGTGGAGAACAAACCAGATCAGTGGGACATATACGACTTCCGAGATTCGCCGTCCTAATTCGTAAAGGTAAAAATACCAGGGGTGATCATGTCCCTCCAGAGCCGTTGTAAGGTGAATCAGGCTGTATCGGGTCACCCAGGAGGATATTTCCGGCCACTGGTGCTGCACATAGAGGTTCCACGGCAGACTGACCGCCATGGAGATGGAAACCGCAATCAGGGTATCACGGGCCAGAAGGAAAAGATTTCTCTTCTCCGCAAGAGACCAGAACCCCCAGACTCCAATAAGAAAGAGCCCCGGGAATGACTTTGTAAGCACTGCCAACCCCGCTGACGCCCCCATCCCTATCAGGTACATCTTCTTTTCTGTCTGGAGATGACGGCCTGCAAACCAGATGCCCAGCAGGGTGAAAAAAAGAAGGGTGACATCGATATGATCCACGGGAGCGCGTCCCCCCACCAGATCCAGCAAGGCGCCACTTGTCGCGAACATCACCGCCGCCAGATAGGCCGTACGGGAATCGGTGAGCATTCGACCAATGCTGTAAAGCAGAAGCACGCTGAGGGTATTCATCAGTATGGATGGTAAGCGCACTGCGAATTCATGTTCCCCAAACAGCTTTAACGAAGTGCTGATCAACCAGAGGGACATCGGAGGTTTGTGAAGCCAGATATGGTTGCTTCCCCATTCACGGTAATCGACCTCGTAGACCGGGTCCTCATAGAGCGTGGGTCGGAACGGGTGGGTCATCATGTTTTTTGCCACGGTGGCATGATATCGTTCATCCCAGGGATGAAGAAACATGTCGGAAGCGGCATAGACACGCAACAGAAAGGCCGCAATGAGCAGGAGTCCCATTCCGGCTGCCTGGTTTTTTTTCCGAAGAAACATGAATACAGAACCGCCTACCAGAGCGAAGCAAAAGATGTTGTAGCTGATCGCGATGATCGGACTGTGTAGGAAAGACAGCATGACGGACATTCAGATATCTCCGCCCGATCAGCAAGCCAGAACAAAAATGACGTCTATCTCCCAACTGGCGTTATCTGCCAGAGGGCTGAATCCGTGAGAAACCGGATATCGTGGTGAGTTTCGATACGTTCAGCTTTCCCTGTCTTGCATTTTGTTCTTCGGTCGTTATCCCCATCCCCGTGTCCTCCACCTCCTCATTCTCCGTCAAATCGATCCTCGGCCTGATCCTGGGCCTGTGCGCGCTCATCGTTCTGCCCTTGGCCTCCTTTGCCGATCTCAGTCCGGCCGGGCACATCACGCTGGGGATTTTTGTCTTTGCCGCCATTTTCTGGATCACCGAACCGGTTCCGATCTACGTCACCAGTCTGGCGGTGATTCTTCTCCAGGTGGTGCTGCTTTCCGACAAGGGGCTGACGCTCTCCCTGCTGCAGGAAACCGGGGCGCAGACCGATTACCGCAATTTTTTCGCCACTCTGGCCCATCCCATTCTCATCCTGTTTCTCGGCGGCTTCAGTCTGGCCAAGGCGGCGGAGAAATACCGACTGGACCGGAATCTGACCCGGATTCTGCTGCGTCCTTTCGGACAGAAGCCGGTGCGGGTCGCTCTGGGGGTGATGCTGGTGACGGGGATTCTTTCCGCCTTTATGAGCAATACCGCCACCACGGCCATGATGATGACCGTGGCCCTGCCGATTGTGGCCAAAGTGCCCGAGGCGGATCCGTTCCGGCGTCTGATTGCCCTGTCCATTCCGGTGGGGGCGAATATCGGCGGGATCGCCACCCCCATCGGCACCCCGCCCAACGCGGTGGCCCTGGCCGCCCTGGCCAAACAGGGGGTGGTGATTCCCTTCAGCACCTGGATGATGCTGGCCACTCCGCTGGTGGTGGTGTCCCTGCTGCTGGCCTGGTGGGGCATGTGCCGGATGTTCAAACCGCAGCTGGAGACCTTTGAAATGGAGATCGAGGGGCGCTTCGACACCTCCGGGAAGGCCATTGCGCTGTATGCGGTGTTTGCGGTGACGGTGGGGCTCTGGGTCACGGAGAAACTCCACGGCATTCCCTCCGCCATCGTGGCGTTTCTGCCCATGGTGTTCCTGCCGGCCTTCGGGGTACTGGATAAATTTGATCTGCGCTCCCTGGCCTGGGAGGTGCTGTTTCTGGTGGCCGGCGGGATTTCGCTGGGGATCAGTCTGCAGGGGACGGGAGTGGCGGCCTGGCTGATCGGTCTGGTGTCCTGGAGTGCATTTTCCACCTTCGGACTGGTGGTGTTGTTTGCCCTGGTCGGATTTGGAGTCGGAAACCTCATTTCCCATACGGTGAGTGCGACCATTCTGGTCCCCATCGCCATCACCCTGCTGGGCACCGGTGGCGCGACGGGGGCCGGACTGGTGATTCCCATTGCGGTGATCGGGATCATCGTCAGTTTCTCCATGATCCTGCCCATTTCCACTCCGCCCAACGCCATCGCGTTGTCCACCGGTCTGGTGGAAACCCGTGACCTGGCCAAAGCGGGGGTCCTGGTGGGCGGCATCGGGATCGCGGCCACTCTGATTTTTGGATTTGCCGTCTGGCCTTTCTTTTTTTAACCCGGAGACCTTATGCCTCAGTTAGTCATTGTATGTGTGGAAGACGAGCCGGATGTTCTGGAGGCGGTGGTGCGCGAACTGGAACCGCTGGAGGACCTGTTCACAGTGGAGGCGGCGGAGGATGCGGCGGATGCCCGCAGCGTGCTGCACCGGGTGTGGGACGGCGGAGACGAGGTCGGGGTGATCTTCTGCGACCACATTATGCCCGGTGAGTCCGGGGTGGATCTGCTGGTGGAAATGCAGAATGATGACAAGTGGCGTCACACCCGCAAGGTGCTGCTGACCGGTCAGGCCGGACTGGAGGCCACGGTCAAGGCGGTGAATGAGGCCGACCTGGCCCATTACGTTGCCAAGCCCTGGGAGAAGGACGAACTGGTCACGATCGCCAAAGAACAGATGACCCATTACGTGATCGAGCGTGACCTCAATCCCTATCCCTATCTGAAATATCTGGACGCCGATCTGCTTGGCGACCAGCTGCGGCGGCATGCCGCGTCGGATGCCTGACCATGTCTGAGTACGGCGATCCGTCGCGTCCGCTTTCCACCGATCAGGCCCTGCGGGGGCTGGTGGAGCGGGCCGCGGCCTTCGGCTGCAGTCCCTGTTCGTACCGGGAAGGGGACATCATCATGCGGGAGGAGGAGGATAACCACTCCCTGTGGATTCTGCTGACCGGCCGGGTGCAGATGTCGAAAAAGGGCCCCCGGGGGGAGATCACGCCGCTGGACAGTCTCGGTCCCGGTTCGCTGTTGGGCATTTTATCGTTCTGGACCGGACAGCCCTCCTTTTCCCAGTCGGTGGCCGCCAGCGAAGCGGAATGTCTGGAGATCGACCGGGAGACCTTCGAT
>CAZVCO010000028.1:0-5008 GCA_964625795.1 uncultured Verrucomicrobiota bacterium | reverse complement strand
CCAATCTCAGCGACCGCTACCGCCGCATGGTGGGGTTGAATGTGAAGGTGGAGGGCCTGACCCGTGAGCTGCAGGAGGAGCGCAATGCCCTGCAGGAGGCGGTGAAAGATCTCAAGGCCACCCGGAATCAGCTGGTGCATAAGGAAAAGCTCGCCACCATGGGGCAGCTGCTGGCCGGCATTGCGCACGAGATCAATAATCCCTCCAGTTCGCTTATGATGAATGTGGATCAGGTGGAGCGGGTGCTGCCGGAGATTCTGTCAGAGAATGCCGCGCGTCTGGAGTTGTTCAGGGCCGGGCAGGAGGCGGGATTTCTCAGTGCGGGGGAGTCGCGGGAGAGAATGAGCCGGCTGGTGGAGACCTATCCCGGCCTCAGCCGTCCGCTGGCCCGCAAACTGGCGCGCGTGAATGAAGAGACCCTGAAGTCGCTGCAACCGGCGCTGCGGGCCGGGCACATGGCGGAGGTGGAGGAGGCGGTGAGGGTGTTCGATCTCGGAAACAGCCTGCGCAGCATCCGGCTGGCCAATGAGCGGATCGCCCGGCTGGTGAAAGGGCTGAAAAGTTACAGTCGGCTGGACGGGGAGGCGGAATCCTCCTGCCGCATCGACACCTGCGTGCAGGATACCCTCATGGTGCTCAATCATCGGCTCAAGCATTTTGATGTGCGGGTGGATGTGCCGGATCTGGGGACGATCCCGGCCCACGCCGGGGAAATGAATCAGGTGCTGACCAATCTGCTGGCCAACGCCTGCGAGGCCACCCCGGCCGGCAAGGCCATCTGCATTACCGCCGGAAAAGAGGACGGCCGGTTCTGGCTGGAGGTGGCGGATGAAGGACACGGCCTGCCCCGGGGGCTGGAGGAGAAGATTTTTGAGCCCAACGTCACGACCAAGAGCGGGGGAGGTCAGTACGGCCTCGGCCTGGGCCTGGCGATTTCGCGGGATCTGATGCAGCAGCGGGGCGGCAGCCTGCAGGCGGCCAACCGGAAAGAGGGCGGGGCGGTCTTCCGGCTGGAACTGCCGCTGTAGAAGCGCCGAACTACTTCTGGCATGAGACCTTTCCCGATTTTCTTTTTGCTTGGTATACGCTGAGGTTTTGGCAGAGACCCTCTATGACCAACCGAACCGCAGAACGCATTCGCACCACCCGTGAAACCTCGATTTCCCTGACCCTGAATCTGGATGGCACCGGCACATCCGGAATCAGCACCGGCGTGGGCTTTTTTGATCACATGCTGGAACTGCTGGCCAAACACGCCCTGCTGGACCTTACGGTCAAGGCGGAGGGAGATCTGCAGGTCGATGATCACCACACGGTGGAGGATGTGGGCATCGCTCTGGGCGAGGCCCTGAACGAGGCGCTGGGTGACCGCCGCGGAATCAAACGCTACGGATTTTTTCTGCTGCCCATGGACGAAGCGATGTCCCGGGTGGCGCTGGACCTGGGGGGGCGCCCTTTCCTGGTCTATGATATCGCCCACCCCGGCACCCACATTAAAGATTTCGATCTGCAGCTGCTGGAGGAATTCTGGCGGGCCTTCTCGACCCAGGCCCGCATGAACCTGCACATCGCCCAGTTGTACGGACGCGATGTGCATCACGCCCATGAGGCGGTGTTCAAAGGAGTGGCCCGCGCGCTGGACATGGCCAAACAGATGGATGCGCGTATCGAGGGCGTGCTTCCTTCAAGCAAAGATCTGATATGATTGGCATTCTGGATTACGGCATGGGAAATCTGGGCAGTGTGCGCAATGCCTGTGCTGTGCTGGATGTCCCCGCCACCCTGCTCAGCGATCCCGACGGCCTGGATTCGGTGGACAGCCTGCTGGTGCCGGGGCAGGGGGCTTTCCGCGACTGCATGAAACATCTGGAGGAGCGCGGCTGGGTGGAGCCGCTGCGGGCATGGATACGGGAGGACCGGCCGTTTTTCGGAATCTGCATGGGGCTTCAGCTGCTGTTTGAGGGCAGCGAGGAAAGTCCCGGACAGCCGGGGCTGGGCATCCTGCCCGGCACGGTGAGGAAATTTCCGGAGCGCCCGGGTCTCAAAGTTCCCCAGATGGGCTGGAACCGTTGTGACTGGCGGGAGGGGCAGACGTTTTTCCCGCCGGAGCTGCATCATCGTCATTTTTATTTCGTACACAGTTATTACGTGCCGCTGGTGGAGGCTGACTGGGTGGCCGGCACCACCGGGTACGGTCTGGAGTATGTGAGTGCGGTGTCATCCGGACGCTGTCACGCGGTTCAGTTTCATCCGGAGAAAAGCCAGGCCGACGGTCTGACGCTGCTGCGGCATGTCACCAGTACTTTTGAAGGAATGAAGGCCTTATGAATGCAGAACTGCTGAAAGAATTGAGCGAAGCGCGGGGCGTGCCCGGTCAGGAGGAACAGGTGCGGCGCATTGTGCGGCGGGAGCTGAGTCAGCTCACCGACGAACTGCGGAAAGATCCCATGGGGAATCTCTACGCCACCTTTCCCGGCAGCAGCGATGCCCGGATCATGATTGCCGCCCACATGGACGAGATTGGATTCATCATCCGCCATATTGATGACAAGGGGTTTCTCCGTCTGCAGCCGCTGGGCGGATTTGATCCGCGCCAGCTTTTTGCCCAGCGGGTCCTGGTGTCGCCCATCGGAGGAGGAGATCCGGTGCCCGGCGTGCTCAACTACGCCACCAAGCCGGCCCATCTTCTTTCCGACAACGAGCAGAAGAAACCCGATCTGAATGAATTTTTTGTGGATACCGGGCTGACGGCCGAGGAGGTGAAGGCCGGGTTTGAGATCGGCGGAATGGTGACCCTGGACAAAACCTTCTGTTCCTGCGGACAGGGCTTTGCCGGCAAGAGCATGGACAACCGGGTGGGGGTGTTTGTGATGCTCGAGGCGCTGAAAAAGCTGAAATCCTGTGCCTTCACGGTAGTGGCGGTGGCCACCACTCAGGAGGAGATCGGGCTGCGGGGCGCCACCACGGCCGCCTTTCAGGTGCAGCCGGAGGTCGGCATCGCCCTCGACACCACCATTGCCGCGGATTATCCCGGAGGAACGCCGGAGTCGCAGGTCACCCGCCTGGGAGACGGAGTGGGCATCAAAATTATGGACGGCTCACTGATCAGTCATCCGCAGCTGGTCCATCAGATGCGCACCCTGGCGCAGCGGAAAGAGATTCCGCATCAGATGGAGGTCCTGCCCCGGGGAGGCACCGACGGCGGGGCGCTGCAGCGGTCGGGTTCCGGCTGTGCGGGGATCACCCTCAGCATTCCCACCCGCTATATTCACACCGTGAACGAGCTGGTGTATGCCCGGGATGTGCAGGCGGCCATCGATTTGCTGGCCGCGTATCTCAACGAAGCCGAACCCGGAATGATTGAAGCGGCGGAACTGGACTCCAACCCCTAGGACGATGATGTCGACACCCTTGCAGGAAATGACCCCGGAAGAGGAGGTGGCCCACATGCGGGAGCAGCTGGAGCTTCTCCGTCCGGTGGACATCCTGAACCGGGTGGTGGGACATTTCGATGTGCTGCAGGCCCGGGCCGGAATGATGATCAGCCTGATCGCCCTGTGTCTGACCATCTCCGGATTCAGCGGTCACCGTATTGCCTCCGCAGGTACGCTGCCCGCGGTGCTGATGGGGTTCGGATTCTTTTTTGCCATTCTGGCTGCGATTCTGTTGTTCACCGGTCCCCTACAGCTGCGCTGGGCCACGGCGTACCGGCATGCGGATGGTATGGAGGCCCAGCTGGTGGCCATGATCCGGCTGCGCAACTGCCGCACCCGCCGGTACCATCAGGCGGCGGCCTGTCTGATTCTGGGACTCACCTGCTACTTAAGTGCGGTCATCTGTTCGCTCTTTCCCGGAGGGGCCGGGTTATGAGCCGACGAAAGTACACCTTGCAGGATGTGTGCCGGGAGGTGGGCAAAAACCATGTGTACGTGGGGCAGATTCAGGCCGGACTGGATTTGGTGAAACCCGAGCCGCCCGCCTATTACACCCGGGGGTATATCGAGTTTATCCGCAAATGCACCGCGCTGAGAACCTTCGGGGTGCAGATTGGCGATATTCAGGATCTCTTCCGCAAAGAGCTGAAACTGCTGCGCCTGCTCAACTTTCACACCCTCAGCAACTCCCCCACCTGGTTTCTGGACGGCTGCACCCTCAAGGCCGGGGATCCGAATGAACTGCTGCTCACCGGGTACAATCTCGGTTTTGACCCCCTGTTCGGGCCGGTGCAGGAGGGCCTGAATTTCGGAGGGGACGGGGATGAACTGTTTGAAAGTCATCAGATGGGCGAAAGCCTGGAGCATGTGGTGGACCTCTACCGCAAACAGGTCACTAAAATCCGCAAACGGGTGGCCGAAGAGCGTCAGACCGTCCGCATGGCCCTGAAGTGGTCCACCAAAGCCTTTGAATTTTAATCCCATCCCCAGCCAATATGAAACTCTCCACTCTCTTTTCCCCGCCGCCCTTCAAGGCGCGGCATGCCAAACGCACCTTTGTCTCCAGTCCGGACGACGAAGCCTCCCGGCCCGGTGGTCGCGCTCTTTGAGCTGGAGTTGGCGCCCGGCGTCAAGGTCAGCAAGATCACCGGCCTGAGTAAGGACATCGCCCGCGCCCTGTCGAAGATCAGCGTCCGCGTGGTCGAGGTCATCCCGGGCAAATCGGTGATCGGCCTTGAGGTGCCGAACGATCAGCGCGAGATGGTCACGCTCAGCGAGATCATCGGCTCACGCGCCTATCAGGAGGCAAAATCCCCGCTCACCATCAGCATGGGCACCAACATCTCCGGCGAGCCGGTGGTCGCCGACCTGGGTCGGATGCCGCATGCGCTGATCGCCGGCACCACCGGCTCCGGTAAATCGGTCGCCATCAACGCGATGATCCTGAGCCTGGTCTATAAGGCCGGCCCGGATGATGTGCGCCTGATCATGGTCGACCCGAAGATGCTCGAGCTCTCGGTCTACGAGGGCATCCCGCATCTGCTGACGCCGGTCGTCACCGACATGAAGGAGGC
>CAZVCO010000027.1:3385-21585 GCA_964625795.1 uncultured Verrucomicrobiota bacterium | reverse complement strand
CTCTCCACAGTAGTGACCGCCGACGATGTCTCTGTCAGCAAACCAGATCCGGAAAGCTATGCGCTGGCCTGTTCGCGACTCAATCAGAACCCGGAAGACTGTCTGGCCATTGAGGACACCCCCGGCGGATTGCAGTCAGCCAAAGGAGCGGGATGCCAGACCCTTGGGGTCACCACCACGCATACCCGGGAGCAACTCCGCCCGATTGCGGACCGGGTGATTTCTTCTCTGGTTGATTTTAGGCTGTAATCTATGATCCGGCTTAGATCGTCTTCTAAAAAACTATAGTCACTTTTCTTTTGGCCACAAGAAGGCACGAAAATACACAAAGACTTCTTAATAATTACCTTAGATAGTTTATAGAAATTTATTTTTGTGTTTCTTTGTGACTTTTCGTGGCTGCTGAAAAAAATGCTCTAGCTCAGGAGTCCATGCAGCAACTAGCGAGTGCGGTCCACCAAAATTATTCTTCAGTATTGCCCCTGAGCGTTTCAGGATTTAAAGAAGCACGCCTATGCAAGACTCCCAAGCCATTCTCGTGGTCGGCGGTGCCGGCTATATCGGATCCCACACCGTACGCCAACTGGCCGCCGCCAACCGCAAGGTGGTAGTGCTCGACAACCTGATTTACGGACACCGCGATGCGATCGTGGATGAGGAGGTCGTTTTTGTGGAGGGAAACCTCGGCGATCGGGACCTGCTCGACCAGGTCTTCACCACACATGACATTGGCGCGGTCATGCACTTTGCCGCTTTTGCGTATGTGGGCGAATCCGTGACCGAACCCTCCAAGTATTACCACAACAATCTGGCCGCGCCGCTGGTGCTGCTGGATGCCATGCGGGCCCATGGCGTGGGCATCTTTATTTTCTCCTCCACCTGCGCCACCTACGGTAATCCTGAATACGTTCCCATCGACGAGAACCATCCCCAGAACCCGATCAACCCCTATGGCGCCAGCAAACTGATGCTCGAGCGGGTGCTGGCCGACTATTCCCACGCCTACGACCTGAAATATGCCGCCCTGCGTTACTTCAACGCCTCCGGCTGCAGTCTCGACGGCAAAATCGGTGAAGACCACAATCCGGAAACCCACCTCATCCCTCTGGTACTGGAGTCCGCAGCCGGAACCCGGGAGCACATCACGATTTTCGGCACCGACTACCCCACCCCGGACGGGTCCTGCATACGCGATTACATCCATGTGATCGATCTGGCCCGGGCCCACATTCTGGCCATCGATAAACTCTCAGAAGGCGCGGACTCCTTTCAGTGTAATCTGGGCACCGGCATCGGTGTTTCTGTCAAAGAACTCATTTCCACCGCGGAAAAAGTCACCGGAAAGAACATCCCGGTGGTCCTGGGCGAACGACGTCCCGGTGATCCGCCCGAACTGGTGGCCGCCCCCGACAAAGCCAAAGAACTTCTCGGCTGGGAGGCGGAATACAAGGATCTCACCAAGGTCCTCGAAACCGCCTGGGCCTGGACCAACGGTCCTCGCAAAGGGCATTTTTAATTAGCAAGGATATGAAGGATGAGAAGGATATCGGTTCAGGGTGTTTTTCCTGATGGATAAATCCTGACATAATCAAGCCGGGGTTTTCCGAAATTGATCAACAACGCAACTTTGATGCCAGTTGCCTTGAGATAGTGAATAGTCTGGGCTTTGTGTTGAGGCAGCAACCCAGCAGTTGCCTTCAGCTCGATAAGTACTTTTTCATCTACAACCAGGTCGGCATAATACGTCCCAACGGGCTGACCGCGAAAGAGCACTTCAAGCTGCTTCTCCTCCTCAACAGTATGACCTTTTTCAGCTAACAAAATAGCTAGGGATTTCCTGTAGATGGATTCTAAGAACCCAGAACCCAGTTCATTACTCACCTCAAAAGCAGCCCCTAAAATTGAGTCCGTAATCTCAGAATGAAGCATGGCGTCATTCATTAAAAATCCTTCTCATCCTTAATATCCTTGCCAAAAAAAGTAACTTACAGGGCAAGAATTACTTTTGTCTTCTCAGCAAAAAACTCTTTGTGTGTTGAGGTAAATTTCTTCACTGCTTCAATCTCCTTACTGTAAAACTCAAAGTCTAACCCGGCGGTGCTGCCCAGATGGGTTTTGCGGGCGATGGCGGCGTCGGGGTCTTCATTCTCCAGCTCGGCTAAATGCGCCTTTGTGTGGTGATAGGCATCCCGGAAGGGCATACCTTCTGCCACCAGTGCCAGCGCGGCATCCGTCGCGAAGACTCCGCCGTCAAACGCTTCCCGGCAGGTATCCTCATGCACAGTCAGCCCTTCGACACACCGGGCCAGAATGCGGGTGGAGCTCCGGGTGGTGGTCAGCCCTTCCAGAAACGGCTCCTTGGCGTCCTGCAGATCCCGGTTATATCCGCCCGGCGCCGCGTGGAGAATATGTCCAACCGTCGTGGAGTATCCAAGGACAGCAGCCGCTTTGGACCGGATCAGCTCCAGCACATCCGGATTGTTTTTGTTCGGCATAATGCTGCTGCCGGTTCCGAATTCCTTTGGAATAGAGAAATACCCGAATTCCGGCAGGGTAAAAATCATCAAGTCCTGCGCAATCCGGGACAGGGTGATCATCAGCTGCCCTGCGGCCTGCAGAATCACGTATTCCAGTTTACCCCGGGACTGAATGGCATGGGCCACATTGTGTACCGGCCGTTCAAATCCGAGAAGGTCGCTGGTCAGCTGACGGTCAATCGGCAGCGGCACCCCGTAACCGGCCGCCGCGCCCAGCGGACACCGGTTGTTGAGAGCATACCCATGCCGCAGCCCTTCCAGATCCTCCAGCACCGCCTCCGCGTAAGCCGTGGCCCACACCCCCACACTCGACGGCATGGCCGGCTGCATGTGCGTCCGCCCCACCATAGGCACGCTTACGTGCTTCTCACCAAAGTCCGTCAACGCCTCTGCCAGATCGGACGCCTCCGACATGAGTTCCAACAACTGCGATTTCGCAAACAACCGCAGATCCACCGCCACCTGATCGTTCCGGCTCCGGCCGGTGTGAATCTTTTTCCCCACGTCGCCCAGCGTTTCGGTCAACGTCCGCTCCACCGCCAGATGCACATCCTGGTCCTCCGGCCGGATGACAAACTCCCCTTTCGCCCCGGCCTCCCGGATCCGGGCCAGCTCCGCACACACCTGAGCCGCCTCCGCCTCTGTCAACACCGGTGGATCCACCGGCATCTTTGACAGCATGATCGCGTGCGCCGCGCTGCCAATACAATCGGCCTCCACCAGTTGCAGATCCAGCACAATATCCTTCCCGGCGGTAAACGCCAGAATCTCATCATCTATGGTGCCGACGGTGGTGGTTTTGGGGTCTGTTTTCATGCCCTCCTGATACACGGACCTCTCCGGTTTGCAATAAAGCACTCTCACCGGTGGACATTGAAGCCGGAGACAATCACACCAACTCCAGACCCGGAAACATCCGGAAATCCTTCTCATTGTTCGTCGCCAACCGCGCCCGGGCCACCATCGCCGTTGCGGCAATCATGGCATCGGTTATCAGTGCCCTTTTTCGCCCTGCGTGCTCAAATAACCGCGCCGCGACCTCTGCCTCCAATTCGGTAAAGGGTAAAATCCTCTGAAGAAACATGTTCAGAACATCGATTTCTGCAGACGACACGGGGCCACAACGGAATTCATACCAGGCCACAGAGGATGTAATCAACACTTCCCCTTGCCTCGCCCATTCCATCAGCTGGGCCTCCTCCCCGGAACCTTCCACCAAACTTCGAATGAGATAATTTGTATCCAGACAAATCAACGTGACCGCCACCGTTTCCGATCCTCTCTGACCTCGGCCAGATACTGGTCCGCCACTTCACGGACCAGCCCACCTCCGGAACGATGTAACTCTCTCAACGCCTCAATTGCGTCAACAGGAGCTGGCCTGGGCGATCGCTCCGCTTCCCGCACCGCCCTCCGCACGACCTCCGCCTGGGACACCTTCCAGTCTTTGGCCAGCCTTTTCAGCCTCTGCGCGGTTTCTTCATCCAGGGCAAAGGTCGTTCGATGCGTCATAGTTGCCATACCATCAGACATACCATCACTATAACATCAGGGTCAACGCCTTTGATCTTTTTTTCATTGGGTCGCGTGCTAGGGTTTATCAATGGAACTGTTCCCCGATCACCCTGATGCCAACCGCAAACGCCCCCTCGCCGCGCGGATGCGGCCCGGTTCTCTGGAGGAGGTGGCCGGTCAGCAGCACGTATTGGCGGAGGGGAAACTGCTTCGCCGGGCAATTGAGGCCGACCGGCTGGACAGCATCATTCTTTACGGACCTCCCGGATGCGGCAAAACCACCCTGGCGGAAGTGATTGCCAAAACCACCCGGCGGGATTTCACCCGGGCCAGCGGAATTCTGGGGAATGTGGCTGAGCTGCGCAAGATTCTCGAACCCGCACGGAACCGCCGGCGGACCGAAGGCCGGGAGACTGTGCTGTTTATCGACGAGATTCACCGCTTTAACAAATCCCAGCAGGATATCCTCCTCCCCTACGTCGAGGAGGGCGATGTCACTCTGATCGGTGCCACCACCCATAATCCGTTTTTCTTCGTCAATGCCCCGTTGGTCTCCCGTTCCCGGGTCTTTCAGCTCGAACCGGTTCCGGAGGAGGAATTGATCCGACTGATGCGGCGGGCGCTGACCCATGAGGACGGTCTGGCCGGGCTCGATCTCGAGATTTCCGAAGACGCGCTCCGCCATCTGGCCGGGGTATGCGAGGGCGATGCCCGCAAAGCCCTGAACGCCCTGGAAATCGCCGCGCTCACCACGGAGCCGGATTCCAAGGGAGTCATTCACGTCGACGTGGCCGAGGCCGAGGAGAGCATTCAGAAAAAAGCGGTCACCTATGACCGGGACGAGCATTACAACACCATTTCGGCCTTCATCAAAAGTGTGCGGGGCTCCGATCCGGATGCCGCCATCTACTGGCTGGCCAAAATGCTGGTAGCGGGCGAGGACCCCCGGTTTATCGCCCGGCGGCTGATCATTCTGGCCAGCGAGGACATCGGCAACGCCGACCCCCGCGCCCTTTCCGTGTCCACCGCCGCCCTGCAGGCGGTGGAGCACATCGGTATGCCCGAGGCCCAGCTCACCCTCTCCCAGGCCACCATCTACCTGGCCACCGCCCCCAAAAGCAACGCCGCCACCCTGGCCATCGGCGCGGCCATGAAAGATGTGAAATCCGGGAAGGTGCATGCGGTGCCGGATCATCTCAAAGACGCCCATTATGCCGGCGCCAAAGATCTCGGTCACACCGGCTATCAGTACGCCCACGATCATCCCTTTCACTTTGTGGATCAGGAATACGCGCCTCTGGATCGGACGTACTACGACCCCACCGATCTGGGCTACGAAAAAACCATCAAAGAGCGGCTGGCCTTCTGGGACAGTCTGCGGAAGAAACAGAAAAACGATGAACACCAAAGCTGAGGCCCGACGATTTTTACGGGAGCAGACGGCATCTCTTTCCGCCGAGGCGAAAACTGCAGCCTCGCAGCAACTCTGTGGCCGCCTGCTGCATACACCGGAGCTGACCGAGGGTGCGGCCGTGGGTATTTACCTCTCTCTGCCCGATGAACCCGATCTCCGGCCGGCCATCACCTGTCTGTTGGAGAGGAACTGCCGGGTCGCGCTGCCGTTTCTGGTCGACCGGGACACCTGGGGCTTCCGGGAGATTCGGTCCGTCACCCCGGAAACCTCCGGCCCCTGGGATCTCGGCTTTCCACCCGAGGGCCCACGGATTTCGCCATCAGATCTGGAACTCATTCTGGTGCCGGGGCGGGGCTTCACCCGGAAGGGACACCGCATCGGCCGGGGAAAAGGAATTTACGACCGCCTGCTGTCAGACACCCGGGCGAAAAAAATCGGCGTCTGTTTCTCCTGTCAGATCGTCAAGGAACTGCCGGTGGATGAACACGACATCCGCATGGATGACGTGTGGGATGCGTAACTCGGCGCTTGTCTGCCGGAGGCACGGGTCCCTGTCGTAAAAGATGAACATTGAACATCCAACATCGAACATCGAACATCGAACATCGAATTTCCGGCCGGACCTCTGAAGCATTGACCGCAGCCACTTCAAACTTCGATGTTGGATGTTCAATGTTCGATGTTCGCCTTCTCCAAAAACGACACCAGCGTCCCTCCATAGTCTTTCCGCTTCAGCTCCGCCCACCCTTCTCCGCAGCCCGGGTCGGTTCGTTTTGGATGTTCGATCACCACCAATCCTTCTCCGCTGAGCCAGCCCGGCTCACTCAAAGCCGTCCAAAGCGCCGGGATCACGCCCTCTTTCTGATAAAAGGCGTAGGGGGGATCGATCAGAATAAGGTCATACGCCTGCGGCGGAGCAGCCAGAAACAGCTCGGCTTTACGGGTGAGCACCTGAATGTCGCACTCCACGCCGGCCGGTCTCAGTTTGGCTGCATTTTTCTTTAGAAGGTGCGCGGTGGGCGGATGGGATTCCACCAGAGTCACCGATGCAGCTCCCCGGCTGGCTGCCTCCAGACCCAGGGCTCCGCTGCCCGCGTACAGATCCAGCACCCGGGCTTCAGGCAGAAACGCGGCCAGAGATCCGAACACGCTTTCCCTCACGCGGTCGGTGGTGGGACGTGTCCGCTCCCCCGGCAGAACGTCCAGCCGAATCCCCTTGGCCTGCCCTCCGGTGATGTGCAATTTAAACCGCTCCTCTGATCGGGTTCGCGATTCGGGTTCGATATCGCAATCGACTTCCGCCCGCCTGATTCGAACCCGATTGCGATGACGATAGCGATAGCGATCTCATTACATCAATCCACAAACCGGTATTTCAGAATACACCAGATGGCCCGGAAGCCGTCTTTGTAGGTGATCTTTTTTCCTTCGTCGTAACTGCGCCCGTAATAGCTGATCGGCACCTCATAAATGACCGCTCCCGACCGGGCCACCTTCGCCGTCACCTCCACCTCAAAGCCAAACCGCTTCTCCTTGAGATCAAAGCTCTGCAGCAGCTCCCGCTTGAACACCTTGTAGCAGACCTCCATGTCGGTGAGGTTAATGTTGGTCATCCAGTTCGAAAGCATGGTGAGAAACTTGTTGCCCACGGAATGCCAGTAATACACCACCCGGTGCGCGCCACCGCCCAGAAAACGCGAGCCGTACACCACATCGGCACGTTCCTCCAGGATGGGCTGCAGAAGCTTGGGGTAGTCCCGCGGATCGTATTCCATATCCGCATCCTGGATCAGCACCAGATCCCCGGTGGCCATGGCAAATCCGGTATGCAGCGCCGCCCCTTTTCCCTGATTCACCTCATGCAGAGACACCCGCACGTCGTCGAACTCCTCCTCCAGTTTCGGCAGCAGATCGCGGGTTCCGTCCGAGGATCCGTCGTCCACCAGGATAATTTCCCGGTCCAGGCCGGTCTCCACTTCACGAACCTTCCCAAGAATCTCCCTGAGAGTGTTCACTTCATTGTAAACGGGAATGACAATCGAAATCTTCATTACCCTCCGGTAGCCGATCCACCGCGGGATGAAAAGACATATTCTCAAGCTCCCTTGACCGGCCGGACGGGATGGAATAGGCCATCGCCATGAAGAACCTCCCGAAAGGACTCCTGGTGATGCTGGGGCTTGCCGTCTACGCCATACTCCTGTTCAGAGTGGTATGGCCGGAGGGAGTGGTCATACGGTCCATCGACTACAATTACGGCCTCATGGCCATGTACAAAGCCGAACTCCCCGGCGCGTTCTTCGAGGGATTCTGGCGGGGATTTCCCCTGCTGGGACGGGTGGGCAGCGCCCCGCCCACCCTCACCAATCTTCTGCTGCTCCTTCTTCCGGTCGAGATCTACATGGACTGGATCTATCCTATTCTGCTGCTGACCGCCTCCGTCTTTTTCATGGCGTTTCTCCGTCTGAGAAACCTGGGATGGATCCCCTGCCTGACCGGCACCCTCACGGCCTTCTGGATCGGCAGCAACCTCACGCTTGTTCACCCCGGCCATCTGCTGAAGTACGGGGTGCTTGCCTGCGCAGCCGCCACTCTCTTCTGTCTGGAGAAGCTGCATCAGACCCGCTCCTGGCGCTGGGCCGTCCTCAGCGGGGGCAGTCTGGGCTGGATGTTCATGCATCAGGCCGATGTCGCCCTGTTTTTCGGATTGATCCTGGGGGCCTATCATCTGTTCCGACTCCCGGAAGCCGGGAAAAAATCGCTTCCGACTCTCGGAAGTCACTCCGTGCTTCTGCTCGCAGTCGCCGGCTTGTTTGTCTGGGAGTCGTATCACACCCAGATGAACTCCCAGGTGCGGAATGTGGACGTGCTCCAACAGGGCACTGAAGAGGAGAAATGGGATTTCGCCACCCAGTGGAGTTTTCCTCCGTCGGAGAGTCTCGACCTGATTGCACCGGGATACTGGGGATGGACCAGTCAGCACGACACCGCCCCCTACCACGGGGTCACCGGACAGTCCGCAGAATGGAGGGCGGTACAACAGGGCTTTCCCAATCTTCGCATGGAGAGCGTGTACCTGGGGGTGATCCCACTGGGATTAGCCGTTTTAGCTCTTTTTTCCGGTTCCCGCCTCCGAAAGGAAACGGTGTTCTGGTCGATCGCTCTGATGTTGACGCTGTTACTCAGCTTCGGAAAATTCACCCCCCTGTACCGGATCTTTTTCGAACTGCCTCTGGTCAACGCCATCCGTAATCCCAATAAATTTCTCCAGGTGTTTCAGCTGGCGGCAGGTATTCTGGCCGCCTTCGGTCTCCACGGACTGCTCACCCATGACGCGAAGAAAGTACGGGTGGGCGGGGCCGCTATTTTTCTGGGAGTCTCCCTGATCCTGGGGGCGGGAAGTCTCCTGACCGATCCGTACGCTCCGGTGGAGGACACCGTGTTTGCCGGCACTCTGTGGGCCTCCCGGGCCAAGACTCTGCTTGAGACCCGGCAACTTGCACTGCTGCACGGCTCTCTTTTTGCAGGATTAGGCGCCATCAGCCTCGCTCTGCTGAAGAACCCTAAACTCAGGCCCTATGTCGGAGCAGGGGTGATGCTGGCCATCATGGCGGACGGCGCTCTGCTGGGGCGTCAGTATCTGAAGCCCGCCCCGGTGGGCTTTCTGCAGGAGAATCCCCTGGCTGACTTTCTGAAACAGAACCTCGGCACGGACCGGGTGGCAGTGTTGCAGCCGGACGGCATCAGCACTTACTACCTGACCCACCTCTTCCCGGCCCACCACATTGCTTTTGCGGATATCGCCGCCGCTCCCCGGCTTCAGCAGGACTACCAGACCTATTTCGACGCCATCGGCACCCAGCGTCTCCGCATGTGGCAGGAGTTCGGCGTGAAATACGTGCTGGCCAGCCGCTCGCACCTGACAGGGCTCTATCAGCAGATGCCTGCCCTGCGCGGGGTCTTCCGGGAAGCCTGGTCCTATAGCCTGACCCAGTCCGCACCGGGCGTTCTGGACATCGTCCCCGGCACCCGGGAACGTCCCGGGAATCTTGTGGTGCTGGAATTCCTCCCCCCCTCCGGGAGGTTTCAACTCATCTCCCGGGCACAGCCCGGCACGGAAGAGGAGGTCGTCAGCGCGATTGAGGCCGGGGAGCCCCCATTGTCTGCTGTGAGAATTCAGGATTCCTCCTTCGAGGGCTTTTCTTTCCGCGCCCCGCCGGGCGAGGTGACCGGAATTCTCCCCACTCAAAGCGGGTTTCTCCTTCAGGTCCGGGTCGACACCCCCAACGCCATTCTGCGATTGGCCGATCGTTTTGAACCCGCCCTGCGCGCACGCATCAACGGGGGACATCCCATTCCTTTACTGCAGACCGATCTTCTGTTCGCTGGACTGGAACTGCCACAGGGGGTGCATGAGGTTGAATTACTGGCCGACCTGCCCACCGGTGGACGGATCGCCCAGGCTGCGGGTCTGATCCTCTGCCTGGGGGTCGGCCTGAGTTTGGTGAAACGAAAAGAAGCGACCTGATTCAGACCCGGAACCATCCCATGCTCAGTGCGGGGAGGGTGACGGACGCCTCCTGTATCTGAACTCCGGAATCCGCAAACACCGTTTCGAGGACCTCCACCTGAACGGGCACGTCCTCCTGCGAGAAATTGTGCAGAGCGAGAACGGATCCCCTTTTCACGGCAAAGATCCGGGGATCGACTTCCAGAATGACCTGCGGTACATCCGGATGAAACTCCGGAAGGGTGCGCCGCACTTCCAGTCGCCGTTTCATCTCCCTGAGGATCACGGCCTGATCAGATTCCGGCGTGGCCAAAAGATCATCCAGTTCCGCTTTATCCCACTGCCTGCGGTTGATGCTCCGGTTCTGTCCGGTACGGGAGAGCCCTTCGAGATCATTTTCGGTGGCGGTGAAACTGTGGATATAAAAAGCGGGAATCCCCTGCAGACACATGGGAATGGTCTGGGAAAGGAGAAAACGTTTCCGTTGAATCTCTTTGGATTCACCCGCCTTCCGCATGGCACTGAAATAGGTCACATTCAGTTCGTAGGGCGTGGTGCTGCCATCGGGGTGACTGCGTTCATTGACCCGCCCCCCTTCGGCCTTAAGCTCCTCTGCCAGCGCATTGACTTGTTCCTGCGGCACCAGTCCCTCCAGAGGACGGACCCCGATCCCGTCATGGGATGCGGTGAAATTGAAGAACGTGCACCCCTCCGGCGGCGGCTCCAGGTCCTTGGCCCAGGCGGTGAGCGGAGAGGCATCGCCATTCCGGAGCGAGATCATCAACAGCGGCGGCAGGGAAAACTGATACACCATGCGGGCCTCATCGCCCTGCCCGAAATAGGAGACGTTCTCCTGATGAGGAACATTGGTCTCGGTCAGCAGCACCACCTGCGGCGCCAGCACATCGAGCACATCCCGCATAAGTTTCACCACTTCATGGGTCTGGGGCAGATGCAGGGAAGTGGTGCCGGGCTCTTTCCAGAGAAAGGCGATGGCATCCAGCCGGATCATCCGCGCGCCCTGCTTCACGTAGCGCATCATGATCTCCAGAAACGAAAGCAGCACGTCCGGATTGGAGAAGTTCAGATCCACCTGGTCAGCGCTGAAGGTGGTCCACACATGTTTTGTCCCCTCCGCAGTTTCGTAGGGGGTCAACAGTGGATGGGTACGGGGACGGACGGTCTGGCTCAGATCGAGCGAGGGATCCACCGCATGGAAATAAGAAGCTCCCGGTTTTTCACAGCGGAGAAACTGCTCAAACCATTCATGCGAGGCGGAGCAGTGATTGAGCACCAGATCAAACATCAGGTCATGTGAACCGGCCAGCTCCTCAATGTGTTCCCATCCTCCCAGATCCGGACGGACCGCATCGTAATCCGAGATGGAGAATCCGTCGTCCGATGTGTAGGGAAAAAAGGGCAGAATATGCACCAGGCGGATGGCGTCGTCCAGATGGCTGCGGACAAACCGGGTAAGTGATTGCAGCGGAGGTACCCCCTCCTCTTTCACCGAATCGCCGTAGGTGATGAGAAAGGAATCCTCCTGATTCCACAGTTCCGCAGGACGCCCCCTGTCCTCGGTCGAAAGCAGCGGCTCCAGCGTACGCCAGCATTTCGCGGCGTCCTCCGGCGAATACAATCGTTCCAGCCGGGCACGGATCTGATCTGCTTTGCTCATACCTCCCCGCTAAAATCCCTCCCGGAAACCGCAAGCGCGAATCGGCCGTTCGCCCCGAACATTCCCGTTGACCTTCAATTTTGTAGGAACCCCCGGCTTGATGGGGCGAGGGAGACATTAGAGTAAATGAATCGCAAACCTCAACATGAGTATGATGAAAACTGCCCTCTGTATTCTACTGCTGATTCCCGCCCTCTGCTTCAGCGCCCCCGGGGACGTCGACCTGAAATGGATCAGCCCGGACTCCGAATCGATCCGGTACGTCGGTCGTTTCTCGGAGGATTTCGGCTCGGAATGGTCGGGGTCCTCCCTGTCGATCCGGTTCACCGGACCCGTCCTGAATGCCCATCTGCAAAGCCAGCAGCCGGTGGGGGTTGAGTTCATCCTGAACGGGGAATCGCGTTTCCTGTTGGTGAAGCCGGATCAGACCCGGTATGTGCTGGCCGACGATCTGAACGGGAAAGGCATGCATGAGGCCACCCTGTTCCGGCGGAGTGAGGCCGCCTACGGAACGGTTCATTTTCTGGGAGCGGAAGTAGCGGAAAACAGCCGACTGGAACCGATTCCCGAAAAGCCCCGGAAAATTTTATTTATCGGAGACTCCATCACCTGCGCCTACGCCAACGAGACCCTGGACCGGGATCAGGGCAACACCCCGGAAAACCAGAATGGCTATTTGTCGTTTGCGGCCATTGCCGCCCGCCGACTCAACGCGGATCTGCACATGATCTGCTGGTCGGGCCGGGGCCTGCACCGGAACCGGATGCTCAAATTTGAACAGCACGAGACGCTGCCGAAAATCTTCGACCGCACCCTGCCCTCTCAATCCCGGAACAAATGGGATCATGAGCGGTTTGTGCCGGATGTGGTGGTCATCAATCTCGGAACGAATGACGCCACCGACCGCGGGGGACAGAAAGAAGCCCTGGACAAAGAAGGGTACATCCGCACCTATCAGGAATTTCTAAGACACCTCCGGAACACCGCTCCGGAGGCCACGCTGTTCCTCACCCTCGGTCCTCTGCCTCATGCCCCCATCACCCGGGAGTGGCTGCTGGAGGCCGCCGCTCCCTTTGAGGATGCCCATGTATTTCTGTATCCCGAATTCTCCGACCCGTCGGAGATCGGTGGACACTGGCATCCCAGCGTGAAAAAGCACCACAGCATGGCCGATCTTCTGGTGAAGCAGATCCGGGCGGTAACGGGTTGGGCGCCGGAAGCCGGTCAGAAATAATCCGGTAACGGCGCGCAGAACTCCAGCGCTTCTCGCGTGACCGGATGACGGAAACGCAGCCGGCTGGCCGCCAGATGCAGAGGCGGAACATCTCCTTCCGGACCATAAATCGGATCCCCCACAATCGGATGTCCCAACGACTTCATGTGGACACGGAGCTGATGACTCCGCCCTGTACGGGGCCGCAGCAGGACTTTGGTCCGGTCTGCGGTTCTCTCCAGCACCTCAAAAGACGTCTGGGAGGATTTCCCCCTCTCCGGATCCATGATGTAAACCGGTTTGTCATACCGGCTCCAATCCTTCCGCATCAATCCCTCCACCGTGCCGCTGTCCCTCTCGAGGGTTCCCCTCACCCAGGCCACATACTCCTTCTCCACCTTTCGTTTTTCGAAGGAACGGCCCAGTCCCGCCTGCGCCTCACGCGTGAAGGCAAACACGATCAGACCGGAGGTGTCGCGGTCGAGACGGTGCACCAACAGAACCTCCCGCTCCGGAAACTGATCCTGAAGCCGCTTCCAGAGACAGTCCTGCAGATCAGGCGTTCGCCCCGGCACCGAAAGCAGTCCGGAGGGCTTGTTCACCACCACCAGATGGTCATCCTGAAAGATCATGGGGATGTTGATCATTTAACCTGGGGCGGGGCTGGAGATATATTTGGTTATTTGGCAAAATAACCAAACATAATTTCAAAGTCCTGCCACGCTTTCAATATGGACGATGAACGGTTCCGGTTACACGCCGCCGAAGGCGTTGAAGCCTCCGTCCACCGGAACCACGATCCCGGTGACAAAGGACGCCCCGGGAGACGCCATCCAGATCAGGGTGGAGAGCAAGTCTTCCGGCTCGCCGAATTTGCGCTGCGGGGTTTGGGAAATGATGGTCTCGCCACGTGCGGTAAGGGAACCGTCTTCGTTGGTGAGCAGGAACCGGTTCTGTTCGGTCAGGAAAAAGCCGGGCGCAATGGCGTTGACGCGAATAGACGCATCCACCTCTGTCGCCATATACACGGACAGCCATTCGGTGAAATTATTGATGGCCGCTTTGGCCGCGGAGTATCCCATGACCCGGGTCAGCGGTTTGAATCCGGACATGGAGGAGATATTGATGATGCTGCCGGATTTCTGATTGGCCATGATCTGACCGAAGACCTGACAGGGGAGCACGGTTCCAATCAGATTCAGATCGGTCACGAATTTCAGCCCTTCGGAGGGAAGTTCAAAGAAGGTTTTTCCTCCGGGCATGGCGGTGGCATCCGGAGAATTCCCCCCGGCGCCATTCACCAGAAGATCGACCCGGCCCCAGGCATCTTTCACCTGAGCTGCGGCGGACTGCAGCGACTCCAGGCTGGTCACATCGCCGGCAATGGCCAAGGCCTCCCCGCCCGCTTCACGGATGGTGGATTCCAGATTGGCCAGTTTTTCTTTGTTGCGGCTGAGCAGCGCCACTTTGGCCCCATGTGCGGCCAGTGCTTTGGCCATTTCAGAGATCAGCACGCCATTGGCGCCGGTGACAACGGCCACCTGGCCGTTAAGTTCATATGTACATTTTTTCATAATCGCATTGGTTTGGTAAGTTAACGTAGTTCCACGGCCCCCGTGGAAAAACTCCAGAGAGCATCCCCCCGCAGGGACAGGCGTGCTACAGGTTACGCATCATAGGTTGAGGCCGAAGTATCTCCGCCGCGTCCGGTCCAGTTGGTGTGAAAGAATTCACCGCGGGGTTTGTCCAGCCGCTCGTAGGTATGGGCGCCGAAGTAATCGCGCTGGGCCTGCAGCAGGTTGGCGGGAAGACGTTCGGTGCGGTATCCGTCGTAGTAGGCCAGCGCCGCACTGATGGCCGGCATGGGAATTCCCAGGGTGGCCGCAGCAGAGATCACCCGGCGCCAGGAGGCCTGGGCCTTCTCAACCGCCTGCTCAAAGAAGGGGTCCAGCAACAGGTTGGTGAGATCGGGGTTTGTATCGAAGGCCGATTTGATGTTGCCCAAAAACGCGGAACGGATGATACAGCCACCACGCCACATCAGGGCGATGCCGCCGTAATTGAGCGACCAGCCGTATTCCTCGGCCGCAGAGCGCATTAACTGATACCCCTGGGCATAGGAAACGATTTTGGAGGCGTAAAGCGCCTGCTCCAGATCCTCAATCATCTGCGCTTTGTCGCCATCAAACGCACTGGGCGGTCCCTGCAGGACCTTGGAGGCCGCCACCCGCTCGTCTTTCAGGGCTGACAGACAGCGGGCAAACACCGCCTCGCCGATGAGCGTCAGGGGCTGTCCCAGGTCCAGGGCACTGACCGCGGTCCATTTCCCGGTCCCTTTCTGTCCGGCCGTATCCAGAATCTGATCCAGAGTCGACTCGCCCTCTTCATCTTTGTATCCCAGAATGTCCCGGGTGATTTCAATCAGGTAGGAGTCAAGCACTCCGGTGTTCCACTCGGTGAAGATCTCTTTCATCTCCTCGTTGGATAATCCCAGCGCGGTCCGCATCATCTGATAGGTCTCGCAGATCATCTGCATGTCCCCGTACTCGATGCCGTTGTGCACCATCTTGACAAAATGTCCGGCTCCGCCGTTGCCGACCCAGTCACAGCAGGGCTCCCCACTGTCGGTTTTGGCGCAGATACCCTGGAAGATCGGCTTCACCGCCTCCCAGGCCTCCGGAGAGCCCCCCGGCATGATGGACGGCCCTTTCAGTGCGCCCTCCTCTCCGCCGGATACACCGGTACCAATGTAGAGCAGCCCCGCCTCCTCCGCTTTTTTCAGGCGGCGGTCGGTATCGGGAAAGTGGGTGTTCCCTCCGTCGATCAGGATATCCCCCGGTTCAAGCAGTGGCATCACCTGATCCATAAACGCATCCACAGCTCCCCCGGCTTTAATCATCATCATGACTTTCCGCGGACGCTTCAGGACACCGATCATTTCCTCAACGCTCATGGCGCCAATGATGTTCTTTCCGGCGGCACGTCCCTGCACGAAATCCTCCACCTTGGAGGTCGTCCGGTTGGTGCAGGCGACCGTAAAGCCCTTGCTTTCCATATTCAAAATAAGATTTTCGCCCATCACGGCGAGTCCGACAACACCTATATCTGCTTGTGACATTCTGATTTCTCCTGGGGGTAACGTGAATTCGCAAAATCATATATGATTTAAGCCTCCGGGCGCAAGGATGGAAACGAGAAATCCTCAGTCCACAAAGGCAACCACCCCGGAAATATCCTTTTCTCCGGCCAGCAGCATGAGAAAACGGTCCACTCCCAGGGCAATTCCCGCACAGGCGGGCATTCCTCTCTCTAATGCCATAAGAAACGGTTCGTCCAGCGGATAAACCTCCCGCCCCTCCTTTCTCCGCAACGCCGCACACCGCTCGAAGCGCTCCCGCTGCTCCGCAGGATCTGTCAGTTCAGTGTAGGCATTGGCCAGCTCCATCCCGCCCAGATAGAGCTCCCAGCGGTCGGCAACCGCCGGATCCTCCGCACGGAACCGGGCCAGAGCGGCCCGTTCGGCCGGGAAGTCTTTGAGAAAAACCGGTCTTTCCTGCTCTGAAATCCAGGGCTCTACTTTCTCCACCAGATCCAAGTCGAAACGATCCGCATCAAACGCCTCTACCGGATTCCAGCCGGCGCGGGTCTGAAACACCTCGGCCACCGTGATCTCCAGAGGTTTCTGATCCAGTCCGGCAGCCCCTGGTTTACCAACGGCCTCCGCCACCCCACGCAACAGTCCGATCGTTTGCGGGATCAGATCCGCGCTCTCCGCCCCGGACCAATACCATTCCAGCATCGTGTATTCCGGGAGATGCCGCGCCCCCCGTTCTCCCTGACGGAAACAGGGCCCGATCTGAAAAATTTTGTCATATCCCGCCGCGACCATCCGTTTCATGTGCAGTTCAGGGGAGGTTCTCAGCCATTTCGATCCACTGGCCTCTGCATCGATATGCTCCTCCAGAGCGGGGGTCTTCACCCGCACCGGTGTCTCCACCTCCAGAAATCCCTGGGCGACGAACACCCTCCGGATCTCCCGCATCACTGCTGCACGGAGCTCCAGCACCGCCCGTTTGGAGGAGAGGTCGTGGGTCAGGTGATCATTGGTCATTTGTCATTGGGGAAGAGGAGATTGCGATGGTCACCACTGACCACTGACTAATGACCATTGACGCGGCGAAGCCGCTCATGACTACTTCTTATTCACGCGGTCGGAATATTCCCCGGTTCGGGTATCGATCCGCACCAGATCACCTTCATTAATGAACAGCGGCACCTGGATTTCGTACCCGTTGTCGATCTTGGCAGGCTTGGTCACATTGGTGGCGGTGTCCCCGCGGGCACCCGGTTCGGTCTCCGTGATCTCCTTCTCCACGAACACCGGGAGCTCCACGTCAATCGGCGTATCGTTGAAAAACAGGACTTTGCAGGGCATTTCCTCGATAAGGAAATATTTCAAATCTCCGATGACATCCACATCCACCGTGACCTGCTCGTAGGTTTCATCATCCATGAAGACGAAGTGATCGCCCTCCGGATAGGAGTAAGACATATCTTTCTGCATCAAATCCGGTTTGCCGATCTTTTCGGTGGACCGGTAGGTCTTGTCCAGCGTACTGCCGGTCATGATGTTTTTCATTTTGCAGCGGTACAGGGCCTGGCCTTTGCCGGGTTTTACAAATTGGAAATCGGTTATGACGTAAGGCTGTCCATCGATTTCGATTTTCAGTCCTTTACGTAAGTCACTTGTGTTATACATACGGGGTTCCTCGGGTTCAAAAGCTAGATGTGATGCTCATAAAGCGCAAACGACGACGAATCAACCCCTGATCCACGAGGAGTCACACCTCATGACGCCGTCCTCCCGTCTCCTTTCCCCCACAAAAACCGTTTCCGTTCTGCGGATGCTCGGTCTCGTACTGCTGTTGACACCGTTCTGGCCCGGCCTCATGAATCCGTCCCTCTCTTCTCTCGGAACCGCACTGCTGGCCAGCCTGCTGGTGCTCGGGGTGGAGAGTCAGCTGATCGGCATTCTCCGTCCGCCAGCATGGGCGAAATGGGCGTTCCTGCCCGCCCTGGCCACGGCTCCACTGTTTGTGCAGCTGAGTTTTCCCGATCCGGTTTCTGTGCTGATTCCACTGGCCGCACTGGCCTGGGCGCCCAATACCATCAGCCTGCTGATCGCCCGCACGCTGGGCTTCTGGTGCGAGGAGGTGAGCTTCGGGCGCGCCGTCTTCCGCGGGCGCCCGTCGTTCAGCGTCTACAACCCCATCGGTTCGGTCCATGGCGGCTGGTACGGCGCGCTTCTGGACAGTTGCATGGGCTGTGCCGTC
>CAZVCO010000027.1:0-3375 GCA_964625795.1 uncultured Verrucomicrobiota bacterium | reverse complement strand
GGCCCAGATTCTCCCGCTTGCCTTCCTGGCCTGGGCACTGCTGACGCGTGAGTCCCTGACCCCTGACTTCCGCTTTCCCCCGCTGCCCTCCACCACCTTTGTCTGGCTGGGAATCGGCGTGGTGCTGCCGCTGGGGATCGCTACCCAGGCCCGACTGCGACCCGTGGCCCGGGCCGTTTTTCTCGCAGAGGTCTTGGTGTTGTTTCTGGCGGCCAGTCTCGTTCCTGCTGTCCTGCAGACCGTCACCGGCTTCAAAGAGGTGGGGGAGCCCGAACGGGATTTCTTCTCCCTCACCCCGCTCCCGGGCTTTCAGACCGTCACCGGAATCCGGCGGGAGACCTGGATGCCGGAGGAGTTCAGAAACTTCAACGATCCTGTCACCGCCCTACACGTTCTGGATCATCTGACCCAACAGCTTCAACCCGGCAGACTGAAGACCGTAAGCGGCAATCTGGATCCGGATCAGGCCCTCTTTCTCCTGCAGCAGACCGGCTTTCTGCAGAAGGACAGATACGGATTTTTTGTCCCACCTGAAGTGTTCTCCGCCACGGAAGTTCCGGAGGGCGTGTCCCCGGACTTTCTGCCGGTGGTGCAGAATCTGGCCCGCCACGCCTCTTTGGATCTTTCGGACACCGCTCTGCTCGCGTCGTTGGTGAAATCGGAGGCCACCGAACCGACCGCATCCGCCTTCCGGCCCATGATGCTGAGACTGCGCGGGTTGAATCTGGTGGATACCCTGCCGGGAAATTCTTCCGCGTTCCGCTGCACGCCACAGGCGCGCCACCGGATGAGTAACGGCCTTTTCCCCCGTCAGCTTCTTTTTGCCGCCGCTCACACTGCCCGGGACGTATCGTCCCGCATTCATCATGCGGATTATGCACCGGGCTGGACGCTGTCGTTTGAAACCACCCGGTCCGAACTTATAGAACTGATGGATGACGGAATTCTCACGGTGGATGACTCACTGGCCTGGCAGTCAGACGCGTTCCGTTTTATCCGTCCGGCATGGACTTCCCTGCTGCTGAAAGGTCTGCCAGCCCTGCTGGGTCTGCTGCTGATGTTCCGTTTCGGGGAACTCACGCGGCCACAGCGAATGCGGTTTGGATATTTAGCGGTCGGGATCGTCCTGGTCTCAGCTGTATCCACCCTCCCCGCATCCAACACCCCTCTGGTCTATCAGGCGGTGTGGTGCACCGTGTGGCTTCCGGTCTCTGCACTGTTTCTCGGCCTGTCGATCCGCCGATCACACCACGGGGTGAGCGCAGATGTCACTAGAGAGAAGCCGAACTAATACCGCCGGACCACCCCGACCACGCGGCCCAGAACCTGAAAATCGGGCTGATCGGTTTCCACATAAATGGGAAGGTGGCGATCGCTCTCCGGTTCCAGACGATAGCGGTTTTTATCCTCGCGGTAGATTCGTTTCACGGTTGATTCCCCGTCCACCATGGCCAAAACGATTTCCCCCTCTTTCCAATCGGCCGAACGCTGGACAATCACGTAATCCTGATCGTGAATACCGGCGTTTTCCATGCTGTCCCCGGAGATCTGAACAGAGAAACGGTCCTGCAGTCCGAAAAGCTGGGCGAAATTCAGATGCCCCAGGATATGCTCCTGAGCCAGAATCGGATGACCGGCCGCGGCTTTCCCCAGAATGGGGATCCCCTCCTCCTCCGTAATCTGAATGCCCCGGCTCAATCCCGGTGTGCGGGTGATCCAGCCCTTGCGCTCCAGCATGGCCAGGTGATCGGATGCGCCCTTGGGGGATTTGATCCCGAAGTGATCGGCAATCTCGCGAACGGTGGGAGGACAGTGGTCCTCTTCGATCCGGGCACGGATATATTCATACACGGCCCGCTGCTTGGTGGTAAGATCTTCTCGGCTGTTCATATGTACAGGTATACATACGTCTAACAGCTTGTCAACCTCTTTGTAGGTAATTTAGTTTAGCCAAAAGGTTTATACCAAAAATTAAGGCGAAACGATATCGTGTTCGGGTTCGCAATCGCTATCGAATCAACTTTTAAGTCCGCATCGTTATACTATTTCATCAAGCTCCATCATGGCCCCATAAGTTAGATGTCGATTACGATGGCGATCCCGAACACGATAGCGAAAAGGCGGTTACGAATTTCATCTAATTCATTGGAGGAGAAAAAAGCAGCTCCAAGAACGTTTCAGCTCGGGAGATTAGGCTACTCAACCTGATTCTGTTTCCGCTGTTCGTACACTTCCACCATGGACTGCATGCCCTCTTCACTGTACTCCCGAAGTCCGCTAAGCACCATTTTCTTCTCTCCCACCCCGACCTCCTCCCCATCCTCCAGAAATCGGAAGGAAAGGCGGACATTGCCGCGTTTGCCCACCACATCCATTACCGCATCGGTGGACTCAATCACCACATCCCGCAGATCGGCGCGGTGCAGATCGAGCGACATGCTTTCGTAAATCACCAGCGGGCGGTCGATATTGATCATCACCCCGTGATCTTTCATCAGTCCTCCCAGCACATGGGGAAAATTATGTCCGGAAAACCGCACATAACTGCGGGTGATTTCCTCCACCGCCTGTTCATCGGTGTGCGGCTCCCCCTCAAACGAGGCCCGGAGATATTCCTTCTCTTTACTGTCGATCAGCCGGAGTTCTCCGGGAACGGTCTGATCAAAATGAAGCTCCACCCCGTCTCCGATCATACCGGAAAAGGTGAAATTCATACGGGGATGCAGTCCCAGTCGGCGAAGCAGTACCGCAAACAGCAGGTCTCCGGGAACGCAGAACCGCTTGGCCTCCACATCGTGGATCGGGTTATAATCATCCGCCACCTGTTTGGCAAACCGGCTGGCCTGAAGGCGGGTGAAACTGACATGCCCGTCTGTGAAGGAACAATACTCATCCAGAAAACTCATAGGTTCCTCATAATGAGGGCGGACCGGAAATCAACCGCAAAGGTTCCCGGGCATCACCGTCAGACCGTCCGGGCTTTTCCGGGCGGATGGCCAAAATACTCACGAAAGGCGCGGTGAAAGGTCTTGGGCGAGGCAAATCCGCTGGCGGCCCCCACCTCGTCCACGGTCAGACCGGGATTTATCAACAGTCTCCGGGCATGTTCCAGACGGAGCCTGCGCAGAAAAGCAGCCGGCGGCTCCCCGTAGCGCGCCGCGAACTCACGGGAGAAGTGTTCCCGACTCCATCCAATCTCGTCCGCCCACTGCTTGAGAAAGGCTTCCTGGCGCTCTCCGAGGAGGACTTCCTGGTGAGTTGGAGCGACAAACGCCTGCCGGGCCATAGCCGCTTCGCCCGCGACGATCCCCGCAAAGATCAGCAACGATATGCCGTTGCCAATTCCGTGATTCGAGATCTCTTCGCCAAGCCACA
>CAZVCO010000026.1:14836-21841 GCA_964625795.1 uncultured Verrucomicrobiota bacterium | reverse complement strand
CACCAGGGTCTGCCACACCTCGATCCCCGCACTCTCGACAAACACGGATTCATCGTAGGGATAATCAAACCGGATTCCCTCCGGCAGGGTGGGGGCAATCTCATCCATCAGAGCCTTCACCCCGCTGGCCACTTCCAGAGTGTTGGCTTTGGATTGGCGCACCACCCCAAGTCCCACTGCAGGTTTTCCCCGGAACCGGGCCACCGCACGTTCATCCTCCACCCCCCATTCCGCCTGTCCGATATCCTGAAAGCGGACCAACACATCCCCTTCCTGAACGACAACCAGGCGGGCAAATTCCTCCGGGCTTTTCAATTCCCCCCGGGATTGGATGGTCAGTTCCAGGTCCTCGCTTTCCAGACGGCCGCTGGGCAGTTCCACATTCTGATTCCGCAGTGCCCGGTCCACATCCTGCACCGTCACTCCACGGGCCGCCATTTCCTCGGCATCCACCCGCAGACGGATGGCCTGACGTTTTTCTCCGCCAATAATGACCGAACTGACCCCGGCCACGGTCTGCAGGCGCTCCCGCACCTGTTCATCCGCGATCCGGGTCAGCTGCGTGGTATTGAAGTCATCACTGTAAAACGCTATCCACATCACCGGCTGGGCGTTGGAGTTTTCCTTACTGACGATAGGATCCTCCACGGCCTCCGGAAGCTCTCCCAACGTGCGGGACACCGCATCGCGCACATCCTGAGCGGCAATTTCAATATCGCGTCCGGTGTTGAACTCCACGGTGATGGACGACACCTGCTCCCGGCTTTCCGAACTGAGAATTTTTATCTGCTCCACCCCGGAAATGGCATCCTCCAAACGCTCGGTGACCTCCGTCTCCACTACTCCGGCACTGGCACCGGGATAGACGGTCAGCACATTGACGATGGGCGGATCAATATCCGGCAGTTCCCGCACCGGCAGACGCTGGAGCCCCAGAATACCGAACACCATCAAGGCCAGGTTCAGCATAATCGTCGCAACCGGGCGACGGATAAACGGGCTGCTGAAAGACGCCATTTATACGACCCCCTTATAGAAATGATTAACAACCGCGGACGGACACGGACACACGCGGACGGTTTTTAAAATGTTTTGCATATCGTTTAAAATTTTGGGGTTAAGGAGGGCACAAGAGAACCCGAAAGGTAAGATTTCTTACTACGTCCGTGTCTGTCCGCGCCGTCCGTGGTTTATTCCTCTTCTTCGCTGGCCGGTGCCTCCGGAGTGGGAGCCATGGAGGGTTCCAGTCCGTAACGCCGGGAATCTTCGGTGAAATTCAACAGCATCCCGGGGTAAAATACCTTGATGGTTCCCTCCGCTACCACCAGGTCGTCAGGATTCAGTCCGCTGCGGATCTGCATGCGTCCCCCCTGACGTACCCCCACTTCCACATCCCGGAACTCCGCCCGGAACGCTTCATTCCGGATGATCACCTGGTTCTGAGTTCCCTTTTGCAGCACGGCCGACTCCGGCACAAACATCGCATCCTCTTTCTCACTCAGCACCAGTTCGACCTTGCCGAACATCCCGGGCCGCAGCAGATCATCCGGATTCGGGACTTCAGCTTTCACCGGCAACGTGCGGGTGGAGGTCCGAAGGCGGGGCGCCAGATAGGTGAGCTTTCCTTCAAACAGCTGATCGGGAAACACATCCGTGCGGATGTTTACCTGCAGTCCGGGCGTCACCACGGACAAATACCGTTCCGGGACCTCAAACGCCACCTCCAGCGGATCGAGCTGCACCAGCGACATCAGTTCCCGTCCCACCGAAACCACCTGGCCCACACTGACCAACTGTTCTGTCAGCATGCCGTCCATGCTCGCCTCCAGGGTGGCATCATCCAGTTCCGCCTCCAACAGATCAATGGTGGCTCTGGCCTGATCCACCGCTGCCAGGGATTCATCATATTCCTGAGCACTGATACTGTTGGTTTTACGGAGCTCTTCAGCCCGTTTCAGGGTGGCCTCGGAAAGTTTCAGCCGGGCCCGGGCGTCGGCCAGGCGGGCTTTGATTTTGCGTACATCCAGTTCCGCCAGCACATCCCCTTTTTTCACGCGGGAACCCTCCTTCATCGGCAGAGACATAATTTCCCCTTCAACCCGGCTTACCACCGTGACCTCCTCCGGGGAACCAAAGGTGCCCACCAACTGCACAGATTCACGCAGGGGTTCCACCGTGACCGGGGCCCCCACCACATCGGATGGAAAATCGCCTTCCGGCGGCCCTCCGCCTCCCGAGGGCGGCTTGCCGCATCCGGTCAGTAGTACTGCAGAAAAAACGATTTGAATTAGAAAAAGAGGTAGCTTCATTGTTTCACACGTCGTGAGGGATTTGCTTCACTTACAGTCCACAGAAAGATTTCTCAATTTAATTGTTAGATAATCTAACTAAAAAAGTTCTCATACAGTGGACGCCGGAACCGGGCATCGATCAGAATCACCTCTCCGCGGTCCTCCGGTCCCCGGATCACCCGTCCCATGGCCTGCCGGATCCGGGTAATCCCGGGAAGACCGTACGCCATATAAAATCCATCCTCTCCTGCCCGTGAAAAGTGGTCCCGCAGAATTTCTCTTTCTATACAAACAGCGGGCAGCCCGATGGAGACAACAATCACCCGGACGCAGGCTGCACCCGGAAGATCGATCCCCTCATTCAACGCCCCGCCAAGGACCGCAAACACAGCTCCGGCATGTTCAGAATCAAAAAAAGGCTGGAGAAACTCCCGGGCCTCCTCTTCCTGCAGCCCCCGGGGCTGGAGCCGGACCGGCCCCATCACCAGATCCGCCGGTGGCATCCGTGAAGCCACCTCCTGCATGAACGCATAGGAGGGAAAAAAGACGATGGTGTTTTTCCGATGTTCGGAAAGCAGGGCGGCAATCTGTTCCGACAGTCGGGAAAGGGTCTCCGGCGAACGGTTCCGGTAAGAAAGATCCAGGGAAGTGTCGGTGGTGACGCTTAAGTGTTCCGGGGGAAATGGCGACGGGAGAACCAACTCGGACGTCTCGGCTCCAAGGCCAACCACCCGGCGGTAGCTGCTGATTGGCGATAACGTGGCAGAGAAAAAAACGCTGGCCTCAACCTCTTCAAGGTGATCCCGTATCCATTCGCCCGGATCCCGGCAGAACCAGTGCAGCGCCCCGTTCTCGGTGAACGCCACGTGAGAAGATCCTGCGTGATGAACGGCGGAGCGGAAGGCGGCCAGAGATTGGAACAGTTCCGGCCGGGCATCCCTTCCCGTGACCGCCGATTCCGCAAGGGAGAGTTCCAGAACCTCCAGCGCAGACCCACATGCGAATGCCACCCGGTTCGGGGGTTCCGCATGATCCTTAGGCCATCCATTCTGCTCCACCTGTTCAGCCACAAAGGTCCGTATCTCCCGGTTCACCCGATTCACTCCCTTTTGAATCAGAGGACGGTGGGCGGAAGGAAGTTCCCGCAGATGACGCCGGAGTTCAGACGAATTCAGCACTGCCGAGCACATTCCGCGCACCCGGTCAGGAAGGTGATGGGCCTCGTCCACGATCAGGCCCGGACGTTGATCCGGCCGGCCAAAGAAAAACTCCAGGCGTGCAGTGGGGTCCAGTGCATAATTGATATCCCCCACCAGCACATCTGCCTCGCGGGCGGCCGACATACTGAAAGCAAACGGACAGACCTCATGCTCCCGGGCAACACGGCTCCAGGTCCCCACGTCCCACAGCTTTTCCTGTCGCAAGGCCTTCATGGCCTCCGGCAGCCGATCGTAAAAACCCCGTGCCAGCGGGCAGATTTCACAGTCACAGGGTGATCCTGTTTCCCGGCAAATCCGTTCTTTGGCCTGCAGGGTGATGGCCCGCAGACCAGGGAGGGATTCTGACAGGTGCCGGAGTGCATCCTCAATGGTGTTTTTTCCGGCATTCCGACAGGTGGCCACGTACAGGCTGTCCACCTCCCCTTCCCCCATGGCCTTCAGGGCAGGCAGCAGCACCGCGAGTGTTTTACCGATACCGGTGGGGGCTTCCGCGATCAGGCGCCCACCCCGGGTAAATGTTTCGCTGACGGCCTCCATCAGTTCGGTCTGACCCGGACGCAGGGTTTCGTAGGGGAAAGCCAGCTGCCTCAGTGCCGCATTCCGTTCAGTGATCCAGTCTCGCTGCTCCTGCTTGTACGTGATGACAGCATCCAGCAGGGATTCTGGATCAGGATGTGGACGGAGCGGCACCGGATGCTGGTCTCCCCGGGGAGAAGCGTAGATCAGACGCAGAGATGGCGTCTCCGCGTGCTCACGCTCCCATAGCCACCCGTACAACTGCAATTGCAGCATGTGGATGGAGCTCGGAGACTCGGCATCACGGACCGGGTTGAGCGTTGTTTTATATTCCTCCAGAACCACGCCGTCCTGACGGTCCACTCCGTCCACGCGCCCGTCGATCTGCAGATGTTTCCACCGGGAGCGGACCGGAACCTCCGCCTGAAACCGCTCCCCCCGGTCCGCCTGCAGTTTCCGGTGCAGGCGGATCCCCTCCGTACCCCGCAACAGGCTGAAATCTCTGCGTTTCAGATCACCGGACCGGCCGAACAGCGTCGCGATATCGGTGACGGAAATACGCTCAGAAATTTTTTCTGTACTCAAGTCCACGTCCGGAAAGCTCAGCATTCCCAGGCCATATGAAGTATGCGGTCCAAACGGGCTCTTCGTAAGGCTTCAGAATGCTTCATTTTCTGCTCAGGCATTGGCATAGCCCCCATCCTACCCGATTTGGACCGATTTATAAAATAACAAAAAAATACCCTGACCGAAGTCAGGGCAGGTTGGGCTCAATCCACTGCAGGATTGATGACATCTGATCGAGGATTAGAGGGCGGTTCCCACCGTGAAGTAGAAGCTCTCATCAACGGGCTGAACGTCCTCATCCGTTTCGTAGATGTAGGTTACTCCCAAAGAGATGGAAAAATCCGTATCCGGGATTGCAACTGCAGTTCCGGCTGAAACCGTGAGGTGGTTGAATCCGGACTCACCTTCGTCAGGGTCAAGATATCCAAGAGCGGCTCCCAGATCGATGGCAAAATCTTCTGACACCGGTACAGAGGTGCCATATCCGAGCTCAACGTAGAGAGCATCTTCAATCGCTCCTCCGATGCCGTAGGCCAGCAATAAACTTGCGTCAGCAAAGCCAAAAGAAAAGTAGGGTTCGCGATCCGCTTCTCCGCCTTCGTTATACACATATTCGGTATAACCGAATTCAGCCGACACAGGACTGTCTTCTCCGAGAGGAATCGATTTCATTGAATTCGGAAGAATCAATGTCAAAGTTCGCCCAGGTTCCTACGCTAATGGCTCCATCCAGGAGGGACATTCCGAAACCAGGCTGAACGCTTTCATCCCCGAGATCTGCACCCCGGAACACATAAGCGGACACAAAGTCGATGGTGAATTCTGCGTCAGAGGCGGCCGAAGCGGTCGTCGTCGCAATAACTGCGGTGCATAAAGCAATAAACTTTTTAACTGTCATGGTAGTTCTTCTATATTTAGGTTTTCAATCGTGACGTCACCCGAATAGCGACGTCCACTTGTGCAATTTGATGTCAATGAACAAGCAGATGTCTTAGAACGGTCATTACGCCGTTGGGTCTAACATCGTGTTTGTTACTGAAAAACACCTAGCACTCAGTGTGCCAATATAGAGAGCCCGAACACTTTGCCCCTTTAAGAGGGGTTCCTTGAGTTATTTATCTAAAAAAAAGGGTTCTCAAGTTGGGAAGCAGCCAATTACAAAACAACATTTCTGATATCTAAATATCTAAATAATACAAATATGTAGAAATATAAAGCTTCAGCTGGGCTCAATGCCCGGGTGTATGCCAAAATCGCTCAAACCGCCCCGGACAGAACCGAAACCCAGGTCGGGTATCTTCGGAAACAGGGCTAACAGCCCGACATCCCACAGCGAAGGCCGTCAGGCCTGGTGGATGGTACACGTAAATTTATGGTGTTTTTACGGATACCCGCCGGGCTGATCAAGCCCGCGGGTTTCGGGCAGTCCGAAGAGCAGATTCATATTCTGCACCGCACTGCCGGCCTGACCTTTCATGAGGTTGTCGATCTGACTGACCACCCGCAGGGTGCCGGTGCGCTCATCGATATCCACAATGAGAAAACAGCGGTTCGATCCCCGCACATGGGCGGTGCCCAGTCCGGTGGCGGCTGAACGGTCGAACACCTTGACGAAGGCGGAGTCCGCATAGAATTCCCGGTATACAGAAAGCACCTTCTCCCGGGTCACACCCTCCTCCAGACGTCCGTACAGGGTGGACAGAATGCCCCGGGTGGCTGGCACCACCTGAGCGGTAAAGGTCAGCCGCGCCTCCTCTCCACCGAGCTTGCCGAGATTCTGCTCCACCTCACACACATGCTGATGTCCGGTGAGGCGGTAGGCATTCATATGATCGTGCCGGGCAGGAAAATGGAACAGCGGATTGGGTTTTTTGCCCGCGCCGGACACCCCGGTTTTGCAGTCGGCAATCATCTGCAGGGGATCCACCAGTCCCGCCTGTACGGCCGGAGCCAGGCCCAGCAGCACGCTGACCGCAAAACAGCCGGGATTCCCCACAATGGAGGCCTCGGCAATATCGGCCAGACCCAGTTCCGGCAGGCCATACACCGACTCCGGCAGCAGTTCCGGAGCGGCATGGGCAGGATCGAGAGAAATCCGCCGGGCGTATTCCTCGTATTCCGGCAGATCCCGGAACCGGAAGTCACCGGAGAAATCAATCACTTTAGCCCCTTTCTCCCGTTCGGAGGCCGCCAGCGTCATTCCCACCTTGTCCGGAGTGGAAAAGAACACCACATCAAAGGCCTCCTGCGCCTCCGGGGCGTCAGCCGGCAGGATCTGCTGATCCAGCGCCCCATGCAGGTGAGGGTAGACATCGGTGATCGGCTTGTTGACGTCGTCCTTGGCCACCAGACAGGCAATCTCGTGGATCTTGGCCATGTCCTGCCTGCGGTCGGCGATGAACACGATCGGC
>CAZVCO010000026.1:8819-14826 GCA_964625795.1 uncultured Verrucomicrobiota bacterium | reverse complement strand
CCCACGCCGCCGTAGCCGCCGGCTCCTACAATTTTTGCCCGTAATGTCATATCAGTTCTTCTCCTGCTGTTGAGCTTCAGACGCCATTCTGGCTTTCTTGACCGCTCTGAGATAGTTGTCAATGCCCCTCGCGATCGACCGCGCCATCTCGTCCCGGTAGGCGGAATCCTGAAACTTTTTTCCCTCCTCCGGATGACTAAGGAATCCCATTTCCACTAAAGCGGCCGGTGCAGGCGACTGCCGGAGGACAGAAAAGCGGGCCCGTTTCACCCCGCGGTCCACGACTCCCGGAACCGAGCGCAGGGCATGATGCAGGGAATACGCCAGCGCCATATTCGGCCCGTTCAGGGTATTACCGGGATAGGAATTGGTGGGGGCGGGACTTGCCGGATTCTGATTGGTGGACAGCGAACCCGGCAGAGACAGCACAAACGTCTACGCCCCCAGGGCCGTGGCTGCGCCTGAGTTGACATGGAGGCTCACAAACGCATCCACCTGCCAGCGCCCGGCGCGGCGGGGGCGCTCGTCCAATTCCAGAAACCGGTCATCATGCCGGGTCAGATACACCCGCACCCCCTGCCGCAGCAGCAGAGCCCGCACCCGGCGGGCCACGTCGAGCACCACCTCTTTTTCCTGCAGTCCTGAGGGCGAAAGCGCACCGGGATCCTCTCCGCCATGCCCGGGATCCAGCACCACCACCTGAAACCCCTGATCATGCAGCACCGTGAAGGGCCGCAGCACCGGGGCCAGAGTAAACCGCACATCCCGCTCAGTCAGCACCCAGGTCTTCCGATGAACCACCACCGGTTCATTCAGCCAGACCAACGTGCCGTTGAGAAGGGCGCGGCGGCTCCCCTGAAACAGGACGAGTTCATGCACCTCGCCCTTCAGGACCACCCGGTCCTCCTGCCGGTCAATGCGGTCAAACCCGTAGTGCCGGGCGAAATTCCGGACGGAGAGCACCGGTTGTCCATTGTCAGGACCCGGCGTAAACTGCGGAGCCGGAGGCCGGCCCGACGCAAACACGTCTCCGGCAGACAGCAGAAGCAGGAAGATCACATGGAGAATCAAAAACCGCATACGGCGGTCTTGCGGATTCCGCTCCATGAAGCAAGCAGAACCGCAAACCAGAAAACGATGGTCTTCTCCGTCCTGCACTTGACCCTCAGGGAGGCACCATCTATGGTGACCGTTCAGGAGAACCGTATGTCGAAAACCATTTCAGAAACTTCCAGCCGAATCAAAGAAAGCTACCGCCGTGTTCAGGAGGCCGCCCGCAAGGACAATACTCCCTATGCCATCGATCTTCTGCTCTCTATCCTGGAACTGGAGCCCGAACTGGACGAACAGCGCAAAGAGCTGAGGGAACTGCAGCTGGGTCAGTTGAAAAAGAAAAAGCCCAACCCGATGTCCAGCGTCACCGGCATGGGCAAACTGATGGGGGTCAAAAGCGCGATCAAAAAGACGCCGGAAAAAGCCCTGCCCGCAGCAGAGGAGCTCTTGAAAGTCGACCCGCTCAACTCCTCGTTTCTGGAGGCGTATGAAGACGCGGCCAAAGCTTCAGGCTACCCGCAGGCGGCTATCATTCTCTATCGCGAAGTGCTGAAAGTGGATAAAACCAATGCCGATTACTGGGAGCGGCTGGGCAAACTTTATCTTGAACTCGGTCAGGCGCACCAGGCCAATGAGGCCTTTGTGGAGCTTGGCGAACTCAAGCCCAATGATCAGCAGGTCATCAAATGGATCAAAGACACCTCGGCCATGGACTCCATGACCAAAGGAGGCTGGGAACAGGAGGGCGACTTCCGCAACAAGCTGAAAGACGAGTCGGAGGCCTCCGAACTGGAGCAGGCTGGACGCTCTCAGCAGTCTATGGGCGATATGGACCGTCTCATCGTCACCCAGCGCAAACGTCTGGAGGCCGAACCGGACAACCTCAATCTCTATCGGCCCCTGGCCGACAGTCTGGTGAAGGCCGGACAATTGCAGGAAGGTCTGGATGTCCTGTATCAGGCCGACGAAAAGGCCAATCATGCCGACCCCATGATTCAGCGGGCCATTTCGGACACCACGGTGAAAATTTACGACCACAATATCAAAGTGCTCACGGAA
Source organism: uncultured Verrucomicrobiota bacterium (assembly GCA_964625795.1). GTDB lineage: Bacteria > Verrucomicrobiota > Kiritimatiellia > SS1-B-03-39 > UBA6053 > UBA6053. Next base: position 12,714 of record CAZVCO010000026.1, on the reverse strand, counting down.
GAGGGGGACCTCGACGCGGCCAAGGATCAGGAAAACGAAAAACAGGCCTTCCTGCTGGAGGATATTGCCGACAAGGTGAAACGGTATCCCAACGATCTCAGTTTCAAATTTGATTTCGGCGAACTGCTGTTTCAGCAGGGCAAAATGGACGAGGCCATCGCCCAGTTCCAGCAGGCCCAGCGGAACCCCAAACGGCGGGTGGACGCGCTGTACCTCATGGGTCGGTGTTTCAAAGAAAAAGGCCAGTACGATATCGCCGCAAGTCAGCTCCAGAAAGCCTCGGAGGAGGTCCCCACCATGGATGAACAGAAAATGGGAATCCTCTACGAACTGGGAGAAGTTCTGGAGGCACAGGGAGAGCTGGATGATGCCCTCACCCATTTCAAACAGATTTATGCAGTGGACATCGGGTATAAGGATGTGGCGAAAAAAATCGAAGCCGGCTACGCCCGCAACAAAAAGAAGAAAGAGGAATAACCTCCTCTCCCTCTTCGGCGCCGCACTGCTTCTTCCGGGCTGCGGACAGGACCGCAGCCCGGCAGGCACCCCCGGCCGGGAACTCCGCATCGCCCATCTCACCGATCTGGCCTGGCGGGATCGGAACCGGGACGGTCAGCCCGCCGAATTCATGCCCGCAGAGCGGTTTAATGCCGTTCTCACGGATCTGACGTCCACTCCGGCGGAGATCCATCTCCTGCGGGGACTCGGCAGTGAAGCCGCCCTGCTTCGCCTGCGGGACGAGTTGTCCGACCGGTCCTCCCTCCCCTGGACGGCCACCTACATTCCAGGCCCCAATCCCTACCGGGGCATCGGCTTCCTCACCCTCACCCCTCCGGAAAGCGTCCAATCACTTCACCAGACCTCCTACGCCATTGATGACGACCTCTATCACCCCCTCTCGGGTGGGATTCTGCTGTCGGAGGCTGCGGGTGGCCCCCTCTGGCTGTGGAATGCCACCCTGCCGGAACCGGAGGAGGCGTACGAAAAACGGCGGAATGAGGCCCGGCTGCTGGCTCAGGCCCTCCGTCCGCTGGTCGAAGAGAACATCCCCGTGCTGCTCTCGGTGCACTGCCGCGAGGAGCCGGACAGTCCCATGATCCGTATGCTCACCGATACCGGCCTGAAACCGTTGTATGCCGAGGACAGCAAAGGCGACCGCTGGACACACCGGGATCCGGAAGGCCGGGTCTACCTTCAGGATCAGCTCCTCTTCGCCTCTCCCGCCTGGATCGACGCCCTCCCCCAACCTCCCCGCATCCACAGCACCCCCGCCCTGCGCTGCGCCGGGGAATTCAGGCATCAGCGGATCCAGCTGCCATGAAAACAGATGAAAAACGGGCCTGGTGCGTCCTGCTCGGACTGAGCCTCTTTGCCCGCCTGGCCGGACTGGGCCTGCGGGCCTTGAGTCACGACGAAAGCCTGCATGCCCTGTATTCCTGGTATTGGAGTCAGGGCCTGAATTATCAGCACGATCCCATGATGCACGGCCCTCTGCTGTTCCATATGAACGGCCTGCTCTTCACCTTTTTACCGGTCACCGATTTCACCGCCCGGTTGATCCCCGCCCTGTTCGGCACCGGCTGTGTGGCCATGATGGTGCTGTACCGCCGCTGGCTGGGACGGTGGGGGGCCTTCTGCGCCGCAGTGCTGATTTCCCTCGATCCCGGACACCTGTTTTACAGCCGCTATCTACGGAACGATATTTATATCTCTCTGTTCACGCTGCTGATGGTGTGGGCGGTCCTCCGGTATCGGGAAACTCGGCGGCCGGCCTTCCTGCTGTGGCTCAGTCTGGGCCTTGCTCTCAGTTTCGTCTGCAAGGAGGTCTGTTTTATTCATGGCGTAATGTTGGGAGCGGGCTGTGTCCTCTTCGCCTTGATCGAAACCCTGCAGAAGCCACCCCTTTCCCTCTCAACCTTTTTCCGGCATCCGCTGATCCACTGCGCCGCGCTCGTGCTCTTGCTGGCCCTGCCGTTTATCACCGGACTGCTGATCCCCGGCGGCAGCTGGAGCCCTCCCGGCGCCATCGACTCCGATCTCCAGACCCGTGCGCTGCGGACCGGAATTCAGCTCATCGCCCTAACCTGGCTGCTCGGCGCGGCTTATTTCTATTGGCTGAACGCCTGGGGCACCTGGATCAAGGGGTTTGTGATCTTCTGGTTCATCCAGCTCGTCTTCTACACCACCCTCTTCACCCATCTCAGCGGCGGATCCGCCAGCGGCCTGGCCGGAAGTCTGGGCTATTGGTGGGCACAGCACGACGTCCAAAGGGGCAACCCGGATCCGGCCTTTTATCTTACCCTCCTGCTCCTGTACACCCCGGTCCTGCTGCTCGGGGCCGGTCTGGCCCTGCGAAGGTTCCGCGATTTCCCGGTGCAGTTCTGTCTTTTCTGGGCTGTTCTCCATTTCGGAATCTATTCCTGGGCGGGAGAGCGCATGCCCTGGCTGCTCCTTCATATCAGCCTGCCGCTCTGCCTGCTGCTGGGCGCTGTGCTGCCGGAACTCTTTGCCGGAAAAGGATGGAGAAACCGCTGTCTGCAGGGGCTTCTGGTGCTCGGGCTTGCACAGCTGACACTGAACAGTCTGCGGCTCTCCGGTCCCAACGCCGAAGGGCCATGGGAACCCCTGGTCTATGCCCACTCCGGGGAAAACCTAAAACTGGCCCTGTGGCTGGCGGAGGAGCATCTGGAACGGCATCCAGGCACTCAACTCCAGGTAGACCCCGCCTACTCATGGCCCACCGCCTGGTACTTCCGTGAGACCCCGGCACGCTATGAAGCCATGCCGACTCCCGGGTCCGTCGATCCGCAAAGCTCAGTGATTTTCGTATCGCCCAGTCTGCGGGAGGACTTTCAGGCCGAAGGCTGGATCTCCCGAATGGGGGTGGATCTGACCACCTGGCCGCGGCAGCGTTACCACCGCATCGATCTGAACAACCTGAAAAAACTCTGGCGAAGTCCCGAAATACGGTCTCTCTTTGTGAACTATTATCTCACCCGGGAACAGCCGGCCTGGCGGGAAGGTGAATTCCCCGGCCCCAACCGCTTTCTCCTCATGACCCGGAATCCGGAATGACCGATCCCTTCGCTTCAGAATCCGACCCGGCCAGGCAACCAGCCGGCCTCTTCCAGCGATTCACCGATTTGATCTCCCGCGCAACGAACCGCTGGGCCGTTCTGAATCATCTTCCTCTGTTGCTGATCCTTCTCGCAGCCTTCGGATTCAGGTCCTTTGGCTGGAACTGGGACGAGGGACACCTGCTGCATCCGGATGAACGGCACATGGCCATGGTGACAGCCGCTCTGGAGCGGCCGGAATCTCTGTCCGAGTGGCTGGACGGGGATACCTCCTCTTTCACCCCTTATGCCCAGGGGATCAACAGCTATGTGTACGGCCAGCTCCCTCTGATTCCCGTGCACGCCCTCACGGTGCAGCAGGGCGACCACGACCTGAAGAGTATCGTGCGGACCGGCCGCCGCATGTCTGCCTGGCTCAGCACCACCACCGTGCTTCTGGTGTACGCCTTCGGTCTGCGGCTGCTGTCTCTCCGGGCCGCCCAGCTCGCCGCGTTGCTGCAGGCCGGGGTCATCCTTTCAATTCAACAGGCGCATTTTTATACCGTGGATACCGCCGGCACTTTTTTTGCCACCGCCTGTGTCGGGTTCGGGCTCCTGGCCGCCAAAGAGAAAAAAACCGCCTGGCTCTTCCTGTCCGCCTCCATGGTCGGACTGGCCATGGCCTGCCGGATCAATCTCGGTCTGCTGGCGTTCTGGGTGACCGCACTGGCCGGTATCCTCAGTTTCCAGCAGCGCTCCCTGCGGCTGCTGACCGGCTGGATTCTGGGAGGCGTCTGCTCCCTGCTCCTGTTCCGTCTCCTCCAACCCATGGCGTTTTC
>CAZVCO010000026.1:1016-8809 GCA_964625795.1 uncultured Verrucomicrobiota bacterium | reverse complement strand
CCCTGCAATGGGCCGGGCGCACGCCTTATCTTTACGCGCTGAAACAGCTGATCCTCTTCAGCGTCGGTCTTCCTCTTGGACTTCTCGGCCTGGCCGGTCTCGGCCTGTGTCTTTGGCCCCTGCGGTTCCGACGAATCGAATGGACCGTCTTTGCCGCGCTCTGGCCGCTGATGCTCTTTCTCTATCACGCACGCATCTTTCTGCATACCCAGCGCTATTTCCTGCCGGCCATCCCGATTCTCATCCTGTGCGCGGTCATCGCCGGTCACGCCATCCGTCCCGTGCGTCTGGCCCGCATCCTCGCGGGCGTGACCCTGGCGGTCACTCTGTTGACCGCCCTCGCCTTCTCCAACCTGTACCGCAGTCCCCATCCCCGCATCGAGGCCAGCTCCTGGCTGTACGACCGTCTCCCCGCCGGCGGGACCGTTCTCACCGAACACTGGGATGATGCCCTTCCCCTGCGCCTGGAGGGACAGGAAGACGCCCACGGGCGGATCACCATCCAGCAGGCCGAGGTCTACCTGCCCGAAACTCCGGAAAAACTGAGACAGATCCTCCAGCAGATCGATCAGGCGGAGTACTTCGTACTCAGCAGTACCCGCGCCTCACATTCTCTCCCCCGCATGCCCCTCCGCTATCCGGTTATGACCCGGTTCTATGAATCCCTCGGGGATTCCGACCGTCTGCCCGGACTGAAGGAAGCCGCCCGGTTTCACCGCACCCCTGCCCTCGCCGGCTTCCGCATCGACAGCCTCGCGGCCGAGGAGGCCTACCGGGTGTACGACCATCCGCTGGTCCGGATCTATGAGGTCACGCCCGCATTCGATGCCGATGCCGCCTTCCGTGAGCTCACCCGGGGCATCGTCTTCACCACCATTCCTCAGATCCCCTATCTGCAGGCCGGCAACCGCAATGGCGGATGGCTCACCCCCGCTCAGCTGGAACGCCGCGCCTCGGGACCGCGCTGGGGCGTCCTCTTTTCTCCCGATGCTCTGGGTGCCCGCCACCCTGTGCTGATCTGGGGACTGCTGCTGTTTATCCTGGGGCCTCTCAGTTTTCCGCTCACCTTTTTTCTCTTTCCCACTCAGTTCGACCGCGGGGCATCGGTCAGCCGTCTGTTTGGACTCTGCCTGCTGGCCTGGGCGGCCTGGCTGCCCGCCGCGCTGGAGATTCTTCCCTTCCAGACCTCCCTGCTGATGGCCGCCATGGCGGGCTTCGGTCTCTCCGCCGGCATCTGCGTGTGGGAAGCGGAACACCTCTCCGCCTGGTTGAAAACCCACTGGCGGCGTCTGCTGCCGGGGGAACTTCTCTGCTGGATCCTCTTCGCGGTCTTTCTCCTCCTCCGCACCAAGCAGCCGGAACTGTGGCATCCCTGGTCCGGCGGGGAGAAACCCATGGATTTCGCCTTTCTCAATGCCACCACCCTGACCCCCTTCTTCCCGCCGCAGAATCCCTGGCTGTCCGGGGCGTTTATTCATTACTACTATTACGGGTTTGTTCTGGTGTCCGTGCTGATTCATCTCACCGGCATCCCGCCCGAAATTGCCGTGAACCTAGCCCTGGCCACCTTTGCCCTGTTCACGGCCGGAGCGGCCTATGCCATCGGCTGTGCGCTGTATCCCCTGTTCAGACGGGGCCAGGGTCGGCAGGGCACGGTCATTACCGGACTGTGTTCCGCCTTTCTGGTGCTGATTCCCGGCAACCTGGCGCAGGTGAGGGAGTTTCTGAACGGGGCCCTGTCCGACAACCTCCGCAACGCCTACTGGAACGCCAGCCGGGCCATCAAGGTTCCCTCCGGTGAGGTGGAACCCATCACCGAATTTCCATTTTTCAGTCATCTGTACGGCGATTTGCATGCCCACCTCATGGCCATGCCCATGGCCATGCTGTGTCTGCTGATCAGCTGGCAGCTGCTGCGCCGGTTTCATCCCCTGCGGGTCGCCGCGCTGGCCCTGGTGCTGGGCAGCCTGTGGATCACCAACACCTGGGACCTTCCGGTGCAGGCGGCGGTCTTTCTCTTTGCCTGCCTCTTTCCAGGCTGGCACGACCGCGCCTGGGGAGCACGTTGCTTCTGGGCGGTGGCCGGGCTCCTGCTGGCGCAGTTGCTGTTCGCTCCGTTTCATCAGCAGTTTTCCGCACCCCCTCTGGTGCTCCGCTTCTGGGACGGCCCGCGGTCGAGGTTACTGGATCTGGTGCTGGTTCACGGCCTGTTTCTGATTCCGCTGTTCGCCGGGGGAATTCTGTGGATTCGTTCAACGCCCCGCAAACGCCTTGCCGCCCAGCTCTTTCCCCTCCTGCTGGTGCTGGGATGCCTCGTACTTATTGTGATGCTGGAGATCATTCATATGAAAGGCGACATTGGACGCATGAATTTCGTCTTCAAATTCATCTATCAGGTCTGGTGGATCCTGGCCTGCTGCGCCGCCCTCGTCATTCAGCGGTTTGCCGGCAAGCGTCATCCGGTCTTTACCGGGATCACGCTGCTGCTGATGGCCGGAGCCCTGCTCTATCCCCTCACCGCCGTTCCGGCCAAACTGAACGAATGGAAATGGCAGTCGCCCAAGCACTCCCTCGACGGCATGGCCTACCTGGAGACGGCGGTATGGCAGCTGGACGGCACCCCGGTTCCGCTGGCCGGAGACAAGGCCGCCGTGGAATGGCTGCGGCAGCATGCCGATCCCGGCAGCGTACTGCTGGAAGGTCTCCGCCCCCCCTATCAGTGGGGCGGCCGCATCTCCTGGCACACCGGACTCCCGGCCGTGCTGGGCTGGGACTGGCATATGCGGCAGCAGCGGTCCTGGCCGGGAGGGGAGGAGGCGGTGTTCCGTCGACAACGGGATCTTCAGCACTTTTTCGCCAGCGCCGATCCGGCGATCCTCCGTCGATATGAGGTGCGGTATGTCATCCTCGGTGACCTGGAGCGGCTCACCTATGGAGAAGCGGCCCTGGCCCGTATCCGACGCCTGCCGGCCCTGACCCGGGTCTTTGCCTCAGGCGGGACCGCCGTCTACGAAGTGAAGAACTGAACCCTCATTTTTGAGCGCATCCCGGCGGAAGTAAACCTGACCGGATCCTGCCACAGGTCAGTGAACAATGTGTTTCCGAGGCAGTACGGGAGAGAACACAACCACAGACCACGCGGACAGACGCGGACCCACGCAGGAGGGGGGTGGATTCCAGTCAGGATATGTTCCAGGCCAAACTCCTGAAGGCCTTTCTCCGCAGCAAACGTTGCCAATGATTCTGCATGGGTCCGGGTTTGTCCGCGTCGGTCCGCAGTTGTAACCAAGTGAAGGCAATGGGGAAAGGTCTGTTTAGCCCATGTTCACCGATTTCGGGCTTGCCCGCCGGGGCGGGATGCGCCTCTCCTTTTCGGAATCAGAAACAAGATATCGACAACACTCAACGAGTTGTCGATAATGGATATGTGATAAAGACGAACATATCTTCCCTAAAGAAAAACCTCTCGGCCTGCCTGCAAGAGGTGCGCGAAGGCAGATGAACTTCCGGGACAGCACTGCCATTCGGCCTCTTTTGCTGGAAGAGCCGGATTTTGATCTACGTTATCAGGAATATTTTTCAGCCTCACCCCTTACGGTCTGGTACGGAACAAGACTGGAGATTGAATCCCTATGATAACGAAAACCGGCGTCCTGATCCTTCTTCTTCACCTGCTTTTTCCGGCTCATGCCGAACTGGAAGAGCTTCTCACCGACCCCATACCGGTATTCCGACTGGAGCAGGTGGTGAGCCACATTGAGGACCACCTCTCAGCAGGACGCTTCGCGGATGCGACCCAACCTTTGGTTCGACTGAAAGAGGAGAAGATCCGGACCACAGATGGCTACTCGGCCTATGATGTGATCGTCGAAGTTCTTTCTGAAACAGTTCAGGAAGATGACATCAAAGCCTGGATTGCCTCCGACCCCGAAAACTCCATTCCGTATTCGGTGATGGGGGAATGGTATATCAATGAGGCCTGGAAACGGCGGGGTGGGGGCTATGCCCATAAGGTAAAAGAGGAAGGGTGGCGCGGCTTCAGCCACTACCTCACCCTGGCCCGTCAACACCTGGAAAAGGCCTATGCACTTGATCCCGGGGATTATGTGGCCTGTGCCCATATGATCACGGTCTGTATGGGACAATCCGACAAAGCGGGCTGTTACACCTGGTTTGACCGGGCTGTGGCCCTGGATCCCGAATATTACTCCGCTCACAACAAACTGATATGGGCCATGTATCCCCGCTGGCTGGGATCGGAAAAGGAAGTGCAGGCCCTGCTGAAATCGCTGGAGGGCCGGGATCCCAAATTCAACAAGATCATCACTTCCAGAATGAGGCGTACCCGGAAGTCGGACTACAAAGATCCGTCCTCAGAGATTGGAAAGGAGGCGTATCGTCTCTTACGTGCCCACGTGGAGGCCTACCCGCAATCGGGTGGTGCGCGCGGCCGTTTGGGAGATCTGCTCTGGTGGCAGGGTGCACGTGCCCGAGCCGTACGCCACTATGAAGCAGCGGCTCAGCTCGACCCCAGCTTCAGCAATCTCTACGAATATGCCAATTTGCTCTACCTCACGAAACAATACGGTTTGGCCACAAAGGTGGTGGAGGATGCTATAGCCGCGAACCCCGATAACTACAAAGGCTACAGCCTGGCAGGCCGTATCCACCAGTTTGGCTATAAACAGTATTCAGATGCTGTGGCCTTCTATACCCAGGCCCTCGACCGCAACCCACGGCTTCGAGCCACGGTGCGGTGGCGGGGAGAATGTTTTATGCAACTGGAGGAGGTGGAAAAGGCCCTGGAGGATTTTAAACGTGCGGTGGAACTGAATTCAAAATCGGATTGGGCCTTTTTCCGGCTGGGTCAGGCCTATGCCGAACTGGGGGAGATCGACCGGGCGAATGAAGCCTTTGATGAAGTCCTGCGACTGGATGCCAGCTGGCAGAAGCGGATCGATAACATCCGCAGTCAGCCACAATAGGCACCTATCGCCAACAGGGCACCCTGCTTTACTCAGGAGGACCGGCCGTCTGACGGAGGCGTTTCCGGCCAGTCGTGTTTAGGATAGCGGCCTCTCAGGTCTTTGCGCACCAGCGGGTATCCCTCTTTCCAGAAGGTGGCCAGATCCTCGGTCAGTGCGGCCGGACGCCCGTTCGGGGCCAGACACTCCACCACACAGGACACGTTGCCGCCCGCCACGGTGGGTGATTCGGTCATCCCGAAAAAATTCTGCAGTTTGGAGGAGACCACCGGTGCGCCGCCCTCCTCATAGCGCACCCGGGCCCGTTTGCCGTTCGGCAGGGTGATCCGCTCCGGCAACTGATCGCGGATCAGCCCGGCCTGCATGGGGGTCACCCAGTCCAGAACCGCCGCCTTCACATCGAGCTGCTTCACATCCTTGCGGGTGCGGCAGCCACTGAGCATATGCTCCAGCAGCAGACGGCGGTCCTCTTCAGTGATGGCCGGAATCTCCCAGTCCGGCCGCCAGGCCGACAGACAGTTGCAGCGGACAATCCAGTTCTCCACCTCCTCATCCCAGCCGGGAAACGGAACCTCTCCCTGATCCACCGCGGCCAGCAGAACGCCGGCCGCCTCCTGATCGCTCACCTTATGACTCCGCTCCTTTTCCAGCACCAGTTCCCCCAACTGCAGGGTGGTCTCTTTGATGACCCGCTTCTCCTGTGAATCGAACCTCACCTCCTCCACCCGCCGCAGTCCATTCGGCCACAGCTCTTCGATCCACTCCGGTTCTATACGGGAGACGCCGCTGAGCAGCGGAGTGCTGAGTCGGTCGGAGTCCCGCACCTCCACCCCCACCACCAGTTCGGCTTTGGTACAGCAGCTTTCCTTCACCAGCTCCACCACCCGGCCGTCCACCAAATCACACCTCCGGGTGTCCGGACGCCTCCGCCCCACCTGATCCGCAAAGGCCACTGCCAGGCATTTCCGAAGTTGGGAAGTACGGTCTCCACCCTCTTCCGCCTGCCCGCGCCTCGACGGCACGGAGACGGCCAGGGAACTTCGGAACTCCTTTCCGGAGGCTGCCGGGCGGTCAAAGGTCCCCGCCAAACGCCAGGCCTGCCGGGCCGCGCCGGCATGGATGCCCATTTCTTCGCACATTCCCCGGTCAAACTTCATGCTGGCCGCCCATTCCAGCGCAAACAGCTCCATGAGCACATCCGAGCTGCCATCCCCCCCGAAGGTGTCCTCCAGATTTCGCCGGACCTTTTCCGGTACCCGTCGTACCAGAATCGAACGGTCCTGCAGCAGTGCGGCAATCCGTGCGGCGGAGGTCGACACCCCCCGTGACCGGGCCTCCAGCAGAAAGCGGCCAATGCGGGGATGGGCCGGAAAGTCGAGCACTCCTTCGCCCAGCGCCGTCAGCTCTCCCTTCGGTCCCAGTGCCCCCAGCATGGTGAGGAAGGATTCGGTGGCCTCCAGCACCGATGCCTGGGGCGGATCCGGCAGAGACAGGGTGGACCAGTCGGAGACCCCGAGTTTACGGAACATCAGCACCGCCTCAGCCAGATCGACCCGGTGGATTTCGGGGGTCTCCCGGGCCGGGCGCCGCTGATGGGAGGGCTCCGTCCAGAGCCGGATACACATCCCGGGGGCGGTCCGCCCGGCCCGTCCGGCCCGCTGATCGGCAGAAGCTCTGGAGATGGGAACCACTTCGAGGTGATCGGTCTTGCGGTGAGGATCAAACCGGGCCTGCCGCGCCAGTCCGGAGTCCACCACCCCGGTCACCCCTTCCAGGGTGAGCGAGGTCTCGGCAATGTTGGTCGAGACGATCACTCGGCGTCGGCCTCCCGGGGTCACTGCGCGGTCCTGCGCATCCGCGGAGAGTTCTCCATGCAGGGGCAGCAGATCTGCATTTTTGCCCAGCGGCGTCCGTTTCAGGGCCTCCAACGTGCGGTCGATTTCGAAGCGTCCCGGCATAAAGATCAGCAGATCCCCCTCGGTCATTTCAGCCAGCTGTTCCGCCGCCCGGGCTGCCTGATCCCACACCCGGGTGCGGGCATCCGGCGGCCGGTCCAGAAAACGGATGTCCACCGGCCAGGTGCGCCCCTCCGAGGTGATGACCCGGGCATCCGGCAGAAAGGCCTGCAGCGGATCGGTATCCAGAGTGGCCGACATGAGGACCAGCTTGAGGTCGGGCCGGACCGTCTCCTGCAGGCGCAGGGCGTGTGCCAGGGTCAGATCCCCGTAAAGGTGCCGCTCATGGAACTCATCGAACACAATACAGCCGACATGAGGCAGGCGGGGGTTGCGCAGCCATTCGCGCAGCAGAATCCCTTCGGTGACGTAGCGGATCCGGGTGTCGGGTCCGGTTTTTTTGTCCAGCCTCACCTGATACCCCACCTCCCCGCCCAGGCGCGAACCCCGTTCCTGCGCCACCCGTTTGGCCAGCATGCGGGCCGCGAGTCTGCGGGGCTGGAGCACCACCGTTTCACCCTCACATTTTCCGGAGTCGAGGATCATGCCCGGCACTTGGGTGGATTTGCCCGAACCGGTGGGCGCCTGGAGAATCAGACGGTTTCCCTCCTCCAGTCCCGACACCACTTCCGGCTGACATGCAACGATCGGCAGCATGGCTCAACGGATGAACTTCAGCAGAAACTCCGGATCCGCGGCACGATGGACCTCCTGTCCGTCCACGAACACCTCTATGATGGCCCCGTAATAGCTCCGTCCATCTCTCCCCCTTCCGGGTGGCACTTCGTATGCGGCGGACAGATCCTCCACCCGCTGGTCGCGTGAGAGCCCCTGCTCCACGTCCAGCACCACG
>CAZVCO010000026.1:0-1006 GCA_964625795.1 uncultured Verrucomicrobiota bacterium | reverse complement strand
GCGGGGATTGGGAATGTCCGCCTGCCGCACTCTGGCCCCGGCCTGTTCGAAAAACGTCACCCGGATTTTGATGGAACCGGCCTCCACCGCCGGCGTGCCTTCCTGATGCACCAGATCGAAGGTGAGGATTCGGAATTCGTCGTACCGTGGACTTTGCGGATAGCGCTCCAGGCGAATCCGCTCCACCACCAGGGGGGAGTCCTGTTCCCGCACCGCCACCGAGGGGGTGGGAAAAGCGGGACGCAGAGGGACCGGGGTGGGCACTGCAATGGAGTCGGGATCGCGGGGTGGCGGGACCTCCCTGTCCTGTTCCAACAGCTCAAGTCTCCGCTTCAGGGAGGGGATTTCCAGCCTGGCGTCCATGGCCTCAAGCGATCCGGCAGGCGCCTCCCGTCTCACCTGCTCCCAGAGGCGGAGGCTCTCCTCGAAATCCGCCTGTTCCGACAACAGCCGGGCCAGGGCGATTTTGGCCGGGAGAAAGGCGGGCTCCACCCGCAGGGCCTCCCGGAATTTCTGCTCTGCCTCAAACGTCTCCCCCGCACTCAGCAGGCGGTTGGCCTCCGTGTAGATCGGATCAGGATCCGGCGCCTTCTCTTCCTGCGGCGGTGGGGATGGCGTGGGCTCAGGGCCGGTTTCCGGAGCCGACACCAGGGGAACCGGGGTGGGCGTGGGCGCGGGAGGGTGAGTGGCCGGATCCGGGGTGGGAAGCGGTTCGGGAGATGTTGCCGGACGGTGGGCAGCTGCATATTGATCGGCAGCTGCCCTTTCTTTGTCTTTATCGGAAACCGGCTAATCGTCCCATCGCTCAGTACCCCACAATTAATGGATAGTCAAATACATCGGGCACTGTTTTTAGTAATAACCTATTTTTCCTTTCGGTACGCGCTTCAATTAATTTCCTAGCCACATCACGCGCAATTTCCAAGGTTTCAGCAACTGTGCGTCCTTGTGCGACTAAGCCTGGTATATCATCTGTGGTTGCTAAAAAAACACCTTCCGGTAATTT
>CAZVCO010000025.1:17504-21927 GCA_964625795.1 uncultured Verrucomicrobiota bacterium | reverse complement strand
CCCTCTTTCCCATGAATTCCTCCGACCTGCTCCCCATCCTGAAAGAAGTCGGCGCCCTCCGCGAGGGACACTTCCTTCTGGCCAGCGGTCGTCACAGCGGACACTACGTACAGACCGCCCAGCTGAGTCAGTATCCGGACCGGCTCCAGCCCCTGCTGGAATCCGCCAAACCGCTGCTGGAACCTCTGGGCCGCATCGATACCGTCTTTTTTCCCGCCATCGGCGCCCTGCCCGTGGGTCAGCAGCTGGCCCTCGCCCTCGGCACCCGCGCGGTGTTTGCCGAAAGGAACAAACAGAACGACATGGAGCTGCGGCGCGGCTTTGAACTGCGGGCCGGTGAACGGATTTTGTTGGCAGAGGATGTGGTCACCACCGGCGGAACCCTGAAGGAAATTATCAGCATGGTCTCCGACGCCGGTGCGGAAGTGGCGGGCGTCTTCTGCGTCATCAACCGTTCCGGACAGGACACCTGGCAGGGCCTCCCCCTGATCTCTCTGGTGAATGTCGACTTCCCCACCTATGCAGAGGACGAAGTTCCGGAGGCACTGGCGGCGATTCCGGTCAACCGGCCCGGCACCAAGAAAAACCTCGAATCCACAGCGGTATCCTCATGAGTTCTGATATTCCCAACGGCCTGAGTTATGACGACGTGCTGCTGGTTCCCCAGCGCAGTGCGATTCTTCCGTCCGACGCCAATGTGCAAACCCGTCTGACCAAAGATATTCCCCTGAATATCCCCATCGTCTCCTCCGCCATGGACACCGTGACCGAAGACGAACTGGCCATTGCCCTGGCCCGCGAGGGGGGCATCGGGGTGATCCACCGCAACAACACCATCGAGGAACAGGTCGAAATGGTCCGCATCGTGAAGCGGAGCGAAAATATTATCATTGATAATCCCAAGACCATTGGTCCGGATGTCCTGCTTTCCGACCTCATGGTTACCATGGGACGCAAAGGAGTCAGCGGATTTCCGGTGGTGGATGAGAACAACAGGCTTTTGGGTATTGTGACCCGCCGCGACATTGGCTACCCCAGCCATTCGGCCGACACCAAAGTGTCCGACGTGATGACGCCCCGCGAACGGCTCATTACCGGAAAGCCGGGGTACAGCATGGAGGATGCTCTGGCGGTCCTGTACAAACACCGGATTGAAAAACTTCCGCTGGTGGATGAAAACGACCGGCTGGTCGGCATGATGACCGGAGCGGACATCGAAAAAAGCACCCGTTTCAAAGACGCCGCCAAAGATGACCAGGGCCACCTCCGGGTCGGCGCCGCCATCGGCGTGGGACCGGACGCGGTGGAGCGGGCACAGGCCCTGATGGATGCCGGATGCGACGCCATGTTTATCGATGCGGCCACCGGACATACTGAAACTGCGATCGGCGTGCTGCGCAAGGTGATGGACAAGGTCCCCGGCGCCGTGGTGGTGGCGGGGAACGTGGTGACCCCCGAGGGCGCCAAAGATCTCATTGAGGCCGGCGCGGCCGCCATCAAGGTGGGTGTGGGTCCGGGCTCCATCTGCACCACCCGGGTGATCGCCGGCATCGGCGTTCCCCAGTTTACTGCCGTGCAGTGGGTCGCTCCGGTCTGCCGCGAATACGGAATTCCACTCATTGCCGACGGCGGACTCCGATACTCCGGGGACATCGTCAAAGCTCTGGCGGCCGGTGCCGATTTGATCATGGCCGGCTCTCTGCTGGCCGGCACCGACGAATCCCCCGGCGCACTGGTGCGGATGCAGGGACGGAATTACAAGGAATACCGGGGCATGGGCAGCACCCAGGCCATGCGCAAAGGCAGCGGCGACCGCTACGGACAGAATTCCAGTGGAAAACTGGTGCCGGAAGGCGTCGAAGCCCGCATTCCCTACAAGGGAGCCCTGGCCAGCGTGGTCTTTCAACTGATCGGCGGACTCCGCTCCGGCATGGGTTATGTGGGCGCCGGCAATCTCGATGAACTGCGGGAACGGGCCAAATTTATTCAAATCACCTCTGGTGGACTGCGGGAAAGTCATCCGCACGACATTCACATGACCGAGGAACCGGTCAACTACAGCGCGTCCTGAGCGGACGGAAGGAATCGCGGTTATGGATGTTCAAGTAGCGGTATTGGATTACGGATCTCAGTATTCCCAGTTGATTGTGCGCCGGGTGCGGGAACTCGGGTATTATGCCAAGCTCTATGCGCCGGAGTCCCTGCCGGATCTCGAAAACCTGCACGGAATCATCCTGTCCGGCGGTCCGAGCAGCATCTCGGATCCCGCCGCTCCCGATGTGGACTTCGATTATCTGGACTCCCTGGGCGTTCCGGTGCTGGGCGTCTGCTACGGTATGCAGCTGCTCAATCATAAACTGGGCGGTGAGCTCAAACCGGGCACCACCAGTGAATACGGTCCCGCGCTGTTGAACATTGAGGATGACTCCAGCCTCTTTGCCGATGTGACCGACGGATCCCAGATCTGGATGAGTCACACCGACACCGTGACCAAAACCCCGGAAGGTACCACCGTGCTGGCCCGGAACGAGGAGGGACAGGCGGTCAGCCTCTGCTTCAAACCCGGATGGTACGGCATTCAGTTTCATCCGGAAGTCACCCACAGTCACGACGGACGTCAGGTCCTGAAGAACTTCCTGTCCGAGCTCGACTGCAGTCCCGATTTTGACGTGGAGGTCTTCAAGCAGGAGATTCTCAAAGAAATCGTGGCCGAAGTGGGAGACCGCGAGGTGGTCTGCGGGGTGTCCGGAGGCGTCGACAGCACCGTGCTGGCCGTGCTGCTGCACAAGGCCGGGGTGAAAATCCATCCCATCTTCGTCGATACCGGCATGCTCCGCAAAGAGGAGGCCGAGGAAGTGCAGTCCCAGTTTGCCGAAGTGGGCATGGACATCGACACCCTTTTCGTGGAGGATCAGTTTCTGGACGCCCTCAAAGGCGAAACCGATCCGGAACGGAAGCGGGTCATTATCGGCAATCTCTTTCTCGATGTCTTCTTCGCCCACGCCGGAAAAATTGAGCTGTTTGCCCAGGGCACCCTTTATCCCGATGTGATCGAAAGCGCCACCAGCGGTTCCATCGCCTCCCGCATCAAAACCCATCACAACCGGGTGGACCGCATCCTCGAGCTGAAACAGGAGGGCCGCGTGCTGGAACCCCTGGCCGAGCTGTTCAAGGACGAGGTCCGCGCCCTCGGCCGCTCCCTCGGCATCCCCGAACGCGCCCTGGAGCGTCACCCCTTCCCCGGTCCCGGCCTGGCAGTGCGCTGTCCCGGAGAAGTGACCCGGGAAAAACTGGAGACCCTGCGGGAGGCCGACCACATTTTCATTTCCACCCTCCGGAAACACGACCTGTACGACAAAATCTGGCAGGCCTGCACCACCATCCTTCCCTCCCGGTCGGTTGGAGTCAAAGGCGATGTGCGGGCCTATGATTTTCCCATCGTACTGCGCGCGGTGATCAGTGAGGACGCCATGACGGCCGACTGGGTGGAAATCCCCTACCCCGTCCTGCGGGAGATCTCCAATAAAATTCTCAACGGCGTGAAAGGGGTCAACCGCGTCCTCTACGACATCTCCACCAAACCCCCCGCCAGCATCGAGTGGGAGTAGTTCGACACTTGCCTGCCGGACTTGTGCGCCGTGGCGTAGGCATGCGTCCCCGCCGAAAACCCCCAACTCCAGGCTTGCAGAACCCTCCCCCCCATGACTGAATTCTCCCATGGCCAACCCTAAAACAAAATTTCTACTCATCACCATCGTTGCCGTGATTCTGGCTGCGACCACCGGCATTTTTCTCAAGCAGGAATCGGAGTCGATGACCCAGCTGCAACTGTTCGGGTGGGGATTTGTCTTTATTGCCTTTCTGCTGACTGCGGTACGCGGATTCCGCTATCTGATGAGCCTGCGCTGAACGGAGCGCGGGGACGACGCCGCGGTGCACCGCTCCTGCCCGTATTCCATGCCTGTTGACAGACAGACCTGACCGCGTCCGCTCCCGATGAAGACCGCCGCATCTCCCTCCTCTCCATTCTGGACCCGGCGTGACACAGTCACGTTTCTCATTCCGTTCGCGGCCGCGCTTACGGTCTACGTGATGTCCCTGCCTCCCAGCATCACCCTGGAGGATGCCGGAGAACTGGTGGTGGCGGCCGATCATCTGGGCGTCCCCCATCCTCCCGGGTATCCGTTATGGACCCTGCTGGCCTGGGCTTTTCAGTGGGTCTTCTCCTTCGTGGAATTCAGAGGAACTCCCAATCCCGCCTGGCCGGTGGCCCTGATGAGCGCCGTGTTCGGCAGCCTGGCCTGTGGACTCATCTCCGTCTGCACCGCCAAACTGATCCGTACCTTCCGCGCCTCCCCGTCGGCCCCTTCCCCCTCCGCATTCTCCCGCAAGCGGGAGCTGCGGTTTCCCCCAAAGGTAAGTT
>CAZVCO010000025.1:0-17494 GCA_964625795.1 uncultured Verrucomicrobiota bacterium | reverse complement strand
CCCCCTCCGCATTCTCCGGCCTGTTCTCCCAGGCGGCCGGCACGGCAACCGCGGTCCTGCTCGGCCTGGTACTCCAGATCTCGCCCCGGACAGGGGGCGTAATTTTCTTTCTGCTGGCGACGGCCTTCCCGGCCCTGCTGATCCTCCAGAGCTTTTCTCCCCGGAAAATTCTTATACCCTTCTGCCGACGACTGCCCTCCCCTGCCCAACTGGGACATGGATGCTGGGGATTTTTTCTGGGAACGGTCTGTTTCCTTACGGTGTGGACCCGCACCCTCATCCCCCTGCCACGCATTGTCGTTCCCCTGGCCCTGGCCGCTTCCCTGGGTCTTCTGCTGCTCGCCCTGCTCTGCCGGACCGGATTGACCCGCGCCCTGCGACGCCCAGATCTGCATCGGGATCTGACCCGGGCCCATGTTGATGTGCTGCTGGGCGGGGCCAGCGGACTGCTGCTGGCCTTTACCCCCCTGATGTACTCCCAGTCGGTGATTGCCGAGGTCTACAGCCTCAATGCCTTCTTTATCGCCCTGCTCCTTTTGCTGGTGCTGGCCTATATCCATGGCCCCTCACGCCGGCTGATTCTGATCATCGGATTTCTTTTCGCCCTGGGGCTGACCAACCATCAGAGTCTGCTCTTTCTGGTGTTCTTTCTCATCGCCGGGGTGGCGGCGGCCCGTCAGCAGGCTTTGCTCAAGGACGGGCTTTGTTTTATGGGACTGGCCGCCCTGGCCCTGCTGATTCTGCAGATCACCCGTGGTTCATCACCCGTCCTGCTGCTGACCGCGGGATGGGTTATCGTATTGCTGGCCGCCCTGGCGTTCACCCGGGGAAGGCTGTTCACCACCTGGCGCACTCTGCTTGGCCTGATCGTGGTGGGCGCCCTGGGACTCAGCCTCCACCTGTACATGCCCATCGCCTCCTCCCGCAATCCCCCTATGGACTGGGGGAACACCCAGACCTGGGAAGGATTCAAACACGTGGTCACCCGGGGACAGTACGCCCGGTTCAACGTGAGCGACAACCTCCGCACCATCGCCGACACCATGAGCACCCCGGTGAGCCCGGAGAACGCACGGCAGGCCCGGGACAGACGCACCCGGTTTATCCGTCGGCTGGGGGCCTACATCTTCGATCCGGGCTGGACCTATTCCATGGCCAGTCAGTTCAGTCTGCGCCTGCCTGATGACAAATCTGCCTCCCCGCCCGAAGCACTACCGCCTCCCGGCCCCCTCCTGCCCATCGCCGTACTGGGACTGCTGCCTCTGCTCATGTTCTCCGCCTTCCCGGCCGGAGCACGCGGATGGTTCGTCAGCTCCATCATCGCCATGTTTTTCCTCACCGTGGTGTTTCTGCTGATTCAGTGGCCCGAGCTCAGCCATCATGACCTCTGGGTAAAACGGGTGCAGTACATCCAGGCCCACGTGCTCTTCGCCTGCTGGATGGGGCTGGGCGCAGGACTGCTGATGCTGCTGCTCTACGGCCTGCTTCCCCGGCGCCTCACCCTGCTGTCCGTCAGCCTTCCGCTCACCGCTCTGCTGTTCGGATTCCCGCTCTGGAAAGAAGCCCACGACCCCCGCCAGCAGGAGCACCTGGGTGCCTCAAATCAGCAGGGACACGACTTCGGCTGGAAGTTCGGATTGTATCAGCTGAAGGGCGCCAACGGCATTCTGCTGAATGAGCTGTCCCGCCATCCGGATCCCGATCTGCTCTTCAATGACTGGGCCAGAACCTATTTGCTCGAACACCACTCAATGAGTGAACCGGCCCTCGACCTGCTGGCGTCCGTCGACGACACCCCCCGGCCGCGTTCCGAGGTTCGGAAGTCATTTTTTAACAACTTCCGAGGTTCGGAAGAGGAGCAACGGCGGATCGAGGAAGCCGGAATGCTGGCCGCTTTCCGGGCGCTCCCCGCGGAGGAGCAGGAGCGGCGGCTTGTCCATCTCCACCGGTCCCTGCCCGACTGGGATTATCCGGCCGAGATGACCCGGGATGCCATTCTGTTTGGCGGTACCGATCCGGGACGATTTGTGCCCACCTACATGGTGTTCAGCGCGAATGTCCGGCCCGATATCAAGGTGCTGACCCAGACCGCGCTGGCCGACAGCACCTATCAGGACACCGTCCGTAATTTTTACGGCGATGAGCTCGTCCTGCCCGACTTTCTGGATGCCAATGAGGCGTTTCTGGACTACGCCAACGAGCTTCGTCTCTTTCATCCGGATCTCTTTGCCCAGGTGATGGGGACCGGCAGCAGCATGGCGGTGAGCGGGGCAACTGAGGTGAACCGCATCAACGCCAGACTGGTCCGCCAGATCGTGAAGCGGAACTCCTATGCTCATGATTTCTATTTTGAACAGGCGGTGCGCATGCCCTGGATGACGCGCCATCTGCGTCCCCACGGTCTTATCTTTAAACTGGAGCCGGAGCCGGTGGAACTCTCCTCACTGGAGGTCCGTCAGAACCGGAACTTCTGGGACTGGATGGAGGAACATCTGCTTGCCCCTTCTCCGGACGGATCCCGCAGTCGGTACCCTCGCGACCTCACCGCCCGGAAGACCTTTTCCAAACTGCGGATGTCCCAGGCCTGGAATTTTCATGAGCGGGGGCTGACGCGCGAGGCCGCGAACGCCATGGAGCAGTCCCTCCGTCTGTATCCGGCCAACCCGGAGGCCACCTTCCGGGCCTGTGAATTCTACCTTGAGCAGGGAGATTTTGACCGGGCTCAGGATATCCTCGCCGGTTTTGCGGCAGTCGACCCTGATCACCCACAACTGAACGCCTTCCGCCGCTCCCTTCAGACCCTGGAGGCTCTGGACAACGAGCGCCTGCTGTTGGAAAAAAACCTCAGTCTTCAGCCCAGCGGTAACACCGCCCTGCAGCTCCAGCAGATTTACCACAGCCTGGGCCGTGAGGAACGGGCGGAGGACATGGCCGAACTGGTGCTGCGGCTTCCCAACCTTCATCCGGATTTCTATCCGAATCTGGCCCGCATCGCCCAACGGCAGGAAAACGCCGACATCTACAAACAGGCGATCAAAAAATGGACCGAAGTCTCACCGGACACCGCGCTGGCCTGGATCGATCTGGGAGCTATTGCCCTGTACGAAAAGGACTATACCGATATGATGCGGCACCTCATCCGGGCGGTTCAGCTGGAACCCACGGAAGCCCGGCAACGCCTGGCGATGGACCCGCGGTTCATCGATATCAATCACTGGACCCAGTTTCAGCAACTCATCCGGCAGCCGTAAACTTCCGCAGCGTAAAAACTGGACGTCAAGGACGACCAATGCATTCCGGAATTGGTAAAACGAATTCTCGCAAAACGGAGGTTGGGCATTCCTGCCCGACATACTTAATATGACGGCCTGAAAGGCCATCCTCCGTTGCCTCCGTTTAACACGTGTGCAGCAATTCCGGAATACGCCCGGGGACGACTCTCCAAAAAGCAACCCGGCTACGTCTGGTTCCAGGCCACGCAGTCGGCGTAGGACACATCGCCGCCGAACAGATCGAGGGCGGAGCCCAGGGTGAGGTCCACCCGGCCCTGGCTCAGCTCCTGCGTGAGAGGGAGATCCGCAAATGATTTCGCCCCGCCGGCGTAGGTCACCGGCAACGGACACTCCGAACCGAGAAACCGGATCAGGTCCTCGTCCATGCCGGCCCGGAGTCCCTCCACATCCGCGGCATGGATCAACAGTTCCGAACAGTAGGGCGCGATGCGCCGGAAGGTTTCAGTTGAAAGGGTGAGGTCGGTCACGGTCTGCCAGCGGTGAATGGCCACGTGCCAGTCTCCCCCGGATTTGCGGCAACTCAGATCGACCACCAGTCGGGCCGGTCCGACCACAGCGGAGAGCTTCTCCAGCATGGCATCCTGAAACACTCCGTCGGCGTCAAAAAGAGCGGAGGTGACAATCACTTTCGCCGCTCCGGCCTTGAGCCACGAAGCCGCATTCTCCAGCGTGATCCCGCCCCCCAGCTGCAGTCCATCCGGCCACGCGTTCAACGCCTCCCGGGCTGCGGATTCATTGCCGGGGCCCAGCTGGATCACGTGGGCACCGGTCAGGCCGTCACGCCGGTAGCGGTCCGCAAACCATCCCGCACCCCGGTCGCTCACAAAATTGGTGTCGGGGCCCGCCCCCCTGTCCCGGAGAGTTCCCCCGACAATCTGCTTCACCTGTCCCTGGTGAAGATCAATGCATGGCCGGAAACGCGTCATGCCAACGATGTAGCAGGGAACAGGACAAAAGACAAACCACAGAAATCATCCAGTTCATCCTGTTAAACACCGGCAGACGACCGTCATCCCTGGTTTTACACAATCCTCAGGTCAGGTCACTGCCGCGGGTCATCACCACTTTACCGGTCCGCACCAGTTCAATAATGCCGAATTTCCGCATCATGCCGATCATCGCGTCCAGTTTGCCGCTGTCGCCGGTCACCATAAAGACCAGACTTTTCTCGGCCAGATCGAGGGTTTTGCAGCCGAAGTGCTCGGCAATCTGCAACGCTTCGCCCCGCGCCTCCGCGCCGACCGAGATCTTCACCAACGCCAGCTCCTTGGAAATAATATCGTCCTCGGTGTGGTCGGTGCAGCTGATGGTGTCGATCAGCTTGTAGCACTGCGCTTTGATCTGATCGAGCCCGTCGGCATCCCCCCGCGCTCCAATGGTCATGCGGGAGAAGCCCTGCTGGATGGCCGGGCTGACCACCAGAGATTCGATGTTATAGCCCCGGCGCGAGAACACCTGGGCAATCCGGGCCAGCACCCCGGGTTTGTTGTTCACGTACACACTTATGGTGTGCAGAGGCTGATCGTGTTCCGGGAGATCCATAACGGGAGTTTCAGTGGTGATGATTCGGTTTTTCATGATGTAAAGAGGTCAGAAGTCAGGGTTCAGAAGTCAGAGGCTTAGGAGTTTTCGGTTTCGGATGTTTCGGCGGGGACCGCCGAACTCCTGACTTCTGACCTCTACCCTTCTGACCTCTCTTAGGTTGAGCCTACCGGTTTCTCCATACGGTGTTTCGGTTTTTCAGTGATCATGTCCTCCAGCGCGGCCCCGGCGGGGATCATGGGGAACACGTTGTCCTCTTTGACCACCTCGCAGTTGATCAGACAGGGACCTTCGTTGTACTCCAGCGCACGGGTAAGGACTTTTTCGATGTCGGCCGGCCGTTTGATCTGAAAGCCTTTGGCCCCGTAGGATTCCGCCAGTTTGACGAAGTCGGGGTTACCCTCCAGATCCACTCCGGATTTACGGTTCTCGAAAAACAGTTCCTGCCACTGACGCACCATGCCGAGGAAATGGTTGTTAAGCACCAGGATTTTCACCGGAAGCTTCTGCAGCACTGCCGTGGCAAGTTCGAACAGAGTCATTTGGAATCCGCCATCGCCGACCACCGCGACCACGGTTTCTCCGGGACGTCCGATCTGGGCGCCGATGGCGGCGGGAAAACCGAAGCCCATGGTGCCGGCTCCGCCGGAGGAGATCCAGTTCCAGGGGGCCTTGGATTTGTTGAACTGCGCGGACCACATCTGATGCTGTCCCACGTCGGTGGTGATCACCGCATTGCTGTCGGTGAGCTGATCGAGCACGTCCAGGATGTGCTGCATTTTCAGTCCGCCCTGCTTTTTGTAGCTCAGCGGGAACCGCTTCTTGTAGCCGTCCAGCGTGGCCAGCCAGGCGCTGGTCTCGAGCGGTTCAATCAGCTTGTTCAATTCGGCCAGAGCCACTTTGGCATCGGCCACGATCTTCAGGTCGGGCTGAATCATCTTGCCCATTTCCGAAGGATCGATGTCGATGTGAATAATGTGCGCGTTCCGTCCGAACTTATCCGCCTGTCCGATAATGCGGTCATCGAAACGGGATCCCACGTTGAAAATCAGATCCGCCTCACAAATCGCCTTATTGGCATACGCCGTGCCGTGCATGCCGAGCATACCGAGGGAGAGCTCATGGGTTTCGTCAAAAATCCCTTTGCCCAGCAGGGTGCTGCACACCGGAATCTGTGCTTTCTCCGCCAATTCCAGCAACTCGGGACCGGCGTGAGCCAGCATGGCCCCGTGTCCGGCCAGAATGACCGGACGCTCGGAGGCCTTCAGTGCCTCTGCCGCCTCCCGGATCTGAGATCCGTCGATGGTGTAGGAGATTTCCGGCTGATATCCCGGTAAATCGATCTCGCATTCCAGCGGGGCCGTACAGTCGCCCTGACTGATGTCCTTGGGCATATCAATCAACACGGGACCGGGCCGGCCGGTGGTGGCAATGTGCAGCGCCTCCTTGGCGATGCGGGGAATGTCGTTGGTGTCTTTCACCAGATAACTGTGCTTCACGATGGGCATGGTGATGCCGAAGATATCCGCCTCCTGAAAAGCGTCCTTCCCGAGCATCCAGGTGACCTGCTGACCGGAAATGATGATCATGGGAATGGAGTCCATATGCGCGGTCATAATGCCGGTGATGGTGTTCCCGGCTCCGGGTCCGCTGGTGACCAGAACACAGGCCGGTTTTCCGGTGGCCCGGGCATAGCCATCCGCCATATGGGCTGCACCCTGCTCGTGCCGGGTTAAGACAAATTTGATATTGGTGCCGGAGGTTTCCAGCGCGTCGAAAATCGGCAGCGCCGCTCCGCCGGAATAGCCGAAAATGACGTCAATACCGCCGTCTTCCAGACATTTTAAAAGAGTTTGTGCGCCATCGCGGGGGGATGCAATCATGAGGGAGTCTCCATGGTTTTATTCAAGAGGATTGCTCCAGTACCACACCTTTACGACAGGGGCAAACTTAAAAAAGGAATTATTTTAAACAAAATATACATACCGTTATTTATTTAACGTTATATACACGCACTAAACAGTCAAAAACTCATCCCAATCGTTAAGAGTGTGAAAATTTAACGCTTTAAAGGAGGAAGAGGAGGATAAAATCAAATTTTCAGGGTCACGATTGTGGTCATAGCGGCAAAAAGACATTTTCCAGACCTCTCCGCGGCTCAGATTTTGCTTTTCCAGCAGTTCAACCGGCAAAAAGGCCTCGATTTCCCAAATGTCCCCCTGAATCCGGCTTTCGGCCTGCAGTTTGGGCGATTCCACCATCCATTCCCGGGGGACCCCCTGCTCCCGTACCGCTTCAAAACGGGATTGTGACGGCATCCGCATCTGACACACCTGCCCTTCCGGTCCTATATGCAGTTCCCAATACGCTTGGGAACCGGGCGGCTGCAGAAACCATTCCAGCACATCCCCCACCGTAAAGGCCGGTTGGTTAAAGCGGGTTTCCGGATTGAAAACGTCGCGGTCCTCCAGCTCGGCCTTTAATCGAAATCCTTCAGCCTGCCAACCCACCCGCACCCGCCCGGGCTGAAAGCCGGGCTCCGGCTCCGGCCGCCAGGCCTGCCGGAACACAAGGGGTTCAGCCGTGTTCATCTCCTCGGTCCGTTGAATCAGATGCATGAGCGAATGTCATCATATCCGCCCGGGACAGGAAAGACTTCACTTTACCAATCAATGGATGCATACATCTCCGGCATGAACACACGTAAAGAATGGATCGCCTGCATGGCCCGGACCGTGGAACCGGTTCTCTCGGCTTTATCGACCGGAACGCTTAAGGACAGCATGCCCGTCTTTCCGGCCAAAGAGGAGAGAAACCGATCAGGCGTTCAGATCCTCGAAGCCCTGGGCCGCAGTTTTGCCGGAATCGCCCCCTGGCTGGCCTTAGCCGATGGGGATTCGCAGGAATGCAGACTGCGGGAACGCCTCCTCTCCCAGCTGCTGGCCTCCATGGGCAACATCGTGGATGACCGCTCCCCGGACCGGGTCGATTTCTCCGCAGAAAGTCAAATTCTCGTGGACAGCGCGTTCCTTTGTCACGGATTTCTCCGTTCCTGGGACACCACCTGGGAACGATTGGATTCCAGCGTGCAATCCCGGATTATCGACCGTCTGATCTCCACCCGGGCCCACCAACCGTACATGAACAACTGGCTGCTCTTCTCCGCCATGGTGGAGGCCTTTCTCCTCAGGGTCGGTGCCGGCGGGGACACCGCCCTCATCCGCTTCGCCTTCGAAAAACATCTGGAATGGTACAAAGGGGATGGCCACTACGGTGACGGTCCGGAATTTCACTGGGACTATTACAACAGTTTTGTGATTCAGCCCATGCTGCTGGATCTGCTTCCTTTTACGGAGTCCTTTGCGAAGGAAATCGGGCTGAACCCGGAAGCGATCATCAACCGGGCGCGCCGGTTTGCGGAGGTGCAGGAACGGCTGATCGCCCCGGACGGCAGCTTTCCCGCCATTGGGCGCTCCATCACGTACCGCTTTGGCGCTTTTCAGCTACTGGGTCAGATGGCGCTCCGCCATGAGCTGCCGAACGGCACCTCTCCGGCCCAGGTGCGCGCCGCCATGACCGCCGTCCTGCGCGCCACCCTGTACGCCGAAAACACCTATCATAAACAGGGCTGGCTGAACATCGGACTGGCAGGACATCAACCCGATCTGGGCGAATCCTACATTTCCTGCGGCAGCCTCTATCTCACTCTGTGTGGATTTCTTCCCCTCGGACTGCCCGCGACCGACCCCTTCTGGTCCGATCCGGATGAACCCTGGAGTTCACAGCAGATCTGGTCCGGACAGAACATCCCCAGAGACTCGGCCTACAAAGAAGCAGAGCCGCTTGATTTTACCTGAGACCACCCTGAATTCGTATATTTCCGCGCCTCTTTGTGGCGATAACAGAATTTGGCTGCGGTTTTGTTACATGGCACTGAAAGGGATTACTTCACGTCCCGGAAGGGCGCTTTTTTTCGTTTAGGCTTCGACGTTTTGCCGCCTGAATTCGCTTTGGATGTCCGCTTCCGGACCCCAGCTTTCTTCTTTCCTTTTCGTTTTCGTGAGGTCGTTTTTTTTTACCTGTCTTTTTTTCCTCCTGCCCTTCCTGTGGAAAATCCAGCGGACTTGCCCCCTCCTTCAAAGTCCGGCTTTTCACCGTGTGGGTGTAGATCATGGTGGTCCGCACATCCGAATGCCCCAGTATCTCCTGAATGGTGCGGATATCGTAATTGGCCTGCAACAGATGACTGGCAAAGCTGTGCCTGAAGATATGCGAGGTGACCCGCTTCTGGATCTTCGTTTTGCGCTTCGCCATGCGCAGCGACTTCTGCAGATGGGATTCATGCTGATGATACCGGCACAAAGGTCAGGGTTTTCGCCGGGAACACCCATTGCCACCCGATGTCCTTGGCCGCGTTCCTCCACTTCCGGTCCAGCGCCTTGGGCATGAACACGCCATCAAAGCCCGCCTGAAGATCTTTTTCCAAGAGGCCCTCCACCCGCTTGAGATGGTCCCGCAACGCGGACTCCAGGGCTTTCGGCAGCGGCAGGGTCCGGTCCTTCATGCCTTTTCCGTCATGAACCGTAAGTGGTGGGGCCGGTGCCTCATCTTTTCGTTAGGCTATCCAATAGTTCCTCTCCGGTATGAAGGCCGAAATTAGGCATGTGCGGAGCCAGTCGATTACCATGACTGTGCTTCCAGAAAATTAAGGCAGTCCAAAAAGCTTGATTTTTGCCTGTATATCTTCTATATATACATAATGATGTTAAACCCAACAGGCTTCGATTGGGATGATGGCAACCTCCTTAAAAATTGGGAGAGGCACGGTGTGACCCACCTCGAAGCCGAACAAGTCTTCTTTAATGAACCGCTGATCGTTGTTGATGATAGAAAACACTCACAAGATGAACCTCGTTGGTACGGGCTTGGCAGCACCGATTCCAATAGGACATTAATGGTCGTTTTTACTCTTCGAAATCAAAAGATCAGAGTCATTTCCGCCAGAGATATGAGTCGTAAAGAAAGGAAAATCTATGAAAATCAACAGTAAAGATATTCCTCACTTCAAAAGTGAAGATGAAGAAAGGGAATTCTGGGAAAAACAGGATTCGACAGAATACATTGATTGGAAAAATGGAAAAAATCTTTCATTTCCCAATCTGAAACCCAGTTTAAAATCAATATCCATTCGGTTGCCGGAAAGTATGATTGAACAGCTGAAGGTTATTGCGAATAAAAAAGATGTTCCGTATCAGTCACTGGTTAAAATTTACCTTTCTGAA
This sequence comes from uncultured Verrucomicrobiota bacterium, assembly GCA_964625795.1. Lineage (GTDB taxonomy): Bacteria > Verrucomicrobiota > Kiritimatiellia > SS1-B-03-39 > UBA6053 > UBA6053. Next base: position 7,377 of record CAZVCO010000025.1, on the reverse strand, counting down.
AAAGTTCGGGAAGAAATGGAAATAGGAGCCTAACCATGCGCTGGTGGCGACACCACTCGCTAAGCTCGTGCCGCACCACAGCTTTAACGTTCGGCCACTGCGTCCCGGCCGCCAACTGCTTGCTCATGTCGCGACCGTCCACAAACCCGCCCCCATCCCCGGCAACGCCGGGATCGTCCGCCGTTATCCCCTGGACGAGGCGGTCTGGATCTGGAAAGGCGGTATGGAGACGGGACCCTCCCGGTTTGTAGAATTTCTGCTGCGCTGGACGATGGATGCCGATTCCCGGGTGGAGTTCGACCTCACGGCCGATCAGCGGTTCCGGGTGGAGATCGACGGACGGGAAACGGGGCGGGGTCCGGACCGGAGCGAATTCGGCGGTTGGAGTTTTCACCGCTACGGGGCCGATCTGGCGGCGGGGGATCATGAGATCCGGGTTCTCTGCTGGTGGCTGTCCGAAGGCGACCGCCCGGTGGCGCAGGTCTCCGACCGTCCCGCCTTCGCGCTGAAAGGGCTGGGGGATTTGGAAGCGGTGCTGAGCACCGGCGAGGGGGATTGGCGGGTGCGGGAACGGGGCGATATCCGTCCCGGGAAAAAAACCGGAAAACTGTCTTATCACGTGATTGGATGTTCCTTCGAGCTGGACGGCGCGGTGGAGCCCGGATCCTGGGAGGAGCCGGTCCCGGTTCTCAAAACGGCTCCAAACAGCACCGGAATTGTGGGGGCCCCTTGGCGGCTGGAACCCTCGCCCCTGGCGGAACAGCGGCGGGAACGGTTTACCGGAGGCCGCGTCCGCTGGACCGGGGAGGGGGTGGCCACCACCTGCGGCGGGGATGGGAACGGCAGGGAGTGGCAGGGGCTGACCCGGGGCGGGGAGGTGGAGATTCCGGCCAATACGTCCCGCACCTGGTTCTGGGATTTCGAGACCTACGTGTGCGGGTATCCGGAGCTGGACGTGTGCGGAGGCGCGGGGGCGCGCGTGGAGATGCAATGGGCGGAGTCGCTGTACGAAACGCCGGAACCGGATGCGAGTGACCACAAGGGTCATCGCGGCGAATGCGCCGGAAAACATTGGCTGGGGTTCGGCGATACCGTGTTGCATCCCGGCGGGGATCGGCGGTACCGCGTGCCCTGGTGGCGCAGCGGACGCTGGCTGCGGCTGGTGGTGACCACGGGCGCGGAAGCACTGATCCTGAGGGACCTGCGTCCGCTGACCACGGGTTATCCCTTCGAGCGGGCCTGGCGTTTCGCCGCCGATGAGGATCTGGTCCCCATGCTGGAGGTGTGCGAGGCGGGATTGCGGAACTGCGCGCACGAGACCTTTGTGGATTGTCCCTACTACGAACAGATGCAGTATCTGGGCGACACCCGCACCCAGGCCCTGACCTGGATGGTGGCCAGCGCCGACCCACGTCCGTTGATCCGGGCGCTGGATCTGTTCGACCGTTCCCGCTGGGTGAACGGGTTTCATGCCGAGCGCTGCCCGACCGGGGAACTGCAGATGAGCGCCACCTACAGTCTGGTGTATCCGCCGTTGTTGCGGGACGCCGCCTGGTGGCTGGACGAGCCGGAGGCGGTGCGCCGCCTGCTGCCGGGCATGCGCTCCGCGCTGGAGGCCGCTCTGGCCTGTGTGGACGGCGAGGGGCTGCCGAGCGGTCTGCCGGGATGGCTGTTCGTCGACTGGGTGGACAGGCCGCTCTGGAAACACGGTCTTCCTCCTGGACAGGAGGAATCGCTCACCGCCCCCGTGGCTCTGCATCTTCCCGTGGCTCTGGACGCGGCGGCCCAGGTGGAGGACGCGTACGGAGAACCCGCGATGGCGGCGCGGTGGCGCGAGCGTTCCCGGGAGTCGATGCAGGCGATCCTCCGCGCGTTCTACGATCACGACAGGGGATGTTTCCGCGACGACCGCGAGGGACGGACCTACAGCGAGCATTCCCAGGCCCTCGCGCTGGCGACGGACAGTCTGCCGGACGAACTGCGCCCGGGGCTGGTGGCCAAACTGGCCGACCCGCCCGGAGACTGGGCGAAAGCCACCGTCTATTTCAGCTACCACGTGCACGAGGCGCTGCTGCTGGCCGGGCACACGACGGAGGTGTTCGACCGGTTCGCGTTCTGGCGGGCGCTACCGGATCAGGGATTCCACACCACGGTGGAAAAACCGGAGCCCTCCCGCAGCGACTGCCACGGCTGGGGCGCGCACCCGCTTTTCCACTGCCTCTCCGCTTTTGCGGGGATCCGTCCGGACGCGCCGGGATTCGCGCGGGTGAAGATCACCCCGCGGTTCGGCCCTCTGACTTCCATCCAGGCCGCGGTTCCGCATCCAAAAGGAGAGGTGTCGGTGCGGTTGGAACGCAAAGGGGGATCGTTGTCCGGCCGTATCGCCACTCCGGTGCCGGGAACCCTGCTGTGGCAAGGGGAAGCCGTGGAGCTGACTGCGGGAGAGCACACCGTTCAGCTCGGTGAATCCGCTCCCTGAACACGGTCCGTCAGAATGCCGGGATCGCGTTCAGCAGCAGCGCGAGCACAAAAAGGGACAGCCCGGAATTGCAGTAAGTTCAGGGGTTCAACATAACCGGTCATCAGATCTGTTTATGTGAAATTCGATTACGATAACGACCACGATAGCGATGTCGATAAGAACACAAGTGTGGAGTTGTCCCGTACCCGGCTGTTTTCAGAATTTTTAAATACCTTCAATCGATATCGGCATCCCTGGCCGTCGCCGAGCTCCGTCTCGGGCAGGCGTGATCGATATCGCAATCGGGTTCCAGACGGTATTTGATGCTAAGATCGCTTATCTTACTGCCATTCATGCATGACCCTATCGACCCATACCGATGAGGAGTGGTTCCGGTAAACCCGGCCCTTGGCCCTCGAAGGTATTCTGAAATTCCGTGAGAAAGGAGCCGTGGGAGCCGCATGAATACGGCCACGGGGGGAAAGGTCATTCCACCCCGGAACACGGCGCCGTTTTCCCCCATCCCCACCTGTACACCACGTTAGATATTTGTCCCGTTTCCCATGGACTGACGTCATCAATCAACCCTCTCAAATACGCCCTACATCCAATCCGTTCTGTCTCCAATCAGCTCCCTCCACTCCACCCTGCCCCAAATAAATCAACTTCTGACTTGCAAGTACATAATATATTTCGAATATTAAATATTATGGCCTTTGCAAAAACAGATTCCTTCCCGAAAGAAATAACCGAAATGGCGGATTTTGCCGCCGCGCTCAGCCATCCGGCCCGGATTGCGCTGTTGATTTATCTGCAGGATCATCCCGACTGTCCCTGTAAAGAGCTCATCGGGGTCACCGGTCTCTCGCAGCCGTCCTGCTCCCGCCATCTTTATGAACTTCGCAATGCCGGTCTGGTGACCGCCCGTGCCTCCCGGAATCACGTTCATTACTCCCTGAACAAAGAACGCATCGCCTCGTTCTGCGACGCCTTTCACTGCAGTCTCACCCCTGAATCCTAAGCCCACATGTCTTCTCCCGAACATCTTGTCATTATCGGAGGCGTCGCCGGCGGCGCCTCCGCTGCCGCCCGTGCCCGCCGTCACAGCGAATCTGTCCGCATCACCCTGATCGAGCGGGGTCCCGATGTGTCGTTTGCCAACTGTGGCCTCCCCTATCATATCGGCGGAGAAATCACCGACCGCAGCCGTCTGGCGGTACAGACTCCCGAATCTCTGAAAGCCCTGCTGGCCCTGGAGGTCAAAACCGAAACCGAGGCCATCGCCATCAACCGTGAATCAAAAACGGTCACGGTCAAACACCTCCCCACCGGTCAGGAGGAATCCATCCCTTATGACAAACTGCTGCTGGCACCCGGCGCCAGCCCCATCACCCCTCCGCTGGAGGGGATTGACTCCGAGGGCATCCTGACCCTGCGGAATCTGCAGGACATGGACCGCATCAAGTCCGCGGCAGAGGCAACGGACTCCGTATTAATCATTGGTGCGGGGTTTATCGGCCTGGAGATGGCCGAACAGCTTCAGCGCATCGGCAAACAGGTCACAGTGGTGGAGCTACAACCTCAGGTGCTGCCTCAGGTCGACCCCGAAATCACGGTTCCCATCGCGGAGGAGTTGACCGCCAACGGTATCGATCTGATTCTTGAGGATGGCGTGTCCGCCTTTGCACGTGAAGGCGATCAGCTCACCGCGACCCTGAACTCCGGACGCACTGTACAGGCCGGACTGATCGTTCTGTCCATCGGAGTGAAACCCGAAAGCGGTCTGGCCAAAGCGGCCGGGTTGGAACTTGGACCCCGCGGTCATATCGTGGTGAATGAATTTCAGCAGACCTCGGATCCGGAGATCTACGCCGCCGGGGATGTCTGTGAGACAAAGGATCCGATCCTGGATGCCCGCACCGCCATTCCACTGGGGGGTCCGGCCAACCGTCAGGGCCGGACGGTGGCCGACCATATCTTCCGTGGCGCAGACGCCCTGCCCTATCCCGGCAGCATCGGGACCTCCATCGTGCGGGTCTTTGACCAGACGGTGGCCGCCACCGGATATAATGTGCGCCGGCTCAACCAGGCAGGCGTCGCCTTTGATCAGGTCACCATCAACGCCAGCAATCACGCCGGCTATTATCCGGGCGCGGTGAACATCACGCTGAAACTGTTATGGGAAAAAGACAGCGGGCGTATTCTGGGAGCCGCTGCAGTGGGCGCGGATGGCGTGGACAAACGCATCGATGTGATCGCCACTGCCATTCTGGGACGCCTGACCGTGGAGGATCTCTGTCACGTGGAACTCAGTTACTCCCCGCCCTTCGGCAATGCCAAAGATCCGGTAAATATCGCGGCCTTTGCCGCCTGCAATATCCGGGACGGCCTGGTCACCCCCATCACCGATCCGGCCGGGCTGGAACAGGAGGGTCTGCAGGTCGTGGACATCCGTCCTGCGGAGATGACCAGACTGCGTCCGCTCCGCTCCGATCTGTCTCCCATCAATATCCCGCTGCCGGAGCTGCGGGGGAAACTGGACACCCTGGACAAATCCCGCCCGGTGGCCACCGTATGCGCCATGGGAAAAACCAGCTATTTCGCCAGCCGCATCCTTTCTCTCAACGGATTCGACACCAGAAGCCTGGCGGGCGGCATCACCGCCAACGGCTCGGTGACCGCGGAATCACCTTCTTCGTCCGATACAACATCAAGCACTGCCCCCTCCCCTGACATGACATCCTCCACCTCCCCCTCCGTTTCTCTGGACTGCACCGGCCTGGCCTGTCCCGGCCCTATCGTGAAAGTGCGGGAGGCGGTGAACCGGCTGAAACCAGGTGAGGTGCTGGAGGTGACGGCGAGCGACGGCGGATTCAAACGCGATCTACCCGCGTTCTGTGAAGCCAACGGACTCGACTGCCTCGAGATCAAACAGGAAAAAGGAATGGTGATCGGGCTGGTCAGGCGTCCGGACGGGGAGTCGTCTCCGGCCTCCGGTACGCCGGCCCGGGCCAGTCAGGACGCCACTCTGGTGATCTTCTCACAGGAAATGGACAAAGTGCTGGCGGGCCTGGTGATCGCCAACGGCGCCCTGGCCATGGGCGGTCAGGCCACGATGTTCTTCACCTTCTGGGGCCTGAATGCCCTGCGCAAACCGGACTCTGCTCCGGTGAAGGACAAGACTCTGATGGACCGGATGTTTGGATGGATGCTGCCCAAAGGTCTGCCTGCCCTGCCGCTCTCGAATATGAATTTCGGCGGCATGGGGAAGAAAATGATGGTGGACCGCATGGCCGCCAAAGACCTCCCCAACCTGGAGGGGCTGCTGAACGATGCCCGGAACGGCGGGGCCCGGCTGGTGGCCTGCTCCATGTCCATGGAGGCCATGGGCATTCGTAAAGAGGAACTGATCGACGGAGTCGAAATCGGCGGAGTGGCCGAATTCCTCGGTGCCTCCGCAAAAAGCGGCACCAATCTGTTTATTTAGGCGGTGCGTCCACCCGCTGCAGCACCTCCTGCGGCGACAGTCCCTTTTCCCGCAGGGTGCGGATGGAAAGAGAGTGAAAACGTTTGGCCAGACGGCGTCCGTTCTGGTCCCGCACCAGATCCACATGGCACCAGGCCGGCGGCTCCGCCCCCAGCGCCCGGTACAGCAACAACTGCCGGGCGGTGGACATGAGCAAATCCTCTCCGCGCACCACCTCGGTGATTCCCTGCCGGATATCGTCCACCACAACCGAAAGTTCATAGGAGGGAATCCCGTCCCGACGCCACACACTGAAATCCCCGAACTCCTTCCCTGCGGTGAAGGCCTGATCGCCCTTCCGAACATCGGAAAAGCGGATGACCTCTCCTTCCGGGATTCGGAAACGCCAGGTGAGCCCGTCCGGTTGATCATACGCGTCGGCGGCGGAGGGATCCGGCCGCCATTCGAGCGGCACGATCGGTTCCCGGTCCTGCTCATCTCCCTCTTCCGGCTGCGGCAGCGCTCTCAGATCCTTCCGGGTCCGGGAGCAGGGATAAATCCAGCCCGTCTGCTTGAGCTGTCGCCAGACATCGAGATACCGTTCCGGACAGGCGGACTGAAGCTCCACCTCCCCGTCCCAGTCCAGCCCCAGCCATTCGAGATCCTCCAGGGTGTGCCGGGTGAATACAGGTTTACAGCGCCCGGTGTCCAGATCCTCGATGCGCATGAGGATACGTCCTCCGGCATCCCGTGCCCGCCCCCAGGCCCGGGAAAAGGTGTGGGCATGACCCAAATGCAGATCCCCGGTAGGGGTCGGGGCAATGCGGCCGATATAGGAGTCCCCTTTCATGGGGTTATGATTCCCCGAGCTGTTCCACATCCAGTTGGTCTTTCGTACGGCCGGATGCTCTTTTGTTTTTAAGCAGGAATGGTAACGAAATCAGCGGCACAGGAAGCTCTTGAATGGTAATGACTTCACGTGAATTCCAACATTCCTCAAAGGTGACCCCACTGATGGTGTTCAGGATCTCCAACCTCATAGGGGGGACTCCAAACCGCAGGATAGCACCCGGCTCAAGAAAGTGCTCTTTCTCCACGTGTCCGCCTAATCCAAAATCATGACAGGATTTGCAGAGCGCTTCAGCATTGTCGTCCGACAGCTGAACATAAATATCCAAGTCCCCTGTGGCTCTGACGTAACCATAATGTGCCACTGCGTATCCTCCTATAAGAAGATACCGGACGTTATTGTGGTTTAGACACTTCAAAAAATCCAGAAATTCTGGCGGTAGCTGGATCATAGTTGTACAACTGTTTTCTAAGAAATTCCACTGCGGCCCAACGCTCTTCAACCGGCCGGGAACGCCAATAGAGAACATCCTGGTCATCCCGCATCTCAGATAACCGGGCTGTTTCAGTCATGGTTTTTTGAAATTGAAAAGGACGTTGC
>CAZVCO010000024.1:11470-22071 GCA_964625795.1 uncultured Verrucomicrobiota bacterium | reverse complement strand
CGGGGGTGCCGTCCGGATCATCATGATAGGTATGCGTGCGTCCCTGCGGATGCATCACCAGCACCACCGCCGGGAGATGTTTCCGATACCACTCCGTGGCCCAGTACACTTCCGGATCCACGTTCCGGGTGCGGCCTTTCACGGAATCACGCCCGATCGCGCCCACCCCGGGACAGATCACCACCAGGGGAAACCCGCCCTCCGGTTGCAGGGCCGGATCGGGCTCCAGCACGGAATACTTCAGACGCGACCCGTCTTTCCACTCGAAATCCCCGTACCTCGCCGCCGCGCGGTCCGCCGCCTCTTCGGTCAACTTCGGAATGTAGGGCATGGTTTTCCATGGAAATCCGATGATCTCTTTTTTCAGCCGGAAATGCCCCTTGTCCGTCAGAGGATTCCCCTGATTCACGTCCTCTTCGGTGATCGGCTTGAGTTCCGGCACCCACTTCGGTTGCTGCTTTGGCTCCGCCCCCCGCAGAGGTTCTCCGTAAAATTCCGACGCATCGACCGGGGCATCTACCGGCATCCCGGCCCGGGCAACCGAAAGGGCCGCGCATAAAAAAAAGAATCGTGTTTTCATATCATCTCCTGAACGTAAGAATGAAACCGTCCCCTACCGCTGATGGAATCTCCTTATTCGGAACGGGCACTGGACAGAGGCTGACCACAGAGGCTGACCATGTGCCCCTCAGCCCGAAGGGTACCAGAAGGATCATCACGATCCACAACGTAATTGCGTAAGTGGATACCCCGAACACGTAATCCGGCCCCGGCAGAAGCATGCCCCTGAGGTGCGGGGACGGGTGTCAGCGGAGTTCAATCATGACCGGGAGCCTGAGGAGAATCAACGGGGGAGAGGGAACGTATCCCCGGTTTTGTCCAGCCAGTCTGCCAATTGAGCCTGCAGTTCCTCTCTCTTCTCATCATACGCATTCAAAAACGCCAGATTGTTCAGTTCGTAGGGATCCTCATTTAAATTGAAGAGAGCAAACGGCTGATGTTCCAATACGATGTATTTCCAGCCATCCTGGGTTCGCACCCCCCTCCACACCCGGTTGAGGCAGTTGAACTGTTTGGGATACACATGCTGCAGAAAAGCGGAATCCGGCACAGAAGCAGGGCGGGGTTTCTCCGGAAGAAGCTCGTGTGACCAATCCGTACCCTCGAAGCTGTCCGGCACTGAAAGTCCGCAGATTCCCAGAGAGGTCGGTCCGATATCGACGTGGTTCATTGGAACGCGGCATTCAGGAGGCAAAGTGTGACCAGTGGGAGCCTGCACGATCATGGGAATCCGAATGGCCTCCTCCCAGGGGCTGCTTTTCCGCTCATACCCATGCGACAGGTGCATGTCTCCGTGGTCTGAAAAAAAGAAGACCCAGGTGTTCTCCGCGAGCCCCGTTTTTTCCAGATGATCCAGAATCCGTCCCACATTTGTATCGAGGTTCTCAATCTGGGCGTAATATCCGGCTAATTCTTTTTTCGCGGCCTCCTGCAGTCGCGCAACCGGCGGGACATTGGGACGCAGCTGGATGTCCTCTGCCGAATAGGTCTTCATGACCTCGGGCGGGGCGATATGAGGATCATGAGGGGGCTGAACAGATAATACCGCAAAAAAAGGTTTCTCCTGATCCGGGCGGTTGTCGAGATGCTCCAGTAACCGGTCGGTCAGCGCATCGGTTTCGTAGTCGATCAACTCCTCGGCATCTGCAACCGTGTCGTCTCTGCCCCGGGTGTCATGTCCATGTACCCTGGTTTCATATTGTGCATTATTGTTTTCATAGCCGATCCAGGTGGCAAACCGCCCCCGACGATTGCGCGGCACATAAGTCATCGTGTTATGACCATCCAGATGCCATTTGCCGAAGTAGGCCGTATCATAACCGCCTTCATTGAAGGTGTCCGTCATCACTGGAAGTTCAGGATCCAGAGCTTCGGGGGTACGGCGGACCGCTTTATGCGAATACAACCCGGTCATTAGGCATCCCCGAAATGGAGCACACCAGGGATTGCCGGACACCGCATTGACAAACCGGCAGCCTTTGGCGGCCATGGCATCAAGACGGGGTGTACGGGCATTGGGATCTCCCTCATGACCCATCGCCTGTGCACGGTGCTGATCACCGAAAACCCAGAGAATATTAGGTGGGTTTGGTTGTTTCATGGCTACTTCAGCTCAATCATGACCGGATCATGATCGCTGGCACGCCGGGGAGTTTCCCAGGAAAAAGCTTCCGGGGCCGAAGCATTGAGCTTGAGATATCCTGCATAGGACAGGGCCTGCTTAGCCGTGGGAGAGAGAAAGAAATGATCCAGGGTGTTCACCACGCCTTTGTAAATATAACTGTAGGCCTCCGCCGGGCGCTCCTGAACCACCCGGTCGTAGACATTGAACAGACCGGCCCGGTACAGAGGGCCCAGCTGGTCAGAAGGAGGATCCAGCGGGTCGTCCGGACGGGGGAACACATTCAGATCGCCCCCGACAATCACCCAGGCCTCCGGGTCGGTTTCCATCAGAGTGGAGGCCAGCAGCGCATTAAGCCTGGCCTGTTGGGTCCGCCGCTCCACCCTGCGGCCGGGGCCGGAGCTGAAATGATTGTTAAAAAGATACAACGTGCGGCCGTCGGAACGACGGCTGACCTGCATGAGCTGCACCGGACGGGAAAACACCTGGGTCAGTGAGGCTCCACTGTCCACCCCGCCGAATTCGGCATTGAACGCTTTGGGGTTGGAGCCCTCCTCACTGAGGGGAAGCCAGGATACTGCTTCCGGCAGGTCGGGGTTCTCCCGCAGCAGCGGATGAAGGTCCTGAGACTCCGACAGCTGAACCGTCTCCGGATTGTACATCCAGGCACAGGTGATGCCGCGGTAATCGGCGCCGTCCCGGTCGATCGCCGTACGGTATACCGGCCCCCCTTTGGCGACAATGCGGATCGCCAGCTCCTGCAGGGCATCGATCTCTCCATCGGCATGATTGTCGTTTCCGTATACCACTCCGTTTTCGGTCAGGACACCGATGTCCTGATCCTCGACCTCCTGAATCAGGAGAAGATCCGGCGACTGCAGCTGTGCCACAATCTGCTCCGCTATCGCATCAAGCCGCTGATGGTAACGCTCGTCTGACACCGGTACATAATTAAAAGGCTTACGGACGTCGGGACATCCCTCATCACCGGCAAAATCACAGCCGTCAAAGGGATCATTCACAAAATCATAGAGGTTCTCGACATTATAGGCGGCGATACGGAGGGCATCCTCTGCCGCCCGTTCCTCGGGCAGAGAGGAGGCTGCGGGGCCCGCATCGTCTATCATCGGCAGTTCGTCCGGCTGAAACACGTATTCGCCCCAGGAGTACACCATCCCTCCGGTGAGGGCTTCAGTAATGGTGCTGCCGGCGTACACCATGGGCATGGCGGCGGAGTCGGTCGCGGCCACCACCTCGCGGGCGCCGAGATGTCCGATCACCAGATGATCGCCATGTTCCGGCACCCCGCCGCTGCCCTCTCTGCTTAACGGATGGGCGGGACGGAAGAGCCGGCGGGTGGCCGGATCGGATCTGGACGCAACCGGATGGGAGGGAAGCACCGCCCAGAGATTCAAATCTCCATTTCGGTTATTTGGATGCGTTCCGCTGACGGTGACCACGCCGGACGGGACGGAAATCCGCATGCCCTCAAAGGTTTCCAGCACCCGGTCACGTTCACGCCGGCTGTCCGGGAGGGTGGAGAGTCTCGCCACCTTGAGCTCATCAAGAAAATCCCCCCGTTCCACCTCCAGCACCACGGCATCAGAGAGTTCGGTCTGGCCGTACCGCTCATTCACCTGCCCTTTCACCGTCACCCGGTCCCCGACCCTGGCGGTATATTCCCCCTCCCCCTCAAGCGGAAGACTGGGGTAGGCCCCGGTGTACAGGAACAGTCCATCAGAGGTATCGGGATTCCGGTCGGAATGTTCAGGAGTATTCTGCAGCAGTACCGCATGGACAAATTCACCGGAGGAGGTGCGCCACCGCAGCACCTGATGCAACACCCCGCGCACCTTCACGGTTTCACCCAGGAAGGGGGAATCGAGTGAGGCGGCCTCCATGTCCGGCCCCAGTTCCCCCTGCACCTGCCCAATGGTGAGGATCTCCGGATAGGGGTCGCCGGCCCGGCAGGACAGCAGCCCGAACCAGGAGAAAAGAAGGACCGTCTGATACAGGCCGCGCGGAGAAAGAAAGTGGATACGCATTCAATTACTGTGCCACAGCAGGGCGACGATTCAAGTTCGGCCTTTCGCTTTACTCAATTCTCACAGGACACGGATCCGGTCCAACAGTTGAGACAGACGCAGATCCGCCAGCCGGTGATGCGCTCTCCATCCGGCCCAGAGCTGCTCCTCCGTCTGCACGTAAGGTCCGGGCATCATCTCATGTCTGGAATGTTCAATCAGCGCCGTGAGAGAATCCCGGGTGGCCTCGAGATGATACTGAAGTCCGAGAGCTCTTTCTCCCCATTGAAACGACTGGTGGAGGCATGCCTCACTCTGTTCAAGATGTACCGCACCATCCGGAAGATCAAAGGTCTCACCATGCCAGTGCAGCACGGTCAGCGGTTCCGGGTCCTTCTGACCGCAGGCGGTCACGGGCCACCAGCCGATCTCCCGTTCAGGATTGGGTGTGACTTTGGCTCCCAGGGCGGAGGCCATACACTGCGCGCCCAGACAGATGCCCATTAGAGGAAGCTCTGCGTTCAGGGCCTGCCGCAGCCACTCCTTCTCCTGCTGGAGCCAGGGGTGCTCCTCTTCGTCATTCACACTCATGGGACCGCCCATGGCGATGACAAGGTCGGCCTCCGACAGGTCAGGCGGAGAGGACGCTTCCCACCAGCGGTGAGTGCGAAGGGTATATCCAAAAGAAAGGAGCCGGGATGCAAATGCACCCGGCCCCTCAAATGGAACATGCTGGAAGATCCAGGCCGTTTTCCGATCCGTTTTAACAGTCGGAAGCATGGCCCTCCAGAATCGTTCGGACGTCTAGCGGTATCCGCCGCCGCCACGACGGTCGCCGCCACGGAATCCACCGCCGCCGCCGCCACCACCACGGCCACCGCGGAATCCACCGCCGCCTCCGCCGCCGCCACTGCGCTCTTCGCGCGGACGTGCTTCGTTCACACGCAGCGGACGACCTTCAATTTCAGAGTCATTGAGCGCGTCGATTGCCGTTTTGCCGGCTTCAGAATCTTCCATCTCCACAAAGCCGAAGCCTTTGGACCGGTCGGTCTCGCGATCAAAAATCACTTTAGCGGATTGCACCGCTCCAAATTCGGTAAACAAGGACTCCAAGTCACCGTCGTTCATGCTGTAAGGCAGATTGCCTACGTATATATTTATCATTTTCAGGGGTTTTCCCAGGCATCTTCAATCAAATCATCTGTCCTCCCGCCGATGCCAGGGAAAAGGGAAATCAGAAAGGCGGGCTCTCCCGCTCGTGCGTTCCTTACTATAAGGGGGAATCCCAATGGCAATGACCAATTTGACTTGTTTTTAAACCTGAGAAACTGCTGAAAAAGGGAACAAGGTCCTGTAAATGGAACGTCGCCGCGATTCCCTGCCGCCTGTCAGGGACCGGCCGGTAACATCACCGGCAGTCGGGTGGCCGACTCCAGGGCATTGGTTTCCACCAGGCCCAACGCCTCGAAATCCGCCTCCAGTTTACGGGTCAGTCCCGAGGAGAACTCCTGCGGCCCCACCAGCGCAGGGTCGAGAACATAGGGGGCAAACGGATCCGAGTCCTGAAAAGAAAACTGAAAATCCGGCTCCGATGCCTCCGGGACGGTGGAGACCGCCACCGGGGCCTCCCCCTCCTGTGTCCGGAGCATTTCCCGGTGTGTCAATACACTCAGCCCCAGCATGAACATCACCACGGCCGCCGCCCGCGCCCAGCCGGGAATCTGCCAGCCAAAAGGCGATGGCGCCTGAGCCTGGGCATTGCGAAGCTGAATCATGGTGCGGTAGTGCACCCGTCCGAACATCTCCTCGTCCGGCGTTTCATACCGCTTGAGGCCGATCAGGGCGGCCACCTTGGCCTGCTCTTCAACTTCAGCCTTCAGGGCGGGATTCTTTTCCAATTGAGCCCGGATGTCCTCCGGCAGTTCGTCCGGGGACATTCCGGCGATTTCCTTAAGAATACGTGTGGGTTTCATGAGGTGACCTCCGAAAGAATGGACTGCAGTTCACGCCGGGCGTAGAAAAGCCGGGAGCGCACCGTGCCGGGGGAGCAGCCGATCACATCGGCAATTTCGTGGTGGGGCATTCCTTGAATATCGTGCATGATCACTACCGTTCTATGTTTTTCAGACAGCTCCTGCAGCGCGGTGTTCAACTTTTCCTGTAATTCTTTCAAGTGAATATTCCGGTCCGGGGTCTCACTGCTCGACATCTCCACCAGCGCCGGATCGCGCTCAATACCCAGATCCAGGTCGTCCAGACTGAGCCCCTGGCGTTTTTTCCGCTTCTTCACAAAATTGATGGCCCGGTTGACCGCGATCCGGTACACCCAGGTGTAAAAGGAGGACTGTCCCTTGAATTTGGGCAGGGACGCATGGGCTTTGATGAACACCTCCTGCAGCAGATCCTCGGCATCCTCTTTGCTGCTGGTCATGTTGTAGAGCAGTCCGTAGATTCTCCCCTGCACTCGCTCCATCAATTGGCTGAATGCCCCGAGGTCCCCGCGCTGAGCACGAAGAATCAGCTCGGCTTCAGGGGTTTCGGAGGGGGAATGATCAGTTCGAGAGGTCATATAAAAATACGAAAAACGTCAGCAGCATGAAACACAAGCCCGGAGTTCCCATCAGTGGCAGCAGGTCCACATCGAGTTCAATCGAAAGCCGCTTGGCACCATCGGCCCCGCCCGTTTATGCCAAATCAGCTCTGCAGGCAATGGTCAGATCCATGTGATTCATTTTTTCTCTTGCATCGAAAATCAACATCAGGCATCAATACAGTGCCCTACAAAGGACTATAGAGGCCTACAAACCCTTCTAAGGACATTTATGACACCTTCCTCACAAGAAATCATGACCCTGACCGATTTGGCAAATTACCTGAAAGTTGCCGAAAAAACCGTGGTCCGTATGGCCCGGGAAGGCAAAATCCCGGGACCAAGGTGGCCAGTCAATGGCGGTTTATGCGCAGCAAGGTGGATGAATGGCTGGAGCACCGGATGGAGCCCGATCTGACCGGAAACCTCTTCAACCTTCTGAAGGTGGCTCCTGAGGTGGTGCCGGTCTCGCGTCTGGTCTCCCCGGACCTCATGACCTTCGACATGAAACCCGGCAGCGTGCAGGAGATTCTGGAACAGTTGACGCATCCTCTGGAGGCTCATGATTACATCCAGGATAACAGCCGCTATCTGCAAATGCTGGTTGACCGTGAAACCCTGCATTCCACCGCGATTGCACCTCATGTGGCGATCCCCCACGCCCGCTCCCCGGCCGAGGCCGGTCTGAAGCGCAGTGCACTGGTGGTCGGAATCTGCCCCGAGGGCACAGATTTCAATGCAGACGACAAGGAAAAGACTCATGTATTTCTGCTGATCAGTTCTGAAGATGACATGGTGCATCTCCGGCTGTTGGCCAAAATCTCCAAACTGCTCTCGCGACCCCGGGTGATTAAGCGCCTCATGGCCTGCACCAACAGTGAGCAGGTGATCGGCCTGTTGTCCGAAACCGAATGGAAACTGGCCGTGCAACATACCGAGGACTGATCCCGTGGCCTCTCCAGACACCTCTCTCCTGAAAGCGGTCCTTTCGCCCAACCGGGTGTTCATGACCTCCGCCACCTCAAAAGAGGATCTGATCCATACCCTGATCGACCGTCTGTCAGAATGCGGCGATGTGACCGATCTGGAAGGCCTGCGCAGCGCCATTTTGAACCGCGAATCCCTCATGAGTACCGGGATCGGTCTTGGAATCGGAGTTCCGCACGCCCGCATCTCCTCTGTACAGGACATGATTCTGGCCGTAGCGGTAAACGACACCCCTCTGGAGGACTATGAGTCGATCGACGGGATTCCCGTCCAGGTCGTTTTTCTGGTGGCCGGCCGACCGGATCAGCAATCGCAATACGTCCGCCTGCTGGCCGCCCTCAGCCATCTGGTGAAAGAGGAATCCCGCCGCACCCAACTGATGCAGGCGGAGACCCCGGAAGCCGTCTACCAGATCCTCAAGGCGAACAACTGACCTGATGCATCTTGGTATCCTGCTTCTGCTGGGAATCGGCGTCTTCGGCGGCATTCTGGGGGCCTGGGGGTTTCAGAAACTCCGCATCCCGCAGGTCATCGGATACATTGCCATCGGCCTGCTGATCGGGCAAAGCGGCCTCGGGATCATCGGGGAGGTGGAATTGCCGACCCTGAAACCGTTCAATTACCTGGCGCTGGCCATGATCGGGTTTCTGGTGGGCGGGGAACTGGAGGCGAAAATTTTCAAACAATACGGCCGCCAGTTCACCGGTATCATGCTCGGAGAGGGACTGGGAGCGTTTCTGGTGGTGGGCCTGGGGTCGGGCACTCTGCTGTGGTTTGTCACCGGAAATGCTATCGCCTCTATCGCAGGCGGTCTGGTGTTCGGCGCCATCTCCTCGGCAACTGATCCCGCCTCCACCGTGGATGTGTTGTGGGAATACCGGTCGAAAGGCCTTTTGACCACCGGCCTTATCTCGGTGGTGGCGCTGGATGATGCACTGGCCCTCACCCTGTATGCTCTCAGCACCAGTGTGGCAGGTATTCTGGTGGGGGGCGGAGTCGAACTGCCGGAACTGTTCCGCACCCTGGGAGTGGAGCTGCTGGGCAGCGTGGCCATGGGCATCGGCACCGGCGCCACCCTCAGCTTTCTGCTGGGAAAAAGCCAGGGATCCGACCGCTCCCTCACCCTGCTGGTGGGCAGCCTGCTCCTGGTGGCAGGGGTGACCCTGGCCTGGCAGATGGATGTCATTCTGTGCGCCATGTCGGCCGGGGCCACCCTGATCAATCTTTCCCCCCGGCGCAGCCGGGTGCTGCTGCACACGCTGCGGGCCTTTGCCTCCCCGGTGTATGTTATGTTTTTTGTCCTGGTGGGAGCCCGGCTCCAGCTGGGATCCCAACCCGGCTGGTTATGGGGACTGGTGGGACTGTACGTGGTGGGCAGGACGCTGGGCAAATATGCCGGAACCTGGGTCGGGGCCAGGCTGAGCAAGAGCCCACAGATTCTTCAGAGATATCTGGGTCTGGGACTGTTCGCACAGGGGGGCGTGGCAGTGGGACTTTCCATGATGGCCTCCCAGCACCTTTCCGAAGTCATGATCACCGGGGGACTGGATCTGGGAGCGGTGGTGGTCAGCACCGTCACCGCCACCACCCTGCTGGTACAGGTGATCGGCCCCGCTGCAGTGAAAGTGGCCATCACCCGTACCGGGGAAATCGGTCGGAATGTCACCGAGGAGGATATTATCGGGGAACTGACCGTGGCGGATGTGCTCATTCCTGATCCGGTAACCCTCTCCAATGACGCGCTGCTGCACGACGTGTTCGAAACCATTTCCGCCCACGATCAGCTGGCCTTCCCGGTGGTCACCCCCACCGGTGTCTGTCAGGGCGTCATTTCGCTGGAGTCGCTGAAAACCCTTTTCGTGGAACAGGACCTGTGGGGCTGGATGATTGCCGGCGATGTGATGGTGCCGATCACCGATGTGGTCCGGTCGGACACCCCTCTGACAGAGGCCCTGATCATCATGGAACAGCTGGAGGCGGAGGAGACCATCGTGCGGGATCCGGATACCCGGAAACCGGTAGGTGTCTTCGGTCTGCGCAGTGCCAAACGTCAGGTCAGCACCCGCCTGGTGCAGCGCCAGGGCGTCTGACACCCCGGGATCAGTACATATTGATCCGCACGTATTCCTCGGTACAGTCGCAGGTGTACAGGACCGCGGTTCCCTCGCCCTTCAATCCGAGATCCACCGTGACAGTGAACCGGCGGCCGGTCACAATACGATTGAGGGCCTCCGGATCCGGCAGCGCGGGAGTCGAGGCTTCCAGCAGCGTCAGGTCGTCATACCAGACCCCGAGATTGTCAGGGTCGATCCCGACCCCGCAGTAGCCCAGCACATCCACGATACGGGTCCAGGCCGGATAGGTTCCAGCCCAGCCGGTTTTCACCAGAAAGGAATGGGCAATCGCCCGTAACGCCTGATCCGCCTCTTCGTCCGAGGCCGCCCCAGTGGCCCGCAGCTCAATGAACTTGGTCATTCCCTCCCCGTCCCAGACGATCTGCATGGCCAGATCAAACAGCACCCCCTTGAGGGCCGTCTGGAAAAGATCCCACCCTTCCGTTCCGGGCGCGAGCTCCACCCCGGACCGTCCGTTGGCCAGACACAAGACGGTGTCATTGGTGCTGGTGTCGCCATCGATGGAAATGCGGTTGAAGGAGGCATCAACCGCCTCTTTCAATGCCGTGCGGAGGACCTCCGCCGAAATCTTCACATCCGTACAGATATACGCCAGCATGGTGGCCATGTTGGGTTCAATCATGCCGGCTCCTTTGCATACCCCGGCCAGCAGCCAATCTTCGAAAACTTCTCCTGGCAAGCGC
>CAZVCO010000024.1:8177-11460 GCA_964625795.1 uncultured Verrucomicrobiota bacterium | reverse complement strand
CGGCCAGCGACACCGTTCTCCCGTTCACCTCCACGGTGGTGGAGCAGGCTTTGGGACGGGTATCCGTGGTCATGATGGCGGCTGCGGCCTGATCCCCTCCGCAGTCTGAAAGAGCGGGGACGAGCAGATCGATCCCCTTCCGGACCGGGTCCATGTTGAGAGGTTTTCCGATGCTCCCGGTGGATGAAACCACCACCTCCTCCGGCTCCAGGCCCAGTCCTGCCGCCGTCCGCTCCGCCATTTCCAGCATGTCCCGCACACCCTGTGCACCCGTGCAGGCATTGGCATTTCCGCTGTTCACAATCACCGCCCGCGCCCGGCCGGCCTTCATCTGGCGGATGCCGCGCTGCACCGGCGCGGCCTGAACTTTGTTGGTGGTGAACATTCCAGCCACCACCGTATCCGGTTCATCCGACACCAGCAGCGCCATGTCCGGTTTGGCGGGATCGGCTTTAATTCCCGCATGCACCCCGGCCGCCCGGAATCCCGGGGGAAGGCTGCAAACATGTTCATAGACTGGAGAGTTCATACTTACCTCACGCATGCGAAACAAAAAAAAGGCAATGGAGGAATTCCCCATTGCCTTTCTGTCTCCCGGAGATCCGGGAGTGCGGAACGCCCCGGTTTAACGTTTGGAGAACTGGAAGCGTTTGCGGGCGCCGGGCTGACCGGGTTTTTTCCGCTCTTTCATACGGTCATCACGGGTAAGGCAGCCTTTGGCTTTGAGCACCTCACGCCGCTCGGCGTCAATCTCGACCAGAGCCCGGGAAATTCCATGACGAACCGCTCCGGCCTGACCGGATTTGCCACCGCCATGCACCCGGGTCAGAATATCATAGGCCTCTTTGGCCTCCACATACTCCAGGGGCTGTTCGATGTAGGCGCACAATACGGGATCTGAAAAATACTGAGTGAATTCTTTCCCATTGACGAAGATCTTTCCTACGCCGGGCGTCAGCCGGACACGGGCGACAGCCGTTTTACGGCGGCCGGTTGCAATAATGGGAGAAGCGGGAGATTCAAGTGTGGCCATCTGGGGGTTTCCTTACGCGTTGACTTCTAAAACGGAGGGCTGCTGAGCCGTGTGGGTATGTTCCGGTCCGGCGAACACCTTCAACCGGCGGATCACCTGACGTCCCTGACGGCTGCGGGGAATCATTCCCCAAACGGCCTGACGGATCAGACGCTCCGGATCACGCTCACGCACAAATGCGGCAGGCTTTTTCACCAGTCCACCGGCAAAACCGGAATAGCGCTGATACAGCTTCTGGGATTCTTTGTTTCCGGAGAGATGCACTTTGGCGGCATTGACCACAATGACAAAATCACCCACATCGGTATGAGGGGCGAAGGTGGGCTTGTGTTTGCCACGCAGGACTTTCGCCACCTCGGTGGCCAGTCGGCCAAGGGTCTTGCCCGAGGCATCGACCACGTGCCAGGTGCGTTCGATTTCAGCATCTTTAAGAAACGTCGTTTTCATCAGGGGATTCCTAGGTAAAGTGGTTCCGTTGGAATAACGGGAGGGCGGAACCTAAGTGGATGAGCGGCCAGTGTCAACGACGATTTGCGGTTTTGTGAAGGGAATGTAGACCCTGTCACCCGGAATTAGATCGGTTACCGTGACAGGAGGTCCACACGGATACGGCGCACCTATTTCCGGCTGCCGGACACCACCGCATAGGCGTTGTGCTGATGAATCGATTCGTGATTGGTGACCTGCACGCGCCAACGGTCGATGCGGACGTCCTCCCGCAGCATCACCGCCACCTCCCTCACCATGTCCTCCACAAAACGGGGTTCCTCATAGGCTTTCATGGTGACGTAGCGTTCATCCACCCGCTTCAGCACAGGATAGAGCGGGGCGGACGCTCTGGACTCCACCCCTTCAATCAGCTCCTCCAGGCAGATGCGCACCGCAGGTTCCTGTTCCACCGTGAAATAATGATTCAGCTCGATCTCCACATATCCGCGCTGATTATGGGCGCCGTATTCACTGATTTCCTTGCTGCAGGGGCACAACGTGGTCACCGGCACCTCCACCTTCTGGATGAGGGCCACCCGGCTGCCCTGTATACGACCCTGATAGTTGCAACCGTAGGCCTGTTTGGCGGTGCGGCCGCTCACCGGAGCCTGACGGTCCAGGAAGTAATCAAATGTCATGGAAAACGAGGCCTCTTCGGCCCCCTGATGCTCTTTCAGCGTATGGAGCAGCGCGGGAATGGCGTTCAGACTGATCTCCCCGTTCTGAACCAGCAGATCCTCCATCAGACGGCTCATATGAATGCCTTTCACCTTACGGCCAAGACTGACGGCCAGGGACCCGGTTGCGGCCACCTGCTGGCAGGCGGCATCATCCAGTTCGAGGCCCGCCACTGTGATGGGGAATTTCACGTCGGAGATTCCGACTTCCTGAATCGCCACGTTGCGGGTGTCCTGGTCAAGTTGAACGTCTCGTTCTACGGGGGTTGAATCAATATCCATAGTCATTCCTTTATGAAGCCTCCCCTCTATCACATCCTGGCAAAAGGGGAATATGTAAATATTCGCCCGTTTTCACAGCTCCTTACAAAGTGTCCTGTTGTCACTTCCGGGAACATCCTCTACACTGACGCCATGAACGATGATTCCCCCAACTGGGTGCGCACCCTTCCCAACCGGCTTTCGCTCACCCGTCTGGGACTGGTTCCCGTGCTGCTCATTCTGGCGTTCGGATCACAGCCCACCGCTTTTCTGGTGGTCTTCGGGCTGGGACTGTTCACCGATTTTCTCGACGGATTTCTGGCCCGCCGACTCCAGGTTCAGTCCGAGTGGGGCGCCAAACTGGACAGCTGGGCGGATGCCCTGAGCTGGATTGCCTTCACCTGTGGTGCCCTCACTCTCTGGCCGGAACAGTTGCTGGAGGTAAGCCTCTGGGTGGCCGCCGCCCTGCTGGCTTTTCTCATTCCCGGACTGTATGGACTGGCCAAATACCGTCAGCTCCCCGGATTTCATACCTGGAGCGCAAAAGCCGCTATGGCCTGCATGGGGGTTTCCGTCCTGCTGATGTTTGGAGGCCTCACCGCCCTCCCCTTCTACTTTTCGGTCGGACTGCTCGGAATCGTCTGTCTGGAGGAGACCCTCATGGTGCACTGGCTGTCAGAACCCCGGCAGGATCTTCACACCGCCGTGGCCGCCTGGCGGCTGACGCGGAAAATACCGTCCGGCTGATGCCTGCGAAACAAGGGGTTCAGGCCTTCTTTCCGCCGATGGCGCGGAAAAACGTGGTGAACGGACAGAATCCCGT
>CAZVCO010000024.1:0-8167 GCA_964625795.1 uncultured Verrucomicrobiota bacterium | reverse complement strand
AACGCACTCTGCAGGATGTTGAAGCCAATCAGCGCCGAGATCCACAGCCAGGCCGGATGCGTATAACGCCCCAGCCCCCAGGAGACAGCGATCAGAAGAATTGCGGTGATACGTACTTTAGAGGTGACAGTCATAAAAGCATTTCAACAGATCCGGACCCGTTTGGCAACCCTCAGGAGAGCAGGAAGGTACTGGCCAGACTCAAAACCAGAAAAAAGCTCGTCATGTCGGTCAGGGTGGTCAGCACCGGACTGGACAGCATAGCGGGATCGACCCGAAGCCATTTCATCAGCAAAGGCAGCCCGCCCCCCAGGCAGACCGCCAGCACGGAACTGCAGGCATAAGAGCCGCCGATCACCAGGGGGAGCAGCGGATTGGCCGTCGGCCGCAGCAGGTAGGTCAGGCCGCCCAGAATGCATCCGATGGCGACACCATTTATCATCCCCACGAACACTTCTTTGGTGAAGACCCGGAAAAAGCTCCGGTGGTCAATCAGTCCAAGCGTCAGCTCCCGCATACTCACCGCCACCGCCTGATTTCCCGCCGCGCCGCTCAGATTCGCCACCATGGGCAGAAAAACCGCAAGGGCGGAGATCTGCTCAATCACCGGCTCGTACAGCGCAATCACGCTGACCGCCAGATACGAGAGCAGAATACTGGGGAGAAGAAACGCCAAGCGCTTCAGACAGCGTCCACCGAACGGCATGATCCGCAGTTCCTCCCCCGAGATCACCCCTCCGAACTGCATCAACTGCTCTTCCTGACGTTTGGCGATGGCTTCCTGCACAATCGCCCGGGTGATCGCTCCGATCAACCGTCCCTCTTCATCGATGATGGGCATCACCGAATGATCCGCCCGGTCGAACAGTGCGGTGAGGTCATCCAGCTCCATGGTGGCCGGCACGGCCTGGATGTGATCGGCATACAGCTCTTTCCGGTCCCATTCTTTGGGAGAGTACACCAGTTTCCGCATCGGAATGGTGCCGACCAGATGACCCTGAGCGTCGACCTCAAACAGATACCGGTGTTCGTACGGCCGGTGTTTTTCGTAGTTCTCCTGCAGGTCGTTCACGATGAATTCACGGGCGGTGTCCCGGGGATATTTGAGAATCTCCGTAATCATCAACCCGCCCGCGGTAAAGCTCCCATACCTCAGACGGAGTTCGACATCCTCGGCCTCCACCGGAGACATCCGCTCCAGCAGATCCTCAGACTGATCCTCGTCCAGCCGTGAAAGAATATCGACCTGCTCGTCGGAATCAAAATGGTCCAGCAGTTTGGCCGCACTGTCCGGATCCAG
The DNA here is from genome assembly GCA_964625795.1 of uncultured Verrucomicrobiota bacterium. Lineage (GTDB taxonomy): Bacteria > Verrucomicrobiota > Kiritimatiellia > SS1-B-03-39 > UBA6053 > UBA6053. The sequence goes on along the minus strand of CAZVCO010000024.1, from coordinate 6,867 downwards.
ATCCTCAATCAGATCACCGGCATAATCATCCGGAAAGTGTTCCGCCAGGTCGGCGGCAAACTTCTCATCACCCTGAATCAGCAGCGTCCAGAATACGTCCTGTTCCTCTTCCGAGAGGTTCGAGACCGTCAGGGCGGTATCCGAAGGCGGCAGGGCGCGCATGAACGACGTGACCTCCTCCGCGTCTCTGCGGGCGAGCACAGCGCGTAATTGATCGTCCAGTTCAGGTTCGTGTACGTCCATAAGATGAAGGCTGCAGAGGAGAGAGAGGGATGCGTTCCCGGCGAACGCTGGGACAATTCAGCCGCAATGTCAATGGCCCCGGAGCTCTCTTGCCCATTTCTAACCAAGCAGAGGGATCTCTCTGAAAAAACCGTCACCGGTTGTGTCCGGTAAAAAAAGACCCCCGGCCATACGGCGCGGGGGTCGAAGAGGACAGAATAGCGTGTCCGTCCTACTGACAGGCCTCACATTCTCCGCCATTGAGCATGGCATCCAGACTGCAGGCGGCTTTTTCGGCCTCCGAGTAGGTTTTGCCTTCAGCGGCATCCGGATTTCCGGAGGCTTTCTTCACACTCACCGTAGCCTTTTCAATGTTGGAGGCCCCCAGGGTGCGCAGGTAGTAAGTGGTCTTCAATCCACTGCGCCAGGCGGCCCGGTACATGTGACTCAGCGTCTTCAGGTCGGGGTTCCCCAGGAAGAGGTTCACGGACTGTGACTGATCGATCCACTTCTGACGGCGGGCCGCAGCCCGGATCAGGTAATCGAACTCAATCCCGAAGGCGGTGGCATACTTGCGTTTGAGGTCTTCGGGTACCCGGTCCACATCCGACAGTTCCCCGTCGAAATATTTCAGGTTATCCCGCATCTCTTTGTCCCACAGACCGCGGGCCTTGAGATCGCGCACCAGAGATCCATTGAGCACAATGAAGTCCCCGGAGAGGTTGCTCTTCACAAACAGGTTCTTGTAGACCGGCTCAATGCAGGGGCTGGTGCCCATGATATTGCTGATGGTCGCGGTGGGGGCAATGGCCAGCACGTTTGAATTGCGCATGCCGTTTTTGGTGATTTTCTCCCGGAGCTGTTTCCAGTCCAGTTTGCCGCCGCGCGGCACATCCACCTGCACCCCCCGTTCTTTCTCCAGCAGTTCCAGCGTATCAGGCGGCAGCAGACCGCGGTCCCACTTCGACCCTTTGTAGGTACTGTAAGGTCCGCGCTCTTTGGCCAGATCACTGGAGGCTTCAAACGCGTAGTAGGCGATCGCCTCCATGAATTCATCATTGAAGGACACGGCCTCCTCGGAAGCGAAGCTGATGTTCTTTTTGAACAGGGAGTTTGCCAGTCCCATCACGCCCATGCCAATGGGACGGTGACGCAGATTGGAGGTGCGGGCCGCTTCGGTCGGATAGAAGTTGATATCGATCACATTGTCCAGCGCGCGGATGGCCACCCGGATGGTGTCCCGGAGTTTTTCATGATCCAGGGATCCGTCCTCTTTGAGATGGTTGTCCAGCACCACTGAGCCGAGGTTACAGACCGCCGTTTCATCCTCCCCGGTATTGAGAGTGATTTCCGTACACAGATTGGAGCTGTGAATCACTCCGCAATGGTCCTGTGGACTGCGGATATTACAGGGATCCTTGAAGGTGATCCAGGGATGCCCGGTCTCAAACAGCATCTTGAGAATCTGCTTCCACAGATCGATCGCCGGCACGGTGCGGCCGAAAATTTTCCCGGCTTTGACCTGGCGTTCATAATACTCGTAGCGCTCTTCGAAGGCTTTGCCGTAGAGATCATGCAGATCCGGGGTCTCGTTGGCGCGGAACAGGGTCCAGTCCTCGCGGGCCTCCATGCGTTTCATGAACAGATCCGGAATCCAGTTCGCGGTGTTCATGTCATGGGTGCGGCGGCGCTCATCTCCGGTGTTTTTCCTCAACTCGAGGAAATCCATGATGTCGTTATGCCAGGTTTCCAGATAGGCACAGCCGGAACCGCGGCGCTTGCCGCCCTGGTTGACGGCCACCAGCTGATCGTTGTGCAGCTTCAGGAAGGGAATCACTCCCTGGCTCTCGCCGTTGGTGCCCTGAATGTATCCGCCGGTGCCGCGCACCGACGTCCAGGATCCCCCGAGTCCGCCGGCCCATTTGGACAGGAACGCGTTCTCGGCAATGCCACGGTTCATGATGCTCTCAATGCTGTCATCCACTTTGTACAGGTAACAGGAGGACAGCTGGCTGTGCAGGGTGCCCGCATTGAACAGTGTGGGCGTAGAACTGCAGAAGCGGCGACTCTTGTACAGGTTGTACAGTTCGATCACCCAGCCTTCGCGGTCTTCCGGCTCCTGTAGAAACAGGCCCATCGCAACCCGCATCCAGAAGAACTGCGGAGTTTCCAGACGACGGGCTTTGCCCTTCTTGTCCACGATAAGATACCGGTCGTACAGGGTCTGAATCCCCAGGTAATCAAATCCCAGATCCGCACTGGGATCAAGGGCATCCGCCAGGCGGTCGAGATCATACTCCAGAAGCTCGGGCGAGAGACGTTCACGATCAATCGCGGTCTCGAGGTAGGCGCGGAAACCGCGGCGATGGGCTTCGCGCAACTGTCCGATGCCGTCCTGCAGAATATCCCACTCCAGCACTTCCTCATACAGGTAGGTCAGCAGCATGCGGCCGGCAAAGGCGGCAAAGTCCGCATCCCGTTCGATCAGAGCTTTCGCATTCAGCAGAATGGTGGTCTTGAGATCAGACTCACTCATTTCGTCATAGATGGATCTGCGGAGCTCCGCTTCGATTTCCGTGCGGTCCAGATCCAGCTCAAGGCCCAGAATCGCGTATTCAATCCGGGCCCGCATGTCGGCTCCGTCCCACAGGAAGGAGGTACCGTCGTTGTTCTGCACCCGCACCAGCACCGCCTGATCGTCCTGTTCCGGCTCCGCAGTTTCGGCCGCGCGGAGAATGGAACGGCGTCCGCGGTACAGAATGTAGGCCTCGGCCACTTTGTAGTGACCGGCTTTCATGAGTTCCTCCTGCACCATGTCCTGCACATCCTCGATGTGGATCATGGAGACACCCTCATTGGCAACCCGTTCGTGCACCGCTTTGGTGACCTCGGTGGCCGGGGAGCTGTCCATGTGCAGGGCGAGAAAGGCTTTCCTCACCGCGATCTCAATCTTGTTGGCATTCCAGGGCACCAGCTGACCATTGCGGCGGAGCAACTGGGTCACCCCGGTACGGCTGACGGTGTCCGCATCAGCCGCGGCAATCTCGGCCGCCCGGTGAGTCACCAGACTGCGGGCCAGGTCGAATTCCTGCTGACGCACCAGCGCGGATTCAATCGCGTGATTCAGCTCGACCGCACTGATCTGTTTTTCCTCACGCTCTTTGGTCAGAGACCGCAGCGCCTCCGACACCCGCCGGGTGCTTTCCGCCACTTTTTCCCGGTTGGCTTCACTGAAAATATCCTGCTCCTGTTCACGGGAGCGCAGGAGGGTGGCCAGGGCATTCCCCACGATCTCCGCCACTTCGGCCGGGGAGAGCTCATGGGTTTCTCCGTTCAACTCGATCTTCAGGTTGAGCGGGGTGGCGTCGGAAACGACTTCCGCCCAGTTAAACCGGGCGTCGCCCGTGCGGTCGCGACGGGCATGTTCTTTCAACAACTGGTCTTCTTCCAGTATCTGGTTATTACGTATCATTCGGGGGTTCTTCCTCTCAGCAGGTTTAAAAAATTACAGTTCGTCGTCGTCCACCATGGCCAGGGCGGAGGACTTTTGATATTCGGTGACACGGCCTTCGAAGAAGTTCTGCTCCTTCTTGATGTCCATCATTTCCGCCAGCCAGGGGAAGGGATTCTCCACCCCGGGGGAAAGAGGCGCCAACCCGCATCCCTCCAGACGGCGGTCCGCGATGTAGTCGATGTATTTGGAGAACTCATCGAGACTCAGTCCCACCGCATTCACCGGCAGACAGTCCGCGATAAAGGCTTTCTCCAGCTCCACCGCCTCTTTCATCAGTCCCCGCAGTTCCTGACGGAAGTCGTCGGTCCAGATCTCGGGATTTTCGTCCTTCAGCGCCATCAGCAGACTGCGGAGCAGCTCAATGTGATTGGATTCGTCCCGCAGCGTGTAGCGGAACATCTGCCCAATTCCCGGGAATTTGTTCTGACGGTACAGGGCCAGCACCATGCCGAACAGACCGTAGAACTGGGTGCCCTCCATGCACTGCCCGAACAGAAAGAGATTCCGCGCGAACAGCTTTTTATTTTCGATGTCGGTCAGATCCAGATCCCGCCGCAGCGACCGGCTGACTTTCATCACAAATTCGTTTTTCCGGATGATGGTCGGAACGTCCTCGAACATCGCCTCGCACTCGTGGGGGTTGATGCCCAGAGAACTGATCATGTACAGCAGGCTGTCCGCATGAATGTTCTCCTCGTGAGCATGACGCCCCAGCACCAGTTTCAGTTCCGGCGCAGTCACCTTCTCCCGGATGACGTGCAGAATATTGTCACCGACGATTCCCTCCGCCGCACTGAAATACCCGATGCCAATCCGGATAATCCAGCGCTCCACATCGGACAGATCATGTTCACTCTGCCACTGCTCGATGTCCTTCTGCATGGGAATGTCTTCCGGCTCCCAATGATTGGCTTTCATGGTGCGGTACAGTTCGTAGGCCCAGGAATATTTCAGAGGCAGCAGATTGAAAAAGACGCTCTCGCGTCCGTTGATCACCTGTTTTTCTGAAAACGCCTGCTCGGCTTTCTCCTGATCCAATTCAAAGGTGCGGTCACCGATGCTGAATGATTTTGTGTTCGACATGAGAAGGGTCCTCTTCGGGTTGATGATAAGCTAATGAAGCGACGAAAAAGCACTCATCCCGTCCATCATCATGGCAATAACTTTCGGGCAGAGCGTTTTGAATAGGTTAGAGCTACATTAAAGAGAAGAGAGGTGTCAACGCTCTACCACAACATCTTGTGCTTTTTTTTTATCAACAGTCAAAAACCACCATGGATGGGGGTTATTCACATGCCTGAATCGGTTTCGAACTGTAAAAAACGGCCCGGAACTGTTGATCATCAAAGGGTTCCGACTGCTCTCTCTTTCCATAGGATACGCAAAAGAAAACTTATGAACAGGGGCTGTGCATAAGGTGGGATTCTGCCGGTTTCCCCTTCTGGTGCAGAGAGTGGCCGTCGTCTGGCAGATCCATGCCTGAAACCCTTCAATTGTCATCAATTCCGGGCTTATCCGCCCGGTCGGGATGCGCCCTCCAGAAGGAACCCGCTCACCGACACCACCAGCCACCCAACATTCCCGGCCACGCTCCACCAGTTCAGAGGCGTGGTGCTGGTGGTGCAGCCGCAGGAAATATCCAACCCGCGCATCACAGCAGACACTTTGGCTGCGGTAAACACCACCAGCATCAGGGTGATCAGGATCCAGGCCGACCGCCGCAGCACCGCCGGTCTCCACAGCGCCAGCGCACACCAGACCTCCAGCCAGGGCAGAAACCACGCCAGCCCGGCCGCCACCGCATCCGGCACCAGCCGGTAGCCCTGAATGGACACCGCAAAGGTGTCCGGGTCGATGATCTTTACCGCCCCCGCCCACAGAAAGAGCCCTCCCACGGCCAGGCGGAGGATACGGCAAACCCACTGACGCGTTCCGGCCTTTTGCCCTGCGGTCATTCCGACCACCCCTGCCAACCGTCCAGAAACACCGACACGTTTGCGAATCCGGCCTCCTTCAGCCGCTGTCCCAGCAACAGCGCATCATCACAACGCGGTCCCGAACAGTACACCACCAGAGGATCATCCGGGGAAAGCATGGGGGCGATGCCGGGAAACGCATGTTCAAAGTCCGCCAACGGGAGCGGCATTGCTCCGGGGAGATGTCCCCGGTCATGCTCCTCCATGGAGCGGGCGTCCAGAATCAGATGAGTGCCCCCCTCCACAATCCGCCTCATCTCCGGAACCCGCACCAACGGCAGACCCGCATCCCGGATGGCCGCCTCCAGCGGAGTCCCGCGCAGGGCGGCTTCCAGATTTTTGCCGCTGATCCAGGCCTGCGCCCCGCCCGAGAGGGCAGCAAGGATCACCAGAAGGACCATTCCGGTCAAAGGATTCATTCGTCGGACATTCATCGCTTGCGTCCATGCGCTAGCAGAGTAGGATATCAACTCAACCCTCAAGTGGAGACCCTCATGGAGATCATCCCCGGCACCCCCGCCCCCGACTTTACCCTGCCAGACGCCAACGGAACCCCGCATACCCTTTCCGACTACCGGGGCAAAACCGTCGTGCTGTATTTCTATCCCAAAGATGACACTCCGGGCTGTACCAAAGAGGCCTGCGGCTTCCGGGATCTGCATGCAGACTTCGCGGAACAGGACGCGGTGGTTCTGGGGGTCAGCCCCGACGGCCCGGACGACCACGACGCCTTTATCGGCAAATTTGATCTGCCCTTCCCGCTGCTGTCCGACCCGGACCGCAAGGTGATGACCGCCTATGGCGCCTACGGAAAAAAAATGATGTATGGCAAGGAGGTCACCGGCGTGATCCGCTCCACCACGGTGATCGGACCCGACGGCACGGTGCTGAAACACTGGAAAAAAGTGCCCAAGGCCGCCGCCCATCCGGAAAAGGTGCTGGAATTTCTGAACTCCCTGTAACTGCGGACTTGCCCGGCGTGGCGGATCTGGCCCGGCTTTCCGGTGCGGACCGCACCGCCGCGCTCGAACGGTCCTATCATGCCTTCAACCGGGCCGAAATGCGGACCACCGACCCGGTCTCCTTTGTCTGGCGGTTCGAGTCTCAGGCCGACCGCGAATGCGCCGCCTGGGTGGCGGCCGCTCTCTCGTTTGG
>CAZVCO010000023.1:19269-22102 GCA_964625795.1 uncultured Verrucomicrobiota bacterium | reverse complement strand
GTTGTTTGAAACCATCGACGACCTGCACCGCTCCGCGGCCATGCTGAACGAGCTGTATCAGCATCCCCACTACCGGGCATGGCTGAGTGCCCAGGAGGACCGTCAGGTGGTGATGGTGGGCTATTCCGACAGTGCCAAAGACGGCGGCTATCTGGCGGCCTGCTGGGCTCTGTATCAGGGTCAGGAGCAGATGCAGCGTATTTCGGATGAACAGGGGATCGGCCTCACCTGTTTCCATGGACGGGGAGGGGCGCTGGGACGTGGTGGCGGTCCGGCGGCCCGGGCGATTCAGGCGCTGCCGCCTGCGGTGGAGGATGCCCATATCCGGATGACGGAGCAGGGGGAAGTGATCGCCGACCGCTTTGCGGATCCCGACCTGGCTCACCGGCACATGGAGCAGATTCTTGGCGGCCTGCTGCTGAACGCGGCCGGAATTCCCCAGCCCAAGACCGTGTGGCGTCAGGCCATCACCGAGTTTGCGGATCAGGGCAGAAAGGCCTATCTGGCGCTGTTCGAACATGAAGGCTTTCCTGAGTATTTCCGGACGGCCACCCCGATGAGCTGCATCGAAAATCTTCCCATCGGCTCCCGGCCCAGCCGGCGTCACGGCGTCAGTTCCCTCGAGGATCTCCGGGCCATTCCGTACACCTTTTCGTGGACCCAGAGCCGTCAGCTGATCAATGCCTTTTACGGGCTGGGGTCGGCCTGGGAAAACCTCAGCCGCAAACAGCGGCTGGTGTGTCTGGACATGTATCGTGAGTGGCCGTTTTTTAAATCGATGATCGATAATGCGGAACTCGCCATGACCAAATGTGACGAGGTGATAGCCCGCGAATACGCCAAACTGGTCCCGGATCCCAAGGTGGGACAGCATTTTGGCGATGAAATAGTGGCGGAAATGGACCGCACCCGCAAAGCCATTCTGGCTATGACGGAGCGTCCATCCCTCATGGCGGATTCCGCCTGGCTGCGTCGGAGTGTGGAAATCCGCAAACCGTTTATCGATGTGCTGAACCATATTCAGATTGAACTCCTCAAGCGTCAGAATGTGGAGGACAGCGAGGTTCTGCAGCGCAGTCTGCGGCTTTCTGTGCAGGGGATTGCAGCCGGATTACGGACCACGGGTTGAGCCTCACTTCCGGGGAGGTGGCGGTTGCCGGTCAGTCCAGTTGAGCGGCCCGGGCGAGCACGTCGCGGGCCATGCGCACACTGGCTGCATCCACCATGGAGTCACCGATCGCTGCCGCGCCCCCCTTTGCAGTCTCATGGGCCGCGACCACCTGGCGGGCCCGGTCGATTTCCTCCTCTGAAGGTGCGAAGACGGCATTGACGGTGTCAATCTGGGAGGGATGGATGCACCATTTTCCGTCGAAGCCCAGAGCGCGGCTGCGTACGGCCGCCACCTGCAGTCCTTCCGGATCCCGGAAATTTCCGTAGGGGGCATCGATGACCTGCAGCCCTGCTGCCTTGGCGCACATGATGAGACGGCTATAGACAAAATGGAGAGGATCTCCCGGATACACCCCGTCCGATTCGCCATGTCCGGAAATAGAGCTGAGCGGCATGTTGATGCTGGCCGAATAATCGGCCACTCCGAAGACCAGGGTCTGAATCCGCGGAGACGCCGCAGCGATTTGGTCTGCATCCCGCAGGGCCCGGGCGCTTTCAATGATAGGTTCAAGGCCGATGGGGGTTTCCAGCCCGTGTTCCTGTTCGAGCGCGGACAGCAGATGGTCGAGGTAATGGATCTGCGAAACGGTCTCCACTTTCGGAATCACCAGCGAGCGGACACAGGCACCCAGCTCCGGAAGGGTGTCCAGCACATCGCGGAAGCAGAGAGGACCGGACGGGTCATTGATCCTCAGGGTCAGGGTTTTATCGCCCCAGTCCAACCCGCGCGCGGAGGTGCAGACGGTCCGGCGCGCGTTTTCTTTTTCGCCCGGGGGACAACTGTCCTCCAAATCGAGCATGATGACGTCTGCAGAGCAGGACGCCGCTTTCGCGTGCATGGTGTCTTTATGCCCGGGGACAGAAAGAATGCTGCGGCGTAGAGGTTTCATGTGGATGGGAACCGGGTCATTTCCTGAGTACGATGCCGATGTTGATCGCCCCGCCCTCAAGATCAAAGGCCGCTTCATTCACATCGCCGTCCCGGTCGGCAAAAGCCTCCACTGTGCGCCACACACCCTCAATATAGAATCCCAGCCCCTCTCTGATCTCCATCTCCCCGCCAAGCTGAACGTAATACCCGACCTCATTGCCGACGTTTTCGTTCTCCACATCAATGAAGTAATAGGTGATGCCTAACCCTGCGTAGGCCTGGAGGGGATGATCCGGATGGGTGTGAATGCCGATTCCCAGGTCAATCGGGAGAGGCTGCAGGGTGTCACTGAACGCAAAGGAATCTGAAGAGCTGTCTTCGTAGTACGTTCCCCTCAGCTCAAAGTACAGGAGGTCTGTCCCCGCCCGTCCACGCAGTCCATAACCGACCACGGTTTCCTCATCGTCAAACTCCCAAAAGGAGGCGAAGATGCCAAAGCCGTCTGCCATTAAAAGCGTTGGCGCCATGAAACATGACAACAGGATCAGAGATAGAGTCGTGCGGATATTCATGACGATTCCTTCAGTTCAGACGCAGGTGACGTTAATGCTCTAGTTGATCGCAATAGCTCCGTCCATGTCGAAAATCACCTAAAATGGATGAGGAACGGGCGCTACGTGGCCAATTCCGGGGTTCCCGAGGGATATCCCCGTTGACTTGATCTGGTCAGGTCTTAGGTTGTGCGTCATGACGACGATTTCAGAAGCTCAGCAGGATATTGTAGACGAATTT
>CAZVCO010000023.1:18646-19259 GCA_964625795.1 uncultured Verrucomicrobiota bacterium | reverse complement strand
CCGTGGGGGGCTTCGACGCTGGGAAAACGAGGACCTCGTTCCGCGGTCTGACGACGCCCTCCAGGAGCGACTCTACTGCATCCGCTGGGTGGACCCGGAGACGGGTGAAAAACGGTATCGGGGGCCGACCGAGGCCGATCTTGAGCGGGAGGCCGAGGTCCTGCGCCTCCTCAAGGAACGTTTCGAGGACTGGCAGGACAAGTACGCCCATTTGATTGAACTGGGCCGGGAGTTGGATCCGATTCCGGAAGAATACAAAGACGAGCAGCATAAAGTGAAAGGCTGTCAGTCCCAGGTATGGCTGCATGTGGAGCCCGAGGGAGAACAGCTCCATCTGCTGGCCGAGAGCGATGCCCTGATCGTACAGGGGCTGATCGCTCTGCTGCTGCGCGTGTATCAGAACCGGACTCCGCAGGAAATTCTGGATACCGAGCTGGGTTTCCTGGAGGAGATCGGACTGCTGTCGCATCTCAGCATGAACCGGACCAACGGGCTCCGCAGCATGATCAACAGTATCCGGGCCCATGCGGCTGCCAAGGTGTAGTCATCTGTCACTTGTCAGAAGGAATGAGGGACCCACGGACCACCCTTCGGCTTCGCTCAGGGCCTGCGG
>CAZVCO010000023.1:0-18636 GCA_964625795.1 uncultured Verrucomicrobiota bacterium | reverse complement strand
CTGAAAACTTCGGCGAGCAAAGAGATTTCGCTTCTTTTCGATTCAAGAAATACCTCTCGAAGATCGGGATGTCCGTGAAAAAACTGATAAAAATTTAAGCTTAGAACAGTTACGACAAGAATATTTGCAGGAAATTCAAATTTTAAATGAAACGGTTGAAAAATTACAAAAACAGCAATTAGAGCAAATCTATTATTCGGAGACGCAACACACCCTTCGGCTTCGCTCAGTGCCTGCGGATGACCTATGACCCATGACCACTCCCTCCCTCATCCTCGCCTCCGCTTCTCCCCGCAGAGCAGAGCTGTTACGTTCTGCCGGGCTAAACGTTGTCGTCGTTCCGGCTGATATTGATGAAACCCCTTGCGAAGGGGAGGAGCCTGAAACCCTGGTCTCCAGGCTTTCCAGGCTGAAAGCCGAAAGGGTTGCGGAGAAGCATCCTGAATCGTTTGTTTTGGCCGCCGATACCCTGGTGGAACATGACGGTGAGATTCTGGGGAAGCCCGCCGATGAGGAGAAGGCCGTTACCATGCTGACCGCGCTGTCAGGAGACTGCCATGAAGTGATGACGGGGTTCACCCTGCGTTATCCTGACGGTCAGGCCCTGACCCGGGTGGTGACCACCGAGGTGGAGTTCCGGACGCTCTCGGAAAAAGAGATCCGTGATTATATCGCCAGCGGTGATGCGGCCGACAAAGCGGGTGCATACGGGATTCAGTCTGGTGCCGCCTGTTTTGTGCGACGCATATCCGGCAGCTACACCAATGTGGTCGGCCTTCCGCTGGCGGAGGTGATGGAGGCACTGAAGGCCGGGAACGGGGAACCATGATTGGATCGATCACACCGTCGGAAGCCGCCGGGCGAGAGGATCTCTGGATTCTGGATGTGCGGGAGCCACACGAATGGGATTTCGTGCATCTGCCTGAAAGTCGTCACATTCCCCTGCGACAGCTTCCCGCCCTGCTCGATCAGCTTCCCAAAGACCGTGCCATCGCCTGCCTCTGTCATCATGGCATCCGCAGCCGTCACGCTGCGGAACTTCTCCACTCGGCCGGGTTTTCAGAGGTCTGCAATATCGAGGGCGGTATCGACCGCTGGGCGATTGAGGTCGATCCCGCTCTGCCGAGGTACTGAGGGTAGAGCCTGCTAAAGCAATTTCAGCACATCTTCCGGAGGAACCGCGCGGATGGGTGACGTTTTGAAATCGCCCACATTGCGTGTGATCAGGAACTGCGCTCCAAAAAGAAGCGCGGAGGAAACCTGCATCGCGTCTTCAAGATCAGCGAAACTGAGTTCGAGTGCCTGCAGCATCTGAGAGGTGCCGGTCCCCGGAATCACGGCAAAGCCCAGCAGCTCCCGGATAAAGGATTCCGCTCCATTTTTACTGATGTAATGGAGGTTGGCCAGACCGTGCCATGAAACCGCGGCACATCCCGCGTGGGTCTCCGCCCAATCCAGAATTTTTGCACTTGCGGGAAAGAACGGTTCCCGTTTCAGAAGCACGTCCAGCAACACATCCGTATCGATAAATATCCGCATGGTCAGCTGGGTTTACAAACCGTATTTTTCAAACAACCTGCGGGAGCGGAGATCCTGCTTTTGTTCAACGTCACCTTTGCCTGCCCAGCGTTCGGAAAACGTCGGGCGTTCCTCTTTTTCGGCGGGACCGGTGAGTTGAGAAAGGAGTTGTTCCACCAGATGGGAAAAACTCGTTCCCCGCCGCCTTGCCTCCAGTCTGGCTCTGTGGCTGATTTCGGGATCCAGGGTGATGGTCACGCGATTCTTCATATGCACACTTTAAGTATGTATGCACGAAAAGTCAAGCGGGAGGCCCGTTGACGTCCAGTGACGGCATAGCTGCACGGAGTTTCGTAATAAATGCCTGGTTCAAAAGTTTATACGAAATTTTCAAGAGGATCCCGATCCCGATAGCGAAATACCCTATGCGGAAATTTCGCTTCATTATTCTCTTGGAATGAACTCGTTCAAAGGACTTTTCAGCCCTGCCCAGTGACGGGCGCAGCCCGCCCCGGCGGGCAAGCCCGGAATTGGTGATGCGAACGGAATTTCCTCGAAGGGTGAGTTGATCGCCCAAGCCATCATGCAGAGAGTGGCCGTCGTCTGGCAGATCCATGCTTGAAACCCTCCAGATAACAACATGTAATTCAAAACCAAAAACTTGGATGTACATGATTTTCTCTCCGCGGGTCGTTTTTTGAAAATCTGGTGGTCGCGGATTTTTTAAAACACCGGTTCAATCAGGGGAGAGAGGACCGGCTGTGTTTTTACCGGGGCAGTGGCGGGAACGAGGTGGATGTGCTGGTTCCTATGGGGGAAGGCTTTTTTGACTTGTTCCTTCTGAAAATTCCCGCGGCTTTTTTCTAAGAAACCCCTCTCTTGAGTCGTTGGTCTGATGTACTCTCATTCTCAACCCCCGGAGTCGCCGTATGAATGATCCCAGAATCCTGTTGTTAGTTGTTTTGATCCCCCTGTGGGCGCACCCGGACGCGGAGTCACTGGAATTCCAGGAAGCCTTCGCCTGGGGAGACCGGACTGAGGCCTTGTCCATGCTGGTGCCCGGCACGGAGGATTTTTTTTATTATACCTGTCTGCACCATGAACTGGAGGGGGAGTTTGAGGCGTTTGACCGTGAATTCGCGCGATGGAAAGCGAGCAACGGCGACCGGTGGACCTCCCGGATGCATGAGCTTCACCGCCGCAGAAGCCTAAGCGCCTTTGAGCGGGAACCGGAGCGCACCTGGGAGTTTCTCCGCACGCAGGCCGGACACCGCTTCAATCACCGCCCCCGCCATCAGCAGCAGGACAAAGCCGCTCCCTCGGTGGTGCGTCCGGAGCAGGTGTCCCTGCAGGCGTTTCTTCGTCAGGCCCGGGGGCGTAACCGCATGCGGGAATTCACCGACCGGGGATTGGAGCTCGCGCTTGAGCAGTCCCTGAATGAGCAGGAGCTCCGCGAGGCGCTGGGTCGCCTCCGGCGGCCGGATCTGCCGGGGCTGGTGCCGATGATTCTGAAAGATTTACAGGCTAAAGACAGCCGGGGATTCGGTCAGCATCCTATCCACCGTCTGCTCACCCGGCCGCAGCTGATGGCTCTGGGGGAGCAGATGCCCTCTCTGCTGGATCACGATCTGTACGTGACTGAACGTCTCAACCGTATTCCCCGGCCCGAAGCGGACCTCGCCACGGATCATGCGGCGGCCATCGGGTATTACCGGGAGATCTGGTCGTTTGTGAGTACGCTGGGTCCGGTGCACAATTCGCTGAAAGCGTCGACCCTTTACCGCCTGCTGGATCATCAGCGTCACACCGGCGTTTACGACGAAGAACTGTTCCGCACCTATCTTGCCCTGCCGCGGCCGGTCCGGTATCTGCCCGATTTGGTCCGCACCCGCCTGCAGCGCCGACAGGTGGAGTGGGTGAATTTTGCCTACCAGCCGCAAGGCGCGGTTCTGCTGCCGCCCATCGGAAATGAAGAACCGCTGGTGAGAGATTTTTTACTGCGGCTGCTCCGGGAGGATCCCTCTGCGGAAGCGTACCGTGGCTTTTTTGAGGAGCAGTGGCTGGGCGGGATCTTTGCGGAAAGCAAGCTTCTGGCCGGGGAAGGGGATCCCTCCGACTGGGCCCGCTTTCTCAGCCCGGCGGAGTACCGCCGGATTCTGGAACGGGTGGAGGTGAACCTGGCCCTGGACAATCCGACCCGTCATCAAGTCGGGACGCCGGTGTCTCTTGCGGTGGAGCTTAAGAATGTGGAGCGCCTGCTGATCAAAGTGTATGAACTTCACCCTTTCAATTATTATCTCATGCACCGGGCGCCGGTGGACCAGGCGGTGGATCTGGACGGGCTGGTGCCCACGCATGAAGAAGAGCTGACCTTCTCCGCCCCGCCGTCTCAGCGGTTGCGTCATGAGGTCGATCTCCCTCACATCACGGAACGGGGAGTCTATGTGGTGGAATTAATCGGGAACGGCGTGAGTTCCCGGGCGGTCCTGCAGCTGGGCCACCTCGAAGCCATCACGCAGCCAACCGAACACGGACTGGTGATGATGGTGCTGGATGAAAGCGGGGAGACGGTTCGTGATGCCCGGGTATGGATGGAGGGTCAGGAGTTTGAGGCCAATAAGGAGGGACTGGTTCTGATACCTTTCTCAGAAAACCCCGGAACCCGTTTTGTGATTCTGCAGGATGGCGATTTTGCCAGTCCCGATCAGATCGAACATCCCGGAGAAGTCTACACCTTCGATGCGGGCATTCATGTGGACAGTCAGTCTCTGGTCCGCCGCACGGCGGGAACCCTCCTGCTTCGGCCCGATCTGAGGCTGCAGGATGTCCCGGTGCCGTTATCCCGCCTGCAGGATGTCCGGGTCACCCTGACCACGGTGGATGCGCAGGGGACCCCGTCTGAAACCGTGTTTCAGGCCGAATTCAAACCGGATGCCGAATGGTTGCAGACCTTTTATGTGCAGGAGGGGCTCCGCGAGGTGCGGGTATCGGTTTCCGCCAGCCTCACCCGTACGCGCGACGGTGAAACGGTGGAGCTCACGGATCAGGCTACCTTGCGCGTGAATCAGGGACGGGCCGGGGACGCTCTCCGTCAGGTCTTTCTCACGCCCACAGCGGAAGGATGGATGTTGGAGGTTCGGGGGCTGAACGGGGAGCCGATTTCCGGTGAGCCACTCGATCTGGATCTTGTCCATCCGGCCTTTACGGACGCCCTTGATCTTGACGTGAGCACGGACCGCCACGGACGTGTGATGCTGGGGGAACTCGCCGGACTGTCCCGGATCCGGGTGCAGGGACGGGAGCTGATGCTGGATGCGGACCTGACCGAAGGGCAGGTGATGCTGCCCAATCGCCTGCATGCCCGGGCAGGAATGCCCATGTCTCTTCCCTATCCCCGGGAACTCACCTCCGGATTGCGTGACGTCAGTCTGTTCAAGGTGGACGGGGAGGTGATTCTTGAGGACGTTCATGACCGCCTCCGGATCGCGGACGGGGAACTGCAGGTGGCCGGTCTGCCGGAAGGGAGTTACCGTCTGCAGCTCCATGCACTCGGTCAGGTCATCCGGGTGGAGGTGGTCGAGGGGGAGAACCGCAGCGGCTTTTATCTGGGGGCTGTGAAACGGCTTCAGGCCACCGACCTTACTCTGCCGTCGCTGGCGTCGGTCGATTCAGGAAGGAAGGGCATTGAGCTTCAGCTTCGCAATATCACGCCCTCCACCCGGGTGGCGGTGCGGGCCGCGCGGTATGCCGAAAATGATCTGAGTTTTCCAGTGGGCGGCGGGTTTACCTCTCCGTCCTATCGTGAAGTGATTCCTCCGTCGGCGAGGTATATCAGCGGCCGCCAGTTGGGAGATGAAATCCGGTACGTGCTCGAGCGTCCCTATCAGGAGATTTTTGCCGGTACCCTGCTGGAGCGTCCCGGACTGATTCTGAATCCCTGGGAACTGAGAGAGACCACGGCGGACCGTGAAGAGCTACGTGCGGACGAGGCCTACCGCCGCAACCGCGGGGCCTTGAACCGGGCCGCAGGCCGAGAGAGACGCGATTGGGATGACTCATCCATCCGTCCACAAACCGCTCCTGTCCGTTCTATGCCCAGTGGGGATATCGGGGTAGATTTCCTGCCTCAGGGAAGCCGGTGGTGGGTGAATCTCCGGCCGGATGCGCAGGGAAGGCTTGCGCTGCCTCCGCTGGATCTGGAGGAACAGACCCAGCTGGAAATAGTGGTGATCGACCGCATGGGCACCAGTGTGACCCGTCACACCCTGCCGGCCCGGGATTTTGACCCACGCGAGGTCCGCCTGGTATCCGGACTGGATCCCGAGCAGGCCTTCAGCCGGCAAAAATCCATCACCACTCTGAACGCCGGCGAAACCGTGGAGTTTGGAGATCTGGCCACCACCCGCTACACCCCGGTTCAGACCCTGGAGGATCTCTACGGAATTCTCAGGACGCTGAGTGACGATGATCAAGCCGAACGTTTCGCGTTTCTCACCACCTGGCCGGAACTGGATGAGGAACAGAAACTCGCCAGGTATCATGAATTCGCCAGCCATGAGCTTCACCTCTTCCTCTATCAGCAGGACTCCGACTTTTTTCAGACCGTGGTGCGACCGTATCTGGTCAATAAAGTGAATCCCACCTTTGTGGATCGCTGGCTGCTCGAGGATCTGACTCCGGCCGACCTTCGGCTGGACCGTCTGCAGCATCGCAACGCCCTGGAACTGGCCCTGCTGGCCCGGCGGAGTCCGGTGAAGGACGCCGCGCTGGCCGCGCTGCGGGAGGCGGTGGACCTGATCCCTCCCGATCCCGAGGGATTTGGCAACAGGGTGAACGTGGCGCTGCAGGCCGGGAAGCTGGATGCCGACCTGGCCGAGGTTCGAATGGAGCGGGAGGAGATCGCCCGGCAGGCGAGTTCATCGCTGCGTGAAATGGCCGAACCCCTCGGAGCGGCGGGCTCCGTCGCCGAGGCGGACAGCTTTTCCGCAGACCTGGCCATGCCCGCAGCTCCAGAGGAGAAGGCGGCCGGACGGGCGACGCTTTCTCTGGATGAATCCGATCAGGATGTCTCCGTGCTCGGTGGGGAGGATCCTTTCGGGTTTGAAGGAGAGGCCCGGCGTCTGTACCGCGCATTGCCAAAGACCAAGGAATGGGCGGAACAGAATTATTTTGAGGTGCGGATGACCGCTGATGTGCCCGAACGCGTGCCGGCCAGCCGTTTCTGGCTGGACGTGGCCCGGGGGAGGGAACTTTCCTCTCACGTGCTGGAGGCCAACCGGAATCTCACCGAGATGGTCGGAGCCCTGGCGTTCAGCGCGCTGCCCTTTGAGGCGGAGCCGGTTCAGGAGACCCTGGATGCGCCGCGTCTGGAGCTGAAGGTGAAGGCCAGGACGCTGCTGGTCAGCGAACAGATTCTGCCCGCAGCAGAATCGGAGGATGCCCGTCCTCTGCTGATCTCCCAGCAGATTTTCCGGGCCGATGACCGCTACCGCTTTGAGGGGAATGAGCGGATCGAAAAATTTGTCAGCGGCGAATTCATCCGCCGCACGGTGTACGGGGCCCGGGTCACCCTGACCAATCCCACCGCCTCTACCCGCAGGCTGAATCTGCTGATGCAGGTGCCGATGGGCGCCATCCCGGTTCAGAACGGGAGTGCCACTCTGGACCGCGAAATCGAGCTGGGAAGTTACACCACGCAGACGGTGGAACTGTTCTTCACCTTTCCTGCGTCTGGCACCTTCCTCCAGTTCCCCCCGCAGGTGGCCGAGAGTGAAATGATTGTGGGCCGGACCGACCCCCGGACCTTCACAGTGGTGGATGCCCCCACCGAAGTTGATACCTCCTCCTGGGCCTGGATCTCGCAACACGCCGATCCCCGGGAGGTCCTGACCTATCTGAACTCCCACAACCTCAGAAGGCTGGACCTGAATGAAATCGCCTGGCGGTTAAAAGACGATTCGTTTTTCCGTCAGGTGGTGGAGCTGCTGCAGTCGCGCGCTCATTTTCATTCCAACACTTTCTCCTATGGCATCCTTCACCGGGATCCCGACAGCGCGAGGATCTGGCTGGCCAACAGTCAGCTGGCCAGGCAGGTGGGGCCGGCGTTCCGTTCGCCCCTGCTGACGGTGGATCCGGTGGTGGAGAAAAGCTTTGAACATTTGGAATACGCTCCGCTGGTGAATCCCCGTGTTCATGAGGTGGGCGATGCCCGCAGGATTCTCAACCGGGCACAGCGCGATCAGTACCGTTCGCTGCTGCGGCATCAGATGTTTCTGCCGGAGGTGTCGCCAGGCACCCGTCTGATGGTGATCTATCATCTGCAGTTGCAGGACCGGCTGGCCGAGGCCGCAGAGCAGCTGGGTATGCTGCCTGAGGAAGCCGGACATGATCTGCAGGTGGCCTATCTGCAGGCCTGGATGGCGATGCGGGAGCTGCGGATTGAGGAGGCCCGTGCATGGGCAGAGCCCTATTCCGATGTGCCGGTTCTCCGTTGGCGTAAACGGTTCCGGGATCTGCTGGCACAGCTCGACGGAGAGGGCGGAATGGAAGGACCGGATCCCGACCGTCGCCACGATCTGGGGCAGGGGGCGGACGCCCAGCCTTCTCTTGAGCTCGAAGAGGTGTCGGGCGGTCTGGTCATGACGGCCACCCATATTCCGGACGTGACCCTGAGTGTGTACCCCATGGAGCTCGAACTCCTGTTCAGCCGCACGCCGTTTCTGGCGGAGGGAGGAGACGGGTTTGCCGTGGTCCGCCCGGCTCTGCAGAAAACGGTCCTGGTCTCCGCTGACGGGGAGCCACAGGCCGTGACGCTCCCGGAGGAATTTCAGAAACAGAACGTGATGGTCGAGATCAGCGGACGCGGTCAGCGGGATTCGCTGGCGGTGCTGTCCAATGACCTGCGGGTCAGGAAAATGGAGGCCTTTGGACAACTGGAGGTGCGTCATGCAGGGAGTAACGAACCGGTGCCCAAAACCTATGTGAAAGTCTTCGCCCGTGATGTGCTGGGAAACGTCAGTTTCTGGAAAGACGGCTACACCGACCTGCGGGGACGTTTCGATTATCTTTCCCTCAACGACCGTCAGCCCGAGGAGGCCGCCGAGTTGTCGATTCTTGTTCTCCATCCCGAACACGGAGCCGAAATCCTGCAGGCCGAGCCGCCGGTGCGTTAGCCCGCTGGGTTCTTGGATCGCTTTCCTGTTGCAGGAAGCCCGGTTTTGCGCGAAAGTGATGCCAATGGAAATCGAACCGGAAGTCATCCCGCCTCAAGGCAGAACCCGTGGTCCGCAACCCTTCGCTGACCGGCCGCTCTGGCAGTCGGTCTTGGCGGCGGTGGCGGGGCTGGCGGTGCTGCTGCTGATTGCCTGGCTCGCCTTCTGGGTGGCGCTGGTGCTGATTGGACTGGCGCTGATGGGCTGGGTGGTGAGGAAACTGGTGTTCCTGTTCACCGGCCGTTCCGGCGGAGGAGGATCTGGGGTCGATATCATCATACACCGCGGCCCGCGTCCTTAATCCCCGTCTTCGACCCCTGCTGTTCTCCCGCAGGTTCTCTTGTCTTTTTCATTCTCCTCCACCCAGTCGCTGTTGAAGCTGGGCGTCAGGCAATCCTGAAGATAATTTAAACCTCTGTACCCGGCCGAATCTGTGTGGATTCAAGATGCCCTTGAATCTTCATGGGTGGACCCAATGTTCAACTGAATGCTGTCGGATTTGACGGGGAGATCCGCCGAGGTGCTTTGTGCACCAGTTAGAGAATGCGCTGGGGCTGGGAAAGCCCAACTGATAGGCCACTTCCTTCAGAGGCGTCTCCTTGCTGGCCAGCAACGCCTTGGCCGTCTCGAGCTTCCGGTGATGAAGGTGGGCTTTCGGTGTATGACCGACCCAGTGTTTGAACTGACGGGTCAGCTGCTCCGGACTAAGGCCGACCCTGCTGGCGATGTCCGAAAAGGCAGGCAGCTCGGTGAACGGAGCGTTTTCCAGCAGATCCAGGGCCCGCACCACCCGTGCATCCTGAATCTGATGCAGATCCGGGATCACTCCCTTTAGCTCCAGAGCGTCCAGCAGAACCCTCAGAAAGTCACAGAGGAGGGCATTCAGTTCAAAGTAGACCTGAGCCGGAATCTGGACGTTGGACACCGGCCGGTAGAGGGCGCCGGGTCTACTTGGAAAATCCTGTTGAACAAGGGTATGCAGACGTTTCAGGGGCTGTTCGAGCTCCCGGCTCTCGTTCGCGCAAAGGGTCAACGGGAGGCCTTGACGAACCAATACCCGGCCATCCGGCCATACAGCTTTTAGACACAGAGAATACAGGGCGGTTCCGGGAGCAAACTCCTGACGGCGATCTCCTGGAGGAAGAATCAGCCACTCCTGCTGACCCGCTGTGGCCTCGTGTTGATCCGGGAACCTGACACTGGCCTGTCCCTCCTGTATCCACCAAATGCAAAAGTTGGGATTGGTTTGCTGTCCCGACACCAGCGGGGACACTTTCCCTCTGTAGATCCAGATCAACGTGGAGACGAAAGAAGACCAGGCGGAAGCTCTGAGTCGAGGGCGGTCGGAAACCGGTTTCATGCCTGCATGATGGATGAGGGAGAACCGAAAATCAACACTTCATTATATAATGTAAAATTATATGAACTTTTTGAGCCGTTTCATGAAGGGAAGTTCATGGTCCTTTAGCTGAAATACTTTTAGGCTTCGGAACATTGGAGACCTCATATGACCTACCACAAAGATAACTCAGATGTTCAAACCGATGTGATCGTGTATGGCGACACATCAGGAGGTGTAACCGCGGCGGTACAGGCGGCGCGGATGGGGAAATCGGTGATTCTGGTTTCCCCCTATGGTCACCTGGGAGGGATGACCAGCAGCGGGCTGGGCTGGACCGACACGGGAAAAAAGGAGATTCTGGGCGGACTTTCCCGCGAATTTTATCACGCGGTGTATCAACACTATCAATCGGAAGCGGCCTGGATTCACGAGCCGCGTGCGAATTTCCAGAACAAGGGCCAGCAGCTCACGGCCCTGGACCCCGAAACCGAATTGGGTTCGGTGTTTGAACCGGGGGTCGCAGAAAAGATCTTCGACGACATGATCGAACAGGCCGGGGTTCAGGTGCTTCGGGGCCGGATCGACCTGAAGCACGGGGCCGAAATGTCCGGTGACCGCATCACCGCGCTGCGTCTGGAGGACGGAACCCTGTTGAAAGGGGCAATGTTCATCGACGCCTCCTACGAAGGCGATCTGCTGGAGGCCGCCGGGGTGTCCTTTGTCATGGGCCGGGAATCCAATGCGGAATTCGGCGAAGAGCGCAACGGCAACACCGGCGCGTCCCGTCACCATCAGTTTCCCGACGGCGTGGATCCGTATGTGGTTCCGGGTGACCCGGACAGCGGACTGCTTCCCGGTGTGAACCCGGATCCCGGCGGTGAACCGGGCGACGGCGACCACCGGATTCAGGCCTACTGCTTCCGCGCCACCCTCACCGATGTGCCGGAAAACCGTCTGCCGGTGGAGAAGCCGGACTCCTACGATGAACTGGAGTATGAAATTCTCTTCCGGGCCATTGAGGCCGGATACGAAAAGGTGTTCTACAAATTCAGTCTCACGCCGAACCGGAAAACCGACTCCAACAACGACGGGCCGGTGTCGTTTGACTTCATCGGTCGGAACTACGGCGACGACTGGAACTGGATGACGCTCAGCCATGCGGAGCGGGATGCCCTGGCCGAAAAGCATCGCGACTGGCAGCTGGGCCTGATCTGGACCCTGGCCAACCACCCGCGTGTACCTGAACACATAAGGGAGCGCCATGCGCCGTGGGGTCTGCCCAAAGATGAATATACCGACAACGGCCACTGGCCGTATCAGCTCTACGTCCGCGAAGGGCGCCGGATGCGTTCCGACCACATCATGACCGAGTTTCACTGCCTGAGCGAAACCAAGGTGGAGGACCCCATCGGCATGGCGGCCTACCAGATGGATTCGCATCATAATCAGCGGACGGTGATCAACGGCATGCTCAAAAACGAGGGGGACATCCAGTACAGGATGAAACATCCCTACGGCATTTCCTACAGCTCCATTGTTCCAAAGAAAGGCGAATGCACCAACCTGCTGGTCCCCTGGGCCATGTCCGCCAGCCATATCGCCTTCGGCTCCATCCGCATGGAACCGGTATTTATGATTCTCGGACAGAGTGCGGCCACCGCCGCCTGCCTGGCCATGGATCAGGGATGCCCGGTGCAGGACCTGTCCTATGAGGAATTGAGAGCAAAGTTGATCGAGGACGATCAGCGGCTGTCCATCTAAACGGGTTCTCCCAATGACGAAAGAAAACGAATCCAACTACGATGTGGTCGTGGTCGGAGGCGGTCCGTCCGGCTTTGGTGCCGCTCTGGGTGCCGCCCGCCTGGGCGCGCGCACCGCGCTGATCGAACGCCATCCGTTTCTGGGAGGCATGGGTACCGCCGCGCTGGTGAACAATTTCTGCCCGGCCCATCTGGACGGTCACCGTCTGATCATCGGCGGGGTCTTTGGCGAGCTGCGCCGGAAGCTGATTGAACAGAAAGCCATTTTCTCCGCCCCGGACGATGCGGGGTACCAAATGGAAACCTTCGATCCCGAAGTCTATGCGGAGCTGATGGCGTCCATGTGCCGGGAGGCCGGGGTGGATCTTCTCCTGGAGACCTCCATCACCGGCGTTGAAGAAGAGGACGACGGCATGCTGCGGATTGAACTGGGGAAAGAATCCCTGCGGGCCAAAACCCTGGTGGATGCCACGGGCGATGCGGTGGTCGGCGCCCAACTCGGTCTGGAATTCACCTTCGGCCGCGCCAAAGACAATGCGGTCATGCCCCTGACCTATTATTTCGAAATCGGACCCGTCGATCTCGATGCCTTCGGAGCGTGGCTGGGCCGCGAATTCCGTATTCACCCCAACGTGGGGAAGAAATGGATCATCCTCTGGAATAAAAAAATCACCGAGCTGGTGCAGGAGGCGAAAAAGCATGGCGAGTGGAGCATTCCCCGGGATGGGGGAATCATGATGAACCATCCCGGAACGCCGGAGAACCTGACGGTGAACCTCAGCCGGGTGTTTTGCGACGACCCCACCGATCCGGAGCAATTGCAGGCCGCCCATGACGAAGGGATCCGGCAGAACGAGGATGCGGCCCGTTTCTTCCGGAAGTATGTCCCCGGCTTTGAGAACAGCAAATTGATCCGGCATGCGAGGCAGATCGGGGTGCGGGAAAGCCGGCAGATCATCGGGCAGTATGTGCTGACCGGAAAGGATGCGCTGGGCTGCGCCCAGTTTGACGACGTGATCGCCCAGAGCTGTTATGCGATTGATATTCATGACCCGAAGCCGGACGAGCCGAAGATCGGCCTCGTACCGCTGGAACGGGGAACCCACTTTGACATTCCCTGGCGCTGTCTCATTCCCAAATCGGGACCTGGAAACCTGGTGATCGCCGGACGCTGCATCAGCGCCGACCAGGAGGCCATGAGTTCCTTCCGGGTCGCGCCCTCCGCCATGGCCATCGGCGAGGCCGCCGGCGTCACCGCCGCATTCGCGACGCAGCAAGGCTGTCCGGTAGCCGACGTCGGCGCGAAGAAGGTGCAGGCACGTCTGTTGAAGACGGGCGGCATCCTTTCCTGAAGTGAGGGTGATGCAGGCTCTGCCCGCCTTCGGAGAGTTCTTGCCTGCAAGGTGGGAATGTCTACTTAACCTCCAGTGGAGCTGACGCCTGCATTGGGTGGTGGAACGGGAAAATATGGTTCATCGTCAAACACCGGGGAATACTTCATCACCCACATAATAATAGCTCATTACGACCACCATGCATGATCTTTGATGGAGATAACCACAGACGGCGCAGACGACACGGACCCATGAATATGGTGAAAGAATTTGAGGTAACAAAAGAGCTGGGTTTCCCATTTTGACCTGCATGGGTCCGCGTCGTCTGTGACGTCCGCGGTTCTTTTCCACACTCTTTGACGATGGACCAAATTTTTTTCTCTCGTGAAAAGTCCGACCGGCTGCTAGAAGGTGATTAAGCGAAACTTTGTGTGATATTGTTACAGGGCGGAATCACAAAGCCGCATATTGCCGAAAGATAAACCCGCAAATTGCCGCTTGCTAAACCCGCAAATTGCCGTTAGTTTTTAGCTAATGGCCGATACTAATCTCCTCCCCCGTGGTCTGGTACGCGCTCTTGACGAGTCCTTGAGCGACACCCCGGTAGTCTGCTTGCTGGGACCACGACAGTGCGGAAAAAGTACTCTCACGAAACACCATGCCCCGGATCGGCCGTATTTGGATCTCGACGAAGATAATTTGGCCGATACCGCTCTTCAGGATCCTTCTGGTTTCGTGAGAGGCCTCCCCGAACGGGTTACATTGGATGAAGTCCAACGTGCTCCGGAAATTCTACGTGCCATCAAAGTAGCAGTCGATCGTCACCGTATTCCTGGCCGCTTCATCCTGACAGGTTCCGCCAATCTGTTGCTGCTCCCCAGAGCCAGCGAGTCACTGGCCGGCCGTATGGAAATCCTCCGTCTTCATCCGCTCACCGAATCTGAGAAAGAAGAGAATCCCGGACATTTTCTCCAGACCCTGTTAACTACGGGATTCGTCACGGAAATAAAGGAAGGTATTGACGACCCAACCGATCTTCCCATTCGTTTGGTCACCGGTGGCTATCCGGAAATTCGCAACCGCTCTCCACATCGCGTCCCGGTCTGGCACCGAAACTACCTACAGACCTTGTTCGAAAAGGACGCGCCTGAGGTATCCAACATCCGCGACAGCAGCCAGCTCCTGAGGATGATCACTAAACTCGCCCTGCAATCAGGTTCACTCCTCAACAAAAGTGCTCTGAGCCGCGACCTTGACCTTGATCGAGAAACGGTCGATCATTATTTGCAGGTCTTGGAGAAACTCTTCCTCCTGCGCCTTCTTCCGGCATGGCATCGTAACCGTAGCAAGCGTCTGGTAAAAAGTCCCAAGGTTCATCTGATGGACTCTGGGTTGGGCGCAACACTGATGGACCTTCGCATTGACGACTGGAACCATCGTCGTGAAGCATTCGGTCACCTTTTAGAATCCTTTGTCGTGCAACAGCTGATTGCCCAGGCCGGATGGACGGATCCCTCTGTTTTATTCCACCATTATCGTGATCGGGACCAAGTCGAAGTCGATTGCGTCATCACTCAGGGCCGTCGGATCTGGGGAATCGAGGTCAAGGCCTCTCGCTCGATAAAAGCCAACGACTATCATGGACTTAGAAGGTTGGCGGAACAGGCGGGTAAAGATTTTCAGTCCGGGATCGTCCTTTACAGCGGCGACAGCATCCTTCCTGGCACAGATAAGCGCTTTCTCGCAGTACCTATCTCTAAACTTTGGGAACTCTGAACGTGATGTTGGCATGACGACAAGCATGTTGAATCAAGACCGACTTTGTGCGTATGGAATCCTGATCGTTGATTTAAGGACGTCCATTGACTCGAAATCGTAGTAAACCGATGATACCTGCTCCACGGTGGGTTCTGAACGGATTTGGTAGTGAGCATGTCACAGAGACATCGGATTGTGTTTGTTCCGGTATTGTTTGGGTGGGAGTCCAGTGGCCGTTTTGAAGATGCGGTAGAAATAACTGGGGCTTTGGAAACCGACATCGTAGCAGATGTCGAGGATATCGCGGTTGGTGGAGGAGAGCAGCAGGGAAGCCCGGGTGATGCGCTGCTGGTTGATCCAGGCGGAAGGGGACATGCCGAGGTGGTGTTGGAAACTGCGGGAGATGTGCTCGGGACTTCGGTTGCAGATGCCACTCAGTTCGGAAACACTCACCCCGTCTTCAATATGCTGCTCAATATGTTTCAATCCACGTTCCAGCCATTCTGGCTGGGTTGCCGGTTTGCGACTCACGGAGAGGTGGGGAGCGAGCAGGATGGCCAGAAGCTGAACGGTAAGTTCATTGACCCGCAGGTCTGCGAGCGGTCCTCTGGGGGTGGTCAACAACCGGGTTAACGACCGTTCCAGCCCGGCTGCTTTATCGCCCGTCCGGGCCCAGGGAGTCGACGGCTGGGTCTTCAGGGCCTCGAGCTCTTTTCCCCGGCCCAGAGCCAGAGCCAGAATCTCCAGGCGTTCATCGGGTAGGTTGAGATTCAGAAACCGGAAGGAGCTTCCTTGGATTTCATGCAGATCTCGTTCCCGGGTCCAGGCCACCGACCCGGCATATACTTCGGTGGTATATCCGTTCACCACATTGGTGACCTGTCCCTCACAGACCAGCATCAGGTCCCCGAATCCGTCGTGCCGGTGCGGGGGGTACGCCCATGCTTTGGTGGAACGGGTCTCATGGATCGCCCAGAAATCCGGCCCCTTGGATCTGATGAGAAAAGGTTCTGATATCATATATGTTCAATAAAATGTCATCCAACAGGAGGAGGTAAGCAATCAAAAACGGTAGGGTTTCCTGATTCTTCACCCCAACGTTCAGGAATCACAATGAGTAAACCCCCAATCCCCGTACTCCGAACCACGTCACTTTCCGGTACTTCCTGGAAGGTGAAGCAGGCCTGCACGTCCAAATGGATTCCCGCCTCCGTGCCGGGTGATGTGTATGCCGATCTGCTGAAGGCCAATGAGATTCCGGATCCGTTTTACCGGGACAACGAAAACGACCTGCAGTGGATCGGGGAAACGGACTGGATATACCAGCGGAGTTTCAAAGTGCCTGCCGCGGTACTGAAAAAGAATCGGGTACTCCTGCAGTGTGATGGACTCGACACCCTGGCCACCTTGGTGATCAACGGGAAGAAGATCGCCACCACGGACAATATGTTCCGCAGCTGGGAGTTTGATGTGAGGGAGGTGCTGAAAGCCGGACAGAATACGATCTCGATCACCTTTGCTGCGGCCCAGTCCTATATCAATAAACGAGGGGAAGAGCTTTTTCTGAAAGCCGGGAACGGCAATAACGCCGGACACATCCGGAAAGAGCCCTGTAACTTCGGTTGGGACTGGGGCGTGAAATGCGTGACCTGCGGCATCTGGAGCGATATCCGTCTGGTGGCCTTTGATACTGCCCGCCTGTCGGATGTGCGGATCGTTCAGGATCACTCGAAGAAAGGGCAGGTGGGCCTCACGGTCGAGACAGCTGTGGAGAAGACGGGACGTCAAAAGTTGTCCGCACGGGTGACGGTGACCTTGGATGGTAAAGAGGTTGGGTCGACTGAAGAAACCTTTGGCGGCAAAATCACCACGCTACAAACACTGGTGAAACATCCGAAGCTCTGGTGGCCGAATAATATGGGGGATCAGCCTCTCTATAAGGTGACAGTGGAGTTGCTGGATGCGGAGGGAACTCTTCTGGATATCACAGAGAAGCGGATCGGACTCCGCACCCTGGAACTGGACCGTCATCCGGATCAGTGGGGGGAGTCGTTCCAGTTTGTGGTCAATGGTGTACCGTTTTTTGCCAAAGGGGCCAACTGGATTCCGGCCGATGCCATTCAGGCGCGGATGACTCAGGAACGGTATCATCAGTTGGTGCAGGATGCAGCCGAGGCCAATATGAATATGCTCCGGGTCTGGGGTGGGGGGATCTACGAGGACGAGGCGTTCTATGACGCATGCGATGAGCTTGGGATCTGCGTGTGGCAAGACTTTATGTATGCCTGTTCCGGATATCCCACCATGGACAAAGCGTTCATGCGTAATGTGAAGGCCGAGACCGAGAATGTGGTGAAGCGCCTCCGCCACCGCACCTGCATCGCCCTTTGGTGTGGGAACAACGAGATCGAGATGCTGAAGTACTTCTTTAACAACCCTGAGCTCAAGGGATGGACGGGATATAAAAAACTCTTCGATAAACTCATTCCGGACGTGCTCTCGAAGTTGGACCCCGAACGGACCTATTGGCCCAGTAGTCCACACACTCCGGTTGGAGATCGGAACAAGACCAACGACCCGACCTGTGGAGATGCACACCTATGGAAAGTATGGCACGGCAAAGAACCTTTTGAATGGTACAGGACTTGTAAACACCGCTTCAACAGCGAGTTCGGCTTCCAGTCCTTTCCCGAGCCAAAAACGGTTTATGGATACACCAAGCCGGAGGACAGGAACATTACCACCCGGGTCATGGAGCATCATCAACGCTCCGGCATTGGGAACACCACCATTATGCAGTACATGCTGAGCTGGTTCCGCTTGCCGGAAGGATTTGAGAACGTGATCTGGGTCAGTCAGATCCAGCAGGGCATGGCCATGAAGTACGCCTGTGAGCACTGGCGACGCAGTATGCCCCGGGGGATGGGTACCTTGTACTGGCAGCTTAATGACAACTGGCCGGTGGCGAGTTGGAGTTCCATTGATTACCACGGACGCTGGAAAGCCACGCACTACATGGCGATAAACTTTTTTGCTCCGCTCCTGATCAGTGGGCTTGAGGATCCTGAAAAAGGAACGGTTGAGGTGCATGTGAACAGTGACCTCATGCAGCCGGTGAATGCCACGGCGGAATGGACGGTGACAGACCTGGACGGAAAAGAACTGCTGAAGAGCAAAAAGAAGGTCCGGGCCGCTTCCGGAACCAGTCGCCGGATCGCCACCGTTCAATTAAAACGCCTGCTGAAAGAACAGGGTAAACACAATCTGCTGGTCTGGTTGAAGCTGTCCGCCCCCGGTCAGCCGGACTCCACCAACCTGGTGCTTTTCGCGCGGCCCAAGTACATGGATCTCAGCCGGAAGCCCGGCATCAAAGCTGTGGTAAAAAAAACAAAAGATGGGGCCTTTACTGCGACCCTGACCGCCAAAAAGCCGGCGCTCTGGGCCTGGATAGAACTGGAAGGGATGGATGCCAAACTATCGGATAACTTTATTCATCTCTGTCCGGGGCAATCTGTCGAAGTGAACATCATCCCCGCAAAAGATCTGACGCTTTCCGAACTCCGCAAGCGGCTGGTCGTCCGGAGCCTGGTGGACACCTATGCCTGAACCAAAAGGAGCCAATGAAACCATGACTACTATACCCGGATATGACCTTCGGAAGATCCGCGATGATTTCCGAACCGCCCCGTTTGTGAAACGGGTTGAAGGAAACC
>CAZVCO010000022.1:20453-22225 GCA_964625795.1 uncultured Verrucomicrobiota bacterium | reverse complement strand
CTCCGCGTTCTCCGCGGCCTCCCTGTGCCCTTCTTCTAAAACGGAGTCCAGTCGGCGTTGGGATCGAGTGCAAGCACCACCTGCGCCATCAGCTCAATACAGTGATCCACATCGCGGAGATCGACACATTCCGAAGGACTGTGCATGTAGCGGTTGGGAATACTGAGCAGGGCCGCGGCCATGCCGCCGCGGCTGAGCTGCATGGCATTGGCATCGGTGCCGGTGCCCCGCCCCTCCGCATTGATCTGCAGCGGAATGTCATGGGCTTTCGCCACCTCCACAATGCGGTCAAAGAAGCGCGGATGAGTGTTCGGCCCGCGAGTCAGCACCGGACCCTTGCCCAGTGCCACCTCATTGAGATTCGTTTTGGCGTCGCCCAGTCCGGGATGATCCGCCGCAAAGGTCACATCCACCGCAATCCCCACCTTGGCATCCGCTCCGTATGAGGAGGTAATGGCGCCGCGCAGACCAATCTCCTCCTGCACCGTGGCCACACTCAGCAGCGAGGCCGCCGCCTTCTCTTTTGCCTTGGCCACCCGCCGGGCCGCCTCCAGCACCACAAAAGCCCCGATCCGGTTATCCATGCCCCGGGCCGCCAGGGTTTCGCCGGCCAGTTTCTCCGGTCCGTAGCCCAGCACCAGCGGATCACCCACGCTCACCAGTTTTTCCGCCTCTTTGCGGTTTTTGACCCCGATATCCACCCAGAGTTCCTTCAGGGGCACCACCTTTTTGCGGTCATTGTCGTTCATCAAATGAATAGGCTTCTTCCCGATCACCCCCGGCACAATCCCTTTGCTGCCCCGCACCTGCACCCGCTGACCCTGGGCAATCTGGGGATCCCATCCCCCGATCGGGGCAAACCACAGATACCCGTTAGAATCGATGTGCGTGATCAGAAAGCCGATTTCATCGCAATGTCCCGCAAACATCACCCGGAAATCGGGATCGGTGCCGGACACCAGCGCCGCAGTGCTGCCGTGCAGATCACGCGTCACCTCATCCGCAAAGGTTTCGGCCTCACGCCGGAAAAGATTGGCGGAAGGCCCTTCATAACCGGAGGGACTGACCGTGTTCAGAAATTCAAACAGCAGGGATTCGGTTTTTTTCTTCATGGTTTCTCCTCGGGCTGAACCCGGATTCTTGTTGCCTTGCGGGTGCGGAGGACATATGACCGCGCACTCGATATCTTTCTATACATGGAACCAACGATTCTTCAACGCTCCGATCACTGCGTCAGCAGAAAACACATCAGCCGCAACGCCCTGCAGGTCCTGTACCGCCTGAATGAAAAAGGATACAAAGGCTATCTGGCCGGCGGCTGTGTCCGGGACCTCCTGCTGGGCAAATCCCCCAAGGACTTTGATGTGGCCACCGACGCCACTCCGCAACAGGTCAAACGCTGCTTCCGCAACTGCCGGCTCATCGGCCGGCGCTTCCGCCTGGCCCATGTCATGTTCCGCGATGAAATTATCGAGGTGGCCACCTTCCGGGCCCCGGTCGACCCCGCTCCCGAAGAAGAGGAGGCCGAAGACGGGGACAGCCACCGTGAGAAAGGCAAAAAATTCATTCAGTTGAACGAGGACGGCGTGGTCATCCGCGATAACGAATACGGCACCCCGGAGGAGGATGCCTTCCGCCGCGATTTCACCATCAATGCCCTCTTTTACGATATCGAGGATTTCTCCATTATCGATTACGTGGGCGGCCTCAAGGACATCGAGGAGAAAGTGGTGCACTGCATCGGCGATCCGGATCAGCGCTACCAGGAGGAT
>CAZVCO010000022.1:19448-20443 GCA_964625795.1 uncultured Verrucomicrobiota bacterium | reverse complement strand
TCCGCATGATCCGGGCCGTCCGCTTCGCCACCACCCTGGATCTCGACATCGAGGACAACACCTATCAGGCCATTCTGCGCGAACGGGAGCACATGACCCACGCCAGCAATGCGCGCATGTATGAGGAAATCCTCAAGTTCTTCTACAGCGGCGGCATGGAAAAAGCGTTCGACGTCTGGTGCGAGACCGAACTGCTTGACGTGATGTTTCCGGGCTTTGCCGACTGGTTCCGCAACCGGGCCGGCGACGATGCCAAGAAGTGGCACCGCATGGCTCTGGAGCAACTGGACAAATGGAAGGCCCATGACATCAAGGCCTCCCCCGAGCTGGCCTACGCGCTGTTCCTCACTCCTTTCATTTATCAGGTGCGCGATGAGATCAAAGCCGAAGGCGACCACTCTCCCCGCTCCGCCCTCATGGAGGCCGTTCAGCAGGTGCAACAGGTGCTGATGCCCCGCATTCTGATCCCCAAGCGCACCGCATTCAAGATTTTCGATCTCCTGCAGTCCCAGCGGCGCTTCACCGACCGGCGCAACGAATCCCGCATCACCCGGTTTCTCAGCCGCCCCTATTTCCGCGACGCGCTGGTGCTCTTCAAATTTGATGCACTGGCCACCGAGCGCCCCCAGACCGATCTGATCGACGCCTGGACCCGCGATCTCAAAAAGGCACCGCCGCCTCAGGAAAAGAAAGAACGCCCCCACCCCCAGCGGCGCAGACGACGCCGGCGACGGCGCACCCACTCCTGATTCACTCTGGGTCTGCGGCACCTGACCGTGATGATGGTTCAGATTTCCGGTCACATAAAATTGACTCCGTCTGTCAATTTGATTGCGTTCACCTATGAGCACATCCCGACCCAATTTTCTCGTATTTTTTGTCGATCAACAGCGCTGGGATACCCTGGGGCTGAACGGCTATCCGGCCGGACTGACCCCCAATTTTGACCGTCTGGCCCGTGAGGGCACCTTCTTTCAGGAGGCCGTCACTCCCCA
>CAZVCO010000022.1:8483-19408 GCA_964625795.1 uncultured Verrucomicrobiota bacterium | reverse complement strand
CGTCTGCGGTCCGGCCCGCAGCTGTCTGCAGACCGGTCAGTACGCCACCACCACCGGGGTTTGGAAAAACGGTCCCGGTCTGAAAGAGGACGCCCCCAAACTGGCCGAACTGCTGAACGGGGCCGGATACCACACGGCGTATTTCGGCAAATGGCATTTATCTGAAGGAACCGGCAATGGACCGGTGCCCAAAGAAAACCGGGGCGGCTATCAGCGCTGGCTGGGAGCCAATGCGGTAGAAATCGTGTCCGGTCCTTATTCCGCCGCATTGTGGGATGAGGAGGACCAAAAGCATTCTCTGCCCGGTTACCGGGTGGATGCCCAGACCGACTGCATGCTGGACTACCTGAGCGAACGGGCCGAAACCCCTGATGAACCCTTTCTCTGTTTCCACTCCTATCTGGAGCCGCATCATCAGAATACGGATGACTCCTATCCCGCGCCCGACGGATATGCTGATCTTTACCGTCACGCCCCTCTCCCTCCGGATCTGCAGGCCATGACCGGCAGCGCACGGGAACACTGGGCCGGATACTGCGGCATGATCAAACGACTGGATGAAGCGCTCGGCCGCACCATGGATCACCTGAAATCCACCGGCCTGGATCAAAACACCGTGGTGGTGTACATCAGTGATCACGGCTGCCACTTCAAGACCCGCAACGCCGAATACAAGCGCTCCCCGCACGAAAGCTCCGTACGGGTGCCCATGGCGGTCTGGGGCCCGGGCTGGAACGGCGGTGGCCAACGACACGAGGCGGTCAGCCTGGTGGATCTCATGCCCACCTTCCTCGACTGCGCCGGGGTCGACATTCCGGCCGAGGTTGAAGGACGCTCCATGCGCCCTCTGCTCACCCCCGGGGCCGACTGGCCTGAGGAAGCCTATATTCAGTTTGGAGACAATTTTCTGCCCCCGGGCCGGGCCATCCGCACCCGCCGCTGGAAATACGCCGTTACCGCTTCCGAGGAACATACCGGCACCGGCACCGCCCCGGACTACACGGAAACCCACCTCTACGA
Organism: uncultured Verrucomicrobiota bacterium; assembly: GCA_964625795.1. GTDB lineage: Bacteria > Verrucomicrobiota > Kiritimatiellia > SS1-B-03-39 > UBA6053 > UBA6053. The sequence goes on along the minus strand of CAZVCO010000022.1, from coordinate 18,388 downwards.
TCTGCAGTGCGACCCCTACGAACTGCGCAATCTGGTCGATCTGGAGTCCCATGCCGACGTCCGCGAGACTCTCCGTGCCACCCTGCAGGAGCGCATGCAGATCTGTAACGAACCCCCGGCCACCATCCACCCCGCCCCCACAACCCGCCGGGCAGGACAGCGCCGGGTCGAGTACCCCGGCTAGGCCGTCGGCTCGAGCTCGTAGCCTCCGGCCACGTCCTTGACCACCCAGCCGGCATCGCGCAGCGCATCGCGCAGGCGGTCGGACTCGGCAAAATCTTTCTGCGCCCGGGCCTGCATCCGCTCTTCGGCCAACTTCCGGATCTCCTCCGGAATCTCAGCCGTCTCCTCCTCCGGCAGGCTCAGCCCCAGCGCGGTGAGCAGCTGGTAAAAGCCTGCAGCATCAGCCGGGGTGGCCAGTCCGGACGATTTTTCGATCTCTCCACACTGACGGAACAGTTCCCCCAGGGCCTGGGGGACGTTCAGGTTGTTCATCAGCGCCTCGATGGCCGGGGCAAATCTTCCGGGCTCCACGCCCTGGGGATCCGGCAGCGCGGCCGCCACAGAGGCCAGCCGCTTGAGATTGCTTCTGGCTGCGCGAAGGGTGTCGAAGGTGAAATTGAGATGTTTGCGGTAATGGCCGGCAATCAGGGCGTAGCGGACCTCCATGGCGCTCCAGCCTTTTTCGGCCAGATCATCCAGGGTGTAGAGATTGCCCAGGCTTTTACTCATCTTTTTGCCATCCACCATGAGGTGCACCACATGCAGCCACAGGCGGGCAAAGGGTTTCCCGGTACAGGCTTCGCTCTGAGCGATTTCATTCTCGTGATGGGGAAAGGCGAGATCGATACCGCCGGAATGCACGTCAAACGACGGACCCAGATATTTCATACTCATAGCCGAACATTCCAGATGCCAGCCCGGCCTGCCCGGCCCCCAGGGACTCTCCCACACATTTTCTCCATCCTCAGGTTTGGCCGCCTTCCACAGGGCGAAATCCGCCAGGGATTCCCGTCCATATTCGTCATCGGTGGAGGGCGCGGAGTCGGTGGTGAGTTCACGGTCCTGCACCCCGGAGAGCCGTCCGTACTCCGGAAAGGCCTCCAGTCGGAAGAAGACAGACCCGTCGTCCGTCCGGTACGCCGCGCCCTTCTCCATCAGAGACTGAATCAGATCAATCTGCTCCTGAATATGCTCCACCGCACCCGGTTCCACCGCCGGCGGCAGCAGATTCAGGGCCTGGCAGTCCTGGTGAAATTTCTCCGTCCAGAACTCGGTCACCTCCTGAAGCGATTTCCCCTCCGACACCGCCTGCCGGATGGTTTTGTCATCCACGTTGGTCAGGTTCCGCACATGCTTCACCTTCAGGCCGCTCAGTTCCGCCGTGCGGCGGAACACGTCCTGCAGCACAAACGTTCTGAAATTCCCGATATGAGCCGGGCCGTATACCGTGGGTCCACAGCAGTAAAAGCCCAGAGTTTGACCGTCGGCCGGCACAACCGGTTGCAGAGAGCGGGACAGAGTATCGTAAATGTGTAACGCCATGCCGCCCCCTTTAACCTGTTCCGCCCGACAGGGCAAGACAGGGAAGCCCTGCCTTCATCTCCGATTGGCACAGATCATTTTTTCGTAATCGAAACATCAAAATAGTTTTCGAGTACGATAATGATTATGATTACGATCAGGACAACACCCGAAGATCCGATTCTTCTGTCAACACTCACAATAGTTGCGATGACAGGAGAAATGAGCAGGAGGTAACCGCTTGATCGAAGCCGGCGGACCCGATACACCCTAGCAACAAATTTTGAACACAGGACGCAGTTTGACGTCTATGGTTCCAAACCCATGTAAAGAGGAATGTGTATGAGTAATCAATTGGATATCATTCAGGACCGGGTTCAGGAGGAGCATGCGGTGGTCGACCGGATCCGTTCCGAAATGAGCCGGGCGGTGGTTGGACAATCGTATCTGGTCGACCGTCTGATTCTGGGGCTGTTGTGCGACGGACATGTCTTGCTGGAGGGCGTCCCGGGACTGGCCAAAACCCTTTCTGTCAAATCACTGGCCGCCCTGCTGGATACCGACTTTCAGCGCCTGCAATTCACTCCGGACCTGCTGCCGGCCGACCTGTTGGGCACCCTGATTTACAATCCCAAAGAGGCGGACTTCTCCATTCGCAAAGGTCCGATTTTTGCCAACCTGATCCTGGCCGATGAAATTAACCGGGCCCCGGCCAAGGTCCAGAGTGCCCTGCTGGAGGCCATGCAGGAGCGTCAGGTCACCATTGGCGATACCACTTACCCCCTGCCCTCGCCCTTCCTGGTGCTGGCCACCGAAAACCCGCTCGAACAGGAAGGCACCTACCCACTGCCGGAGGCCCAGGTCGACCGCTTTATGCTCAAGCTCAGGATCGGTTATCCCAGCAAAGAGGAGGAGCGGACCATTCTGGAGCAGCACGCCATGTCGGGCACCCTTCAGGAACTGAATGCGGTGGTGTCGCCGGACGATATTCTCCGCGCCCGCCGGGTGGTGAACCAGATCTATCTGGACGACAAAATCAAAGACTACATTCTCAACATCGTCTTTGCCACCCGGGACCCCGAAGCCTTCGGTCTGCCCCTCAACGAGTATCTCCGCTTCGGCGGAAGTCCCCGGGCTACCATCGCCCTCGCGCTCGCCGCCCGCGGTCATGCCTTCCTGCAGAACCGGGCCTACGTCACCCCGCAGGACGTCAAAACCATGGCGCCCGATGTGCTGCGGCACCGTCTGCTGGTCACCTATGAGGCCGAGGCGGAGGAACTGGATTCAGACGAACTGATTCAACGCATTCTCCGCGACCTCCCGGTTCCGTAACCGACCCCTCATGATTCCGTCCGAGCTGCTGCGGAAAATACGGGGCATTGAAATCCGTTCCCGTCACATTGTGACCGAGGTGCTGGCCGGTCAGTATCACTCCGCCTTCAAAGGCTCCGGCATGGAGTTCGAGGAAGTGCGGGAGTATCAGCCCGGCGATGATGTCCGCTCCATCGATTGGAACGTCACCGCCCGCATGCAGCATCCTTTCATCAAAACCTACCGGGAGGAGCGGGAGCTCACCGTGGTGCTGATGGTGGACATGAGCGCCTCGCTGGTCTTCGGCAGCGGAGAACGCACAAAACGCGAGGTCGCGGCGGAGGTGGCCGCCGTGCTGGCCCTGGCCGCCATCCGCAATCAGGACAAAGTGGCTCTACTGCTCTTCACTGACCGGGTAGAGCGTTACATTCCGGCCGGAAAAGGTCCCCGCCATGTGCTGCGGGTGGTGCGGGAAATTCTGGGGTTCAAGCCCGAAGGCAGCGGCACCGATCTCCAACCCGCTCTCACCTTCCTCAACCGGGTACTGCACCATAAAGCGGTGGTGTTCTGGATCGGCGACGGGCATATCTCCACCGATCAGCTGGAGGCAGCCAAACGCACCGCCCGGCGCCACGATCTGATCGCGATGCGTCTGGATGATCCGGGCGAAACCGACTGGGCCGCAGTGGGGCTGCTGGACTGGATCGACCCGGAGACCGGCGAGCGTTTTCTCATCGATACCGGCAGCCGGCAGGTGCGCGAAGCCCTGCAGCGCGACGTGCAGCAATGGTCAGACACCCTCACCCGCGAGCATCTTCGCGGCGGCATCGAATTCCTTATCCTCAATACGCATGAGGCCTACGAACGGGATCTGGCCCGGTTCTTCCGTCTGCGGGCAAGGAGGCAGATGTGAAGGCTCCTCTGCGTAGTTCGACGCTTGTCCTCCTGATTCTGAGCGCATGTACAGAGCAGAAAGCCCCTGACTTTCCTGAACCGGAGTCCCTTCCCTCTTTTCAGGTCAAAGAGGCCATCCCGGAGACGGTTCCCTTTGGTCAGCCCATTGACCTGACCATTCGGGTATCTGCGGAGGAGCGACTCACTCTTCCCCCCACAGAGAACTGGTTTCAGGAGCCGATAGAACTGCTGGAGGCGTCCAGCACTGACGTTCAGACCGGGTCGGGGTGGAAACGCGATTTTGACGTACGTATCGCCGCCTACGCGGTGACCAATACCGTGGTTTTTGCCTCTTCCCTGCAGGTGGAGAATCAGGAAATCGAGCTTCCATTTGTCTCTCTGGAGGTCACCTCCCGTCTGGAGGGAGAGGAAACCGCGCTTCCGATGTTCGGAAGTGAGGACCTGCCCGACTTCCGAGGTCCGGAAGCCCTTCGCCGTCAACGCCGCAACCTCTGGATCTCCCTGGGGGCCGCGCTGGTGCTGGCTGCACTCGCCGCCTTCGCCCTGTGGAAATGGCGTCACCGGGTGATTCCCCCGCCCCCGCCGGTTCCGGCTCACGTCACCGCCTTCCAGGCCCTGGAGGAACTTGAACAGACTCCGGCGTGGACCCGTCCGGATGTGGATGCGGCCGCGGTGTCGCTCAGCCTCATCCTTCGCACCTACATCGAGGACCGCTTCGGCATTCAGGCCCCGGATCTCACCACGGAGGAATTCCTCATCGCGGTGGAGGAGCAGTCCCCGTGGCCCGAAGAACACCAGGCCGGTCTCAAACGCTTCTTTACCGCCACCGACCGCATCAAGTTTGCCGGGGAACGCCCGGAGCGGGAGGTGCTGGATGAACTGATGGCCTCCGTGCGGGAGTTTATCACCTCCACCCGGCAGGAGGAGACGGCATGATCTTCCGGTTTGCCCATCCCTTTTTTCTGCTGCTTCTCCTGTTGGTGCCGGTCTGGGTGTGGGTCCGCAGTTCCGCCCGCTTCCATTCCGCCCTGCATTTTCCATCGGCCTCCCTGCTGCGCAGCCTCCCCGCCTCCGCAGTCCGACGCCTCCATCCCGTGCTGCATCTGCTGGCGGGCCTGGGGCTGAGTCTGCTCATCGTGGCCCTGGCCCGGCCGCAGACCGGTCTGCAACGCCGGGAGGTGGAGACCGACACCGTGGATATCGTGCTGGCACTGGACACCTCCACCAGTATGCAGGCGATCGATCCCGGAAACGAAGACGACCGGAACCGTCTGGATGCGGTGAAGGACGTGGCCATCCGCTTTGTCGAGGCCCGTGAGCTGGACCGGATCGGGCTCATCAGTTTTGCCGCCATGCCGTTCACCAAATGTCCGCCCACCCTGGATCACGACTGGCTGACCGACCGCATTGGCGATCTCCGCACCGGCGAACTGCCCGACGGCACCGCCATCGGCAATGCCTTGGCCAGTGCCGTCAACCGTCTCCGGAATTCCGAAACGGCCAGCAGGATCATCATTCTGCTGTCCGACGGCGTCAACAGCGCCGGGGATATCGCTCCGCTGGATGCCGCTCCCCTGGCGGAAGAGCTGGGCATACGGGTTTACACTATCGCGGCCGGATCCGACGGTCCGGTGCGGGTCCCGGTGCAGAACATGTTCGGTCAGACCATCTACCGTCAGACCCGCATTCCGGTCGACACCGATACCCTGTCGCGCATCGCGGAGATCACCGGCGGACGTTTCTTCCGGGCCGAGGATGAGGGGGAACTGCAGCGGGTGTTCGAGGAGATCGATGAGCTGGAGCGCACCGATATTGAACTGACCGAATACACCCTCTACACCGAGCAGTTTATGTGGGTGGCCCTGGCCGGTGCCGGACTGCTGCTGCTGGAGCGGATGCTGTCGGCCGGACGGTTCGGGAGGGTGCTGGCATGACCTTCGGTGCCCCGCTCTTTTTCTGGTCTCTGCCTGTGGTGCTCCTGCTCGTTGCACTGGAGATCGGCCTGCGCCGCAGCCGGCGGAAACGGCTGAACAGCTGGATTCCGCCTTCGCTTCACAGGGTTACCCGGAAATCGCCCGCCCCGGAGGTGCAGCGTCTGCGCACCCTGCTGACCGGCCTGGGCTTTCTACTGACCGCCCTGGCGCTCACCCGGCCGCAGTGGGGCTACACCTGGCGGGATGCCCGCCGCGAGGGGCTCGACCTCATGGTGGCGATCGACACCAGCAACAGCATGCGCAGCGATGACTTCAAGCCCTCCCGCCTGCAGCGGGCCAAGTGGGGCGTGGAGGAACTGAGCGGGGCGCTGGCCGGTGACCGGATCGGACTGGTGGCCTTTGCCGGGGAGGCGGTGGTGCAGTGTCCCCTCACCCGCGACTACGGCGCTTTTATGATGAACGTGGGGGATCTGGTTCCCGGTACCATTCCCCGGGGTGGCACCAACCTCGCCCGCGCGCTGCAGACCTCGGCGGAAGCGTTTGAAGAGGAGTCGGAAGCCGACAAAGTGATTCTGCTTATCACCGACGGGGAACAGCACAGCGGCGATCTGGATCCCGTCATTGCCGATCTGAAAAAACAGGGAATCCGGGTGTTCACGGTGGGAGTGGGCACCCCGGAGGGTTCGCTGATTCCCCTGGATGAAAGCGGCAGCTCCTTTCTGAAAAACCGTCAGCAGGAAGTAGTGAAAAGCCGACTGGATGAAGCCACCCTGCGCCGGCTGTCCACCGAAACCGATGGCCTCTACGTGCGTTCCGACCCCCGGGACTTTGGAGTCCGGGCGATTGTGGAAGAGGGATTGGCGCCTCTGGCCCGCGCACAGCTGGAATCCCGGCGGGTAAAAGAAATGGAGGAACGCTATCAGATTTTTCTCGGACTCGGCGTCCTCTGCTTTCTGCTGGAATCCTTCACCCGCCTGCCTGCCCTGTGGAGGAAAGCGGAATGAGGTTTCTAAACACATGCAGTTCCACGGCTCCCGTGGAAAAACAGGGGAATTTTGCACCAAAACCTCTAAGCTCTCTCCTGCTCACCCTCATCCTCCTCTTTTTACCCTGCTCCCTCCTGGCCCGGGAAGCCGACGCCTTGAGCTGGCGGGAGGCGCGCGAGGGTCTGGACGACGCCATCACTCTTTACGGGGAAGGGAAGTTTGCAGAGGCAGCGGAAGCATTTCAATCACTGCGCGGGCTTGCGCCGGAAGGTGAATTGGATCCCGACGCCCTTCGACTGGCGGAGGGAACGGCTCAATTGAAATCCGGCAATGCCACGGAGGCAATGGCGGCACTGGAGGGAATCGAAGGATTCGACGCCTCTTCTCTGCAGGCCCGCCAAAGACTGCTGGAGGGCAACGCGGCCTACCAGATCGCCCGCCAGGCAATAGACCAGCAGGATCACGCCCAGGCCAAGACCTCGGCTGAACGCGCGCAGGAGTCCTTCCGGAATGCCCTGACCGTGGATCCCGAAAATGAGGCGGCGGCGCATAACCTCGAGCTCACCCAGCGGTTTATCGAAACCCTGCCTGAGCCTCCCCCTCAGGAGAATCAGGATCAACAAGAGCAGGAGGAACAGGAGAACGATCAGGAACAGGAATCACAGGATCAGCAGAATCAGAATTCCGGAGAGGAAGACCAGCAGGATCAGCAAGACCAGCAGGAACAACAGGATTCCCGGGAGCCTCAGGAGGAGTCCTCCCCGGAGCAGGAGTCTGGCGAAAATCAACAGGACCAGGAGGATCAGGAACAACGGGATCAAAGCCAAGGAGGCGGGCAGGAGCCGCAGTCCGAACAGGATCCCTCTGATTCCTCCACGCCCTCCTCCCCCTCCGATCAGGAGGCTCAGGACATGCCCTTGGAGCAGGTTGAGCAACTTTTGGACAATTATGATGAACAGGAACGGCGTCAGCGGCGTCAATTCCTTCAACGGAACGCCCGTCCGATTCCGGTGGAAAAAGACTGGTAAGAGGAGAGCTGGATCGAGAGAATCATGTTTGTGCACCGACCTATAAAATTCATCATCCTTTTCCTGCTGCTGGGCCAGGCCGCCCTGGCCGATGTCCGGCTGGAGCTGTCGCGCAACACCATTTCCATGGATGAGACCGTCACTCTGAATCTCATTTCCGAAACCAGAGGCATGTTCCGTCCCCCGGAGATTCCCCTGCCCGACGGTCTGGAGGTGCGGGGCACCTCCCAGCAGAGCATCATCATTGACGGACAGGCAGAGTTCACCCTGGCCTACACCATTGCCCCCACCAAACCCGGCACCTATCAGATCGGTCCCTACCGCCTGCAGAACGGCCAGGAACTGCCGGCCCAGACCCTCACCGTCACCCCGGCCGCAGTGGTGCGTGCTACCGACGCTCTCTTTGCCACTCTGGAAGCCTCCAGCGAAGAGACCCTGATCCGCCAGACGGTCGAACTCACTCTCTCCTTTTTCAGTGAGGAGCCCATTGGCGATATTGAACTGCTGAATTTCCCGGAGGAAGGCTTTGAACTCGGCGACTGGCAGGAGATCCGGGCCGGCACCCGCATCATTAACGGCACCCGCTACCGACAGAAACGCTATGTCGCCCGTCTCACCCCCACTCAGCCGGGCACACTGACCTTTGATCCCACCTTCCGGGTGGAGGTGCAGGAACCCGGCTCCTCCCGCAGCCTGCTGTTCGGCACCATGCGGGTTCGGGTCGAACGGATCGGACTGCAGGAGCCGCTGACCCTCACCGTGGCCGCTCCGCCGGAGAAAAATCGGCCGGAGGGATATGCCGGACACATCGGCCGTTTCCAGCTGTCCGCCGACATCTCTCCGCAATCGGTCAACGCCGGAGACCCCGTCACCCTCCGGGTCACTCTGGAGGGAAGCGGAAGCCTCAAACAGGCCCTCCCCCCGCATCTGGAGGACACCGAGGATCTCAACGTCTATTCCCCCCGCATTGTCACCGAGGATCTAAGCCGGGACGGCCTCAACGGCCGGAAAGTGCTGGAACAGGTGGTGATCCCCACCTCCTCTGCGGTCACGGAACTCCCGGAGCTGGCCTTTCATTATTATGATCCTGAGGCGCAGCGGTACGTGACACTGACCGAAGGACCTTTTCCCCTCACAGTGACCGGCGACAGTGCGGGCGCCCTCTCCGCCGAATCGCTGACCCTGGAGTCCATGCCCCTGGCCACCGAGGCGCTGGGGGAGGATCTGGTGTATCTGAAACTGAATCCGGGCAGATTGGTTTCTCTGAGTTCTCTGACTCCCGGTGTGGGCTTTGCCACCGGTGCCGGACTTCCCTTTCTCCTCTGGGCACTGAGCACGGTCTGGATGAAACAACAGAAAACCCGGCAGGGAGATCCGAACCGTCAACGTCGCGATCAGGCTCCCCAGCGCCTGCGCAAACATCTGGCCGAACTCGATTCAGCAGAGGATCTTTGGGACGGCATCTGGGAGACGCTGTCAGGATATCTACGGGACCGATTCACCCTGCCCGCAGGTGAGATGGATCGGGACGACATCCTCAACGTTCTTCCTGATTCTGTGAGCGAGTCGACCCGGAACCAGATGACAGAATGGATCAAGGCCTGTGAACAGGCTCGGTTCTCGGGGAGTAGCTCCATCGCCCCGATGGAAGAATCCTCTGATTTCTCCACGGAGGGCCGAGGAACACCCGACGAGTTCCGCACCTTCATGATCCGTTTGGACCGGGAGATTGGCAAATGAAACTCTGCACACTTCTCCTGCTCTTTTCCCTCCCCGCTTTCAGTGCTTCGGATTCCTTTTCGATCGGCATTCAGGAGTATAATCAGGGAAACGTTGAATCCGCGCTTTCTCACTTTCAAGCTGTGGAAGGAACCTCGGCCGAACTGGATTACAACATCGGAAACACCATGATGCGGCTGGGCCGCACTTCAGAAGCCATCGCCCACTACCGCCGGGCACAGTGGCTGGCGCCGGGCGATGCGGATATTCAGGCGAATCTGGAGCTGGCGGCCGAACAACTGTCCGCTCCCGTACCGAAACTGCCTCTCACCCGCAGCCTGACCGGGCCTATCGTCCAGAAACGGGAGTGGGACGCCATCGCACGAGCCGCCCGCGACAAGGAGAAACCGCTGGCAGCGCTGCTGACCAACCTGGTGATCCCCTCCACGCCCGAGTCGCCCTGGGCGCGGTTTACCAAACCGGGACCG
>CAZVCO010000022.1:2011-8438 GCA_964625795.1 uncultured Verrucomicrobiota bacterium | reverse complement strand
TGCAGCCGTCCTGCTGCTGATCTCCGCTCTCGGCACCTGGGCCAGCCTTCCTTCCCGGTTTTCTTCAGAGGCCGTGGTGGCAGGTCCGCAGGGCATCACCCGCTTCGAGCCGCTCCCCGACGCCACCGAACAGCACTCCCTGCCGGGCGGATCCGTCGTGCGCATTACCGGCAAAACCCGTAACTGGGTGCAGGTGGAGACCGATGACGCCCGCGGCTGGATGAAAGAAGAGGAACTGGTTCGGCTTTAATTTGCCCGCTTATACGACCCACGTCTACGTGCCGGGCGGGTGAAGCCGGTCCGCAGCTGCAGAGGAGCCAAGGGTCTTCTTCACCTGCCAGGCAAGCTGGCAGGGGCCGCAGCAGGCGGGATGGGGCTGAGCGGCCAGCCACAGGTCTTGCGCTCCTGCGGGGCAAGCCCGCAGGGGGCGTTCCAGTTCGCCAAACAAAAGGGACCCCTGTCGGCTTGCCCGGCAGGTGAATGAGATCTGCGGCTAGACACGTCCACACTCTAAAAGAAAAGACCCCTGCCGGCTTGCCCGGCAGGTGAATGAGATCAGACCTTTTTCCCGAGCGCTTCCGCCTGCCGCAGCCACGTTTCGCGTTTTTCTTCTGTAGAGCGTTTAATGGGCGAAAACTCTGTGATGCGCTTTACCTTAATGCCGCAAAATCCCAAAATGGTGCGTTTCATTTCGTGATGACCCGGACTGCGGTAGATCCACCGATAGTACCAGGAGGGGGTGTCCATGGTGACCAGAAGCTGGGCGGTGCGTCCGGTCAGGAGTTTATCCCAGAACAGGGAGTTCTCGCGGAACCGGAATCCGAACCCCGGAAGCAAAGACCGGTCCAGCAACCCTTTCATCAGTGACGGCATCGTCCCCCACCAGGTGGGATAGACAAACACCAGATGTTCAGCCCACAGCACATCCTGTTGAAACTTCACCAGATCCGGTTCCAGCGGCTGGATTTCCTGATAGCCTTTCCAAAGAACCGGATCAAATTTCAGATCCCCGACCCGGGAAGTGCGGACCTTCGATCCCGCAGCCGCCGCCCCCTTACAAAATGCAGCACACAGAGCCCCGCAAAAACTGTCCGCATCGGGATGTCCGAGAATTACGAGTATGTTCATCACTTCTCCATGTAGGATGGCTTAACGTCTTCCTTGGAGGCACGGGGCCAATTTCATTCCACTGGGAATTACGGGGCTGTCAGTCAAGTGGATCAATTTTTTCAGGCGTTTCCAGTGCTTCTGCTTTTCGAAAAGCTGCCCTCAGCTCTTCCTGATGGAGGGTTGCCCATTCGATGACCAGTCCACATGCCCTTGGCGGTAATTGGCCCTCTATGAAGGCCAGAGTCTCAATATCCACCACGGCTTTGCTTCCTGCGTAATTGGCATGGAAATGCGGGGGCGAGTGATCCCCAAAATACATCTGAATCACAATACCATAAAAACGGCAAAGTTCAGGCATGAGCAGGCAATTGCTTCAACGCTGGAAACACTTCTTCCGGCTTCTTACCGGTGAGTTGCATGTAAAGGGCATCAGGACAAAGATCAATGCCTCCAGGCCATTCAGGATAGCCGCCCTCGGCTAACCGAACGTGTTCAAATACTCCCTGCTCCTGCCAGGCCTTAAAAACACCCCGACCTGTAAGACAGGATAGATCCACCTCACCACAGGTACCGTCGTCGTACCGCAGAAAAAGGTGGTGGCCAGCTCTGGCATTGACTTCGATTAAATTCATACATTAAAAATATGCCTTGCGTGCACCCATGTCGAGTGGATTTCAGACGCATTCCCCAACTGGGACCGATCCGGGAAGTCTTAAAACAGGGTTCGGTCAAGGAGATGAAGGCTCTTTGTGGAGATTCAGCTCTTCAATTTTAGCAGCTACTGCCGCGGCAAGATCCTCTTGCAGGCTCCCCTGATAGCGCCCTGAGGTATAGCTCTCCATAAAGGTTATGGCCTCATCCTCAAAGATTCTTTGAACACCTTTTGGGGGTAACGTGCCCATCGTTTAACGAGATTAGGCATTCCCCTGGTCGTCACACGGACGGCCTGGACTTGTGCGCCGAAGGCGCAAAGGCCATCCTCCGTTGTCTCAGTTTACCTTGTAATGAAATGATCTTTGTTTTCCGTACGGTGATGATGCGGCGCAGCCGCCTTTCCCAAAAAAATGGAGAATGTCCTGGTAAGAGTAGACCTTGACTGAAAAGTATCACTATAGTATCACTATCCCATGAAAACAGAACTTGTCACAACACTCAAACGTCAAGCAACCAGGATTTTGTCTGACCTGCATGCCTCAGGCGAACCCGTACTCATTACGGAACATGGCAAACCCTCGGCCTATCTGGTCGACGTGGATTCATATGAGTTCATGCAGAATCGGATGCACCTTCTTGAAGCCATCGCAAGAGGAGAGCGCGCGATATTGGAGAAGCGCACCTTCTCGCACGCTGAAGCCAAGCGAAAGATGAAGAAATGGCTAGGTTGATCTGGACCGAGCCCGCGCTGCAGGATCTGGATGAGATCGCCGAGTACATTGCCTTGGACGATCCCCTTGCAGCATCCCGCTATGTCCGGAAAGTATTCGAATGTATCGAACGACTCGAAGCCTACCCGAAATCAGGGAAACGACCACCTGAGCTGCCACGCTCCCCTTATCGGGAAGTGGTTATCCCCCCTTGCCGCGTGTTCTACCGTCTGGATGAGGACATCGTTTACATTCTGTACGTCATGCGATCAGAGAAACTTCTTAGATCTTACTTGTTGGATCTGCGAAACCTGAAGAAATGAGCTGACAATAACCCGCCCAGACGCGGGCTTTTGCGAACCTCATGCCTGCCGTCAGATCCCTGTACGGAGTGCACCGACCACTATTTCCACGAATCCCGCATGGGGACAGTGCGGTTGAAGACAGGCTGCTCGGGGGTGGATTCTGGATCGGGGGTGAAGTAGCCGACCCGTTCGAATTGAACAGGAGAACCGGGCGGAATGGCGGTGAGAGAGGGTTCCAGGCAGGCGTTCACCTCCTGCAGGGAATCCGGGTTGAGAAACTCTGTGTAGTCTTTTTCCTCATCGCCATCGGGATCGGGTACGGTGAACAGGCGGTCGTAGAGTCTGACCCTGGCCGGCACGGCGTGTTTGACGCTTACCCAGTGAATGGTTCCTTTGACTTTGCGGCCGTCCGGAGTTTCTCCCCCGCGGGATTCGGGATCCCAGGTGGCCCGCAGTTCGGTCACATTGCCGTCTTCGTCTTTGATGGCCTCGGTACAGGTGATGTAGCAGGCGGCGCGCAACCGCACTTCACGCCCCACTGTCAGTCGCCTGAATTTTTTCGGGGCATCCTCCATGTAATCGGCCCGCTCCACGTAGATCTCGCGTGAGAACGGCACCTGACGGGTTCCGGCAGACTCGTCCTCCGGATTATTCACCGCCTCAAAAGTCTCCTCCTCCCCTTCCGGATAGTTTTCGATCACCACTTTGAGGGGATCCAGCACCGCCATGCGCCGCTCGGCCACGCGGTTGAGTTCATCCCGCAGGCAGAACTCAAACAGTGCCATATCGGTCTGTCCGTCGTACTTGGTCACGCCCACCTTTTCACAAAAGTCACGAAGTGCTTTGGGCGGCACCCCGCGCCGGCGCAGTCCGGAGAGCGTGGGCATGCGGGGATCATCCCAGCCGGTCACCCGGCCCTCCTGCACCAGTTCGAGCAGCTTGCGCTTGCTCATCACCGTATACGAGAGATTGAGCCGGGCGAATTCGGTCTGCTCCGGAAGCGGTTTGGGCAGATCCAGATTCTGAAGAATCCAGTCATAGAGCGGACGGTGAACCTCAAACTCCAGGGTGCACAGGGAATGAGTAATCCCTTCAAAGGCATCCTCGAGGCAGTGGGCGAAATCGTAACTGGGGTAGATGCACCAGCTGGTACCGGTACGGTGATGCGCCACCTTGCGAATACGGTAAAACACCGGGTCGCGCATATGCAGATTGGGACTGGCCATGTCAATTTTCCCGCGCAGGACATAGGCCCCCTCCTCAAACTCTCCGGCTTTCATGCGGCGGAAGAGATCGAGATTCTCCTCGACCGGACGGTTGCGGTGCGGACTCTCTTTGCCGGGCCGGGTGGGCACTCCGCGGTAATCCTTGAATTCCTCCGGGGTCAGCGTGCACACATAGGCCAGACCCTGACGGATCAGCTCCTCGGCACAGTCGAACATGCGGTCGAAATAATCCGAGGCAAACTTCGGTTCGCCCTCCCAGTCGAATCCCAGCCAGGAAACATCCGTGCGGATGGAATCCACGTACTCCTGTTCTTCTTTGACCGGATTGGTGTCGTCAAAGCGGAGATTACAGGAACCACCGTATTTCAACGCGGTGCCGAAGTTCAGACAGATCGATTTGGCATGGCCGATATGCAGATAGCCGTTCGGTTCGGGGGGAAACCGGGTGTGTACGGCCTTGAACCGGCCATCAGCCAGATCCTGATCGATTTTCTCGTGGATAAAATTGGTTGGGGCTTCCTCGCTCATGATTCACCTTTGCATGTGGACAGGGTCAGGCGGATCCGCTCCGCAAATTGGTCCGCCGGCAACAGCGCCAGCACCTCGGCCAGATCCGGCCCTCCGGCCTGACCGGTCAGGGCCACCCTCAGGGGGAGGTTCAGTTTCCCGGCATCGAGTTCGCGGGCATCAGCCGCCTGCTGACGGGCGGCCTCCAGCTCCTGACCGCCCTCCAGATTCTCTGCAATGTCCGCCAGAGCCTCGCGCTGCCAGGCTTTGCCCAGTCCGCGTTTCAAGGCTCCCGGAGCACGTTCGAAATCGGGCAGCACCCACCAGGACCAGTCCAGAACATCGCCGTACGTCTGGATTTTCGGCCGCATCAGCCGGGCCACCTGCGTCCAGAAATCGACCGACCCCTGCTCCGCCCAGGGCTGGCGCGACAGCAGATCCCGCACATCCGCCAGGTAGATGGTTTCGGGCAGATCCTGCAGATACTGGGAGTTCAGGAAGGACAGTTTCCGCAGATCCATGCGGGCGGGACTGGACTGAACGCGATCCAGAGAAAAGGCGGCAATCAGTTCATCCCGGTTCATTTTCTCCCGGTCATCGCCGGGCGACCAGCCCAGCAGCACCAGATAGTTGAACAGGGCCTCCGGCAGAATGCCGTGGGCCCGGAAATCGCCCACAAAGGCGTCTCCGTCCCGTTTGGAGTAGGGTTTGCCCTGATCGTTGGTGATCATGGGCAGGTGTCCGTAAGCCGGTACGGGTTGTTCCAGCGCCAGGAACATGGGCAGATGAAGAAAGGTATTCTCCACATGATCGTCGCCACGGATGATGTGGCTGACGCGCTGTTCGGCATCGTCGCAGACGTTGGCCAGATGAAACACCGGAGATCCGTCCCCGCGCACGATGACCCGGTCTTTCACCGAATCCAGCGGCTTGGCGATTTCGCCTTTCACCAGATCCTGAAAGACAAGCTCCCGGCGGGTGTAATATAAACAGACGGCCTGGTCGGTTTCGAACACCTCCTGATCACCCATACGGAAAAGGGGTTTGCCCTCCGCATCTTTGACCTCGAGGTCATGCATACCCGCCCGGCAACAGGAGCCGGGATCCGGTTTGCCTTTACGGCTGACCCCCACGTAACGGATCCCTGCCGGTTCAATCCGCAGATTCTCCCCGGGGGTCAGTGTTTTCTCCACCGGCCCGGCCTCACGCAGATGGTCCCCGTAAAACGACGCATCCTCCGGGAAATGGAAATAGACCGCCGGTTGCTCGTCGGCACTGCGGGCATGACGATAAGCGTGTCCGGATTCGATCAGCCGGTCGGCCGCCTGCAGATGGGCCTCCGCGCGGGTGGACTGATACAGCGGTTCCTCATCCGGGCTCAGCTCCAGCCAGTCCAGCGCTCCCAGCAGAATCTCCACCGCCTCCGGCGTGCTGCGTTCCCGGTCGGTGTCCTCAATCCGCAGCAGGAACCGGCCTCCCCGGGAACGGGCAAACAGATAGTTGAACAGAGCCACTCTCAGGTTCCCGATATGGACGGGACCAGTGGGGGAAGGGGCAAAACGGACGCGTACGGCTTCAGACATGCGGACTCCCTTGTCAGGAATCCCGTGGCTTTCAAACTATCTTAGGGAGAAATCCGCATGTAAGAAGTCAGCATGCCACGGCGTAGCGAAGCGAAGGCGGGACGTCAGAAGGCAGAAGTCAGAGAAGCAGGGCAAACGATCTTTTGTTGTTTCTAAGAAAACTGCGAATAGGTGGATTTTCAAAACAGATAGAACCCTTTTATTTTATCACTTCCACGTCGTTGGAATCCTGACCTCTCCTTTCTGCACTCTGACCTCTCTAAACGACCGCGTCCAGAATCCATTCCTGAAGCACGGAAAGAAAATGGTACATTTGCATTTCCAGCGTCCAG
>CAZVCO010000022.1:0-2001 GCA_964625795.1 uncultured Verrucomicrobiota bacterium | reverse complement strand
ACAGGAGGGAATACTCGTTTTCCAGCACGAACATGGTGCCCGGGGTGCCCGCCCTGCGGGTCATGGACAGGTCCAGGATCTTGGCCCGGTTGGCCGGCTGGACCGAGTCGCCCACCAGCGTCCAGTCCTCCGGATCCCTGTCCAGAAAGGGATCGGGGTTTTCCCGGTCGATGCCGATCACCTCGGCCAGCAGCAGCCGCAGATCCGCCAGATAGGCCAGCCAGACATCGCAGCGGGTCTGATCCAGCACCACATCCAGCCCCTGCTCCGCCTCCGATCCGGCAAACAGCTCCTCCTGAACGGACTCAATCCGACTGAGCCGGTGATGCATCAGTTCCAGCTCCATCGGGCCCTCCAGATCCCCCACCACCGCCTCCGCGTCGTTTTCGCGCTGACGACTGGGAGAGAAAGCCGTCAGATTCTGTCCCTGCTCCTGACCATGCTCCAGGAGCCGCCGCAATTCTCTGCCCATAAAACGGAGCAGGTCGGCCTCATTCGGCTGCAGCACCAGGCGGATCCCTTCCGACTCTTTCGAACAACGCGCCATCCGCTCAGCTTCCGCCTTTGCCGTTTCCCGCCAGCAGCGCGGCCTGACGAAAGTGTACCCGGAGATGAAGACTGAACATACAGGTCCACTGATGAGCGGTGAAGTTTCCGAACATCGGATGAGGGAACCGTGCGGTGTTCCGAAGATCGGAAAGCGGTGTAACCCGGGACAGATGCTGCTGGATCGATTCGGTGAAGAGTTCCACCTGTTCCGGTCCGGCCTCCGCAGAGGGCATGACGTCTTTTTTCGGGTCGAACCGTGCCATATTCGCCGTACCCACTCCCGCAGCCAGATCACAGATCAGGTTGGTGATGGCCCGGTTGACGATGGTGTTGTGCTCCAGGAGCTGGTACAGCGACCATGATCTCATGTCCTCATCCACCCCGGGCATTTTCGGCACCGTCCGGGGCTGACCGGCAGTATCTCCGGCCTGTTCAATAAATCTGAGATATCTGTCCCGGAACTCCGAGGCCTGACACAACGCCTTCTCTTTCGACGTAAATCGAAACAGGATCTGAACCGGGATCGCAAGAAGTGAAGACATCAAGTCTTCCTAACCAAATCCCATTGGGAATCAACGGTTCTTTCAATGGCGTGTTCCGGAGAGTGGCAGGAGACATCGACGGCTACTGAAACCAGTCTTCAACCTTCAGCTCAGGAATTCCCTGGAATTGGCGGAGATTACCGGTGGCAAGTGTTAACCGGTGAGTCACCGCCGTGGCTGCGATCAGGAGATCGAAGTCAGCCCGGGGCTGCCCCCGGATTTCCTGATCGGCTTTCATTCCCGCAAACCGGCGGGCGACAGCCTGATCAACGGGCAGTTGCACCAATGCGTGTTCCAGACACGCACGATATTCCTGCCACAACCTCTCACTGTTCCGTTTTTCCAATCCATAAAGTAGTTCGGCCTCACAAATAGATGAAACCGCAAGAGCCTGATCTCCATGCCTCTTCCAGCGATCCACAACCCCGGGATGAGGCATGGGACGCAGCCGCTGGGAATAGACAGACGTGTCCAGCAGATGGGGGAGGCCTTTCACCTCAATGGATCCTGTCTGTTATTTTCCATGTTTCTGGATGGAAGTTCAAATTCATCCGTCAACGGGCCGTATTGCTCCTGACATTCTTTCACACTGTTCCAGACCGGGGACGAGGTTTCAGTTTCTTCATACGGCACAATACAAACCAGAGGTTTGCCATGCCTTGTCACCACCACGGGATCTTTTCTGGCCGCGACATCTTCACACAGCTCAGACAGCCGGTTTTTAGTTTCGAAAATACCAAATGTTTTCATCTAATTATTCTAGCTGTCTAGCTGGTTTTGTCAATTGCCATCCTGCCCTGCTGCGGGCGCATCCCCCCCGGCGGGCAAGCCCACAATTGGTGTTTACAACCACAAACAACGCGCCTGCCCGAGCTGTCGCTCGCGACGGCCAGGGGACCTCACAGACCCA
>CAZVCO010000021.1:6467-22567 GCA_964625795.1 uncultured Verrucomicrobiota bacterium | reverse complement strand
ATCATCGTGACGCTGGGCTTTGCGGCGGAGCAGATCGTCTTTGCGGCGGGCGGGGGTGGAACCGTTCATGCCTCTTCCCCTCCGGTATAATGCAGGACCTGATCGGCCTCATCGGTCTCACGGAAATGCACTCTCAGGTAATCCGTTTTGTGGGTTTCGGCCTGAAGACCGCAGTACGTGGAGGCAATCGGGAGCTCACGGTGACCCCGGTCGACCAGTACCGCCAGTTCAATCCGTTCGGGCCGCCCGTAATCCAACAGCACATTCATGGCGGCACGGATGGTGCGGCCGGTGAACAGCACATCGTCACACAGGACAATCGCGGCCCCCTCCACATCAAAGGGGATATCCGAACTCTTAATTTTGGGAAGGCTGGCCAGATTACTCAGGTCGTCGCGGTAGAGCGAAATGTTCAAGGTTCCCTGCGACGGATTCAGTCCTTTACGGGTCAGCCCGGCAGCCAGACGGTCAGCCAGGACCACCCCGCGGGTCTGAATCCCCACCAGTGCCAGAGGGGTGTCGGCATACTGAAAAAAGATCTCTTCTGTCAGCCGCGTGACTGCGGCAGACACCTCGTCCGGTGTGTAGAGGACATTCTCAAGCATGAAACCTTCACGTATCCCCGCGCGGCAAAAATGCAACGCTAATCAGGAAAGCTGGTGCCGGCGCTCACGGTCGCGCTGGCCCAGCACATAAGCCAGCTCCTGCAGACTCTCCATCAAACGGGCATCAACCACGGTTACCCCCTCCGGAACCTGAATATGGCGGTAGGCCAAATTCAAGATTGCCGGAACTCCGGCACTCACCAGTTGATCTGCCACGGACTGTGCTGCCTGAGTGGGAACAGCGATGACGCCAATATCGATACGGCGGATGCCGGCCTCCACCGGCAGGGCGGACATCGGTTTGACTTTCAGCGTACCCACGGTGGTGCCTATCACCGATTCATCCTGATCAAACAGGCCGCAGATTTCAAAGCCCCGGCGCCCGAAATCCCCATGTGCCGCCAGGGCCCGTCCGAGATTACCGGCCCCGATAATCACCATGCGGTGCAACACATCGGCTCCCAGAACCTGCCGCAATACGGCCTCCAATTGGATAATTTCATATCCCTTCTTGGAAATTCCCTTTAACTCCATGTGGGACAGATCCTGCCGAACGGTGGAACTGGTCAGGCCAAGAGCGTCAGCAATATCCTGAGAGGAAGCCCACTCCACCCCTTCATCACGAAGTTCCTGCACGTGCACCAGATATTTAGGCAGACGTCGTATCACCGGGTTGGGAATTTTATCCGATTCCATTCATGTTTTCTGCCTGAAATCCATGAACAGGCAAGATTTACGTGAAATTTTTATCGTTAAATTCTGTCGGATAAAAAGAAAACCACGTGCTCTCAGACTGCCGCAGCATTAAAGGCGCGATCTCCCGCATCCCCCAGTCCGGGGACAATATAGCCCTGATCATTGAGGTGATCATCGACACAGGCAAGATAAAGAGGGACATCCGGGTGATGTGTCCGCACCTTCGTGATCCCTTCCGGCGCGGCCAGCATCCCGAGAAACCGGATGTCACGTGCGCCCCACTCTTTCACCAGGTCAAGCGCCGCACAGGCGCTTCCGCCGGTGGCCAGCATGGGATCCAGTACGTAGGCCACATCCACCGGAGCATTCTGAGGCAGCTTGTGATAATACGTCACAGGTTTTAAGGTTTCTTCATCGCGGTAAAACCCCAGATGCCACACCTCCGCCTCTGGCAGAAGCGTGAGCAAAGGGTCGACCATACACAATCCGGCACGCAGGATAGGCACCAGTCCCACCCGGCAGTTGAGTACTCTGGCGGTGGTTTCAGTCAGTGGTGTGGTCACCGTCTGATCCCGCAGGGGGAGCCTCCGGGTCACCTGTACCGTCAGCAGCATGGTCAGCCTGAGGATAGCGCTGCGGAATTGTTCGGGACTGGCCTGATGATCGCGCAGGGTGCGGATCGCGTGATCGGCCAGCGCATGGTCGAGAATGTGTACGTGGTCACTCATGACCGCGTCATGTCATGCCCGAAAATGGATGCAATCCTGATCATGGTTCAGTTTCTATAGGCCTCCGGCACCTCGAGCTGAAAGCGCCGGAAAAAGGAGGCGGCCTCTTCAAAGGATTCGGAAGAGCCCTCCTGCAGGGCCTTGGCCCACCGCTCCAATCCGGCCTGCCAGGCCCATTCCCTGCGCAGGGTGGCGGGCCCCCGGGGACTTCCAGACAGATTCAGTTCAAACACGATATCGTGGATGGCATCTGTGGCGGTCCCCACCACCTGAAAAGCGAGCGGATCCGGAGAGCGACGGGTGCGTCCAATTACAATCCAGGGCCGGTCCACAAACAAATGCGATAGACTTTTGGGATACACCTCCGGAGAGGGGGTGCCGGTGAACTGAACGTTCAGATTGGTAAGGACAGGCCGGCGGAGCTCCGAAACGACCTGCGGAATCAACGCAGACAGTCCGTCTGCCCCGGGGGAAACCAGGGAGAATCCCCGGTTTTGAAAACTGAGAAAGTCCAACAATGGCCGGTTCACCCTGTCCCCTCCTCCCAGGCCGAAGACAGAGATCTCCCCCTGGTTCTGACGGGTGAATTCATCAAGAATTTTTCCGGTATCCATGACGCCCTGAGTGGGGACGCCGTCGGTAATGACCATGGCCAGAACAGGTCGGGCCGGATCCACTGTCATTTCCTGCAGGGCCTGCAGCGACGCAAAGACGTCGGTCTGACCGAACGCATGCAGGGTGGACAGAAAAGTGCGGATCTGCGCCTGGCCAAACAGAGTGGCTTTCAGGGGGTCTGCAGCCAATTGCTCAATTTCCTCACGAAAGGCAATCACCTGCACCCGGTCAACCGGATCGAGATGCTTCAGAGATGCGCGAATTCCCAACAGTGCCGTCTGCAGTTTGGCCTCGGTCATGCTGGCAGAACAGTCAATCAGGTAGACAAGATCCCGCGGCATGGCCGGCAGGGACTCGATACCGTTGCGCATCAGCTGTAGTTTGAAATACCGCACCTCGGGTTCGTCCGGTGGATCGTACACCTGAACGCGGAGTTCCAGCAGATCCTCGGTGGCCACAAGTTGTTCCCGCGACGGGAACTCCTCCTCAGGTGGAGGTAATTCAGGGGGGGAGGAGGGTGTAAAAGGTTCAGGGGTGACCTGCGGACCTGGAAGTCTACCCAGTTCAATCGGCAACCCCTCCCCTGCCGGGAAGGCCCCTCCGGATGGAGGCGGGAGGGGAGCAGGCGCGCCCCCTCCCACTTCCACATCGGGCACCTCGGACGGGAAGACAATATCCGGAGCGTTCGGACGGGTGGTCTCCACCTCACGAAAGCTTCGCGGCAGTATGTCCAGCACTTCACGGACACGGGGTTCGGAAATAGCCAGAACTTCTTCCCGGGGGGACCAGTCAGACGTGTTTTCAGGCTCAGCCGAAGCTTCCAAAAGAGCTGCCGGCTCTGCGGAGGCCTGAACGTCGGGGTAAAAAGAGGGATCCCCAGGACCGGCGAGCTCAGTCAGCTCCGGTAAATCCTGTGGAGAGGATAACATGGGGATTTCGCCGGGATCCTGTGGCTCAAAAAGCCGGGGAATTTCCCGACGCAGGTGGTCCGGTTCAGGCACCACCTCCAGAACCGGATGCGTCCGTGGTGGAAGCCTGACCGAGGATCCTCCTGCTCCGATCAACACATTCGGGTTTAGTCGCAAAAGAGCAGCGTGGAGAAGCACAGACAAGATCAGAGCGACCGCTCCTACATAAGGAGCAGTGGTCGATCGCGGTCCCGATTCAAGTTGAGAGGACATACGTTTATTCAAGCCGGCAGATACGCCGGATGCAAGCTGAAGGTGTTCAGATACCCGTCAGGCATTTTGCAGGGCGAGGAGAAATTCCGGATTGGTTTTGGTTTTTTTCAAACGGCTGAGCAGCACTTCCATGGCCTCCACCGCCGGCACACCATTGAGGGCTTTTCTCAACACCCAGACCCGCTGTAATTCATCCGGATGCATGAGCAAATCCTCTTTTCTGGTTCCGGAACGGGCCACATTGATGGCGGGATAGACCCGTTTTTCCACCAGAGAGCGGTCGAGAGACAGCTCCATATTGCCTGTGCCTTTGAATTCTTCAAAGATCACCTCGTCCATCTTGGAGCCGGTATCCACCAAAGCAGTGGCCAGAATGGTCAGACTGCCACCTCCCTCAATGTTCCGGGCAGCCCCGAAAAAGCGTTTCGGCTTCTGCAGGGCATTGGCGTCCACCCCGCCGGAAAGAATTTTTCCGCTGTTCGGCTGCACCGTGTTGTAGGCCCGAGCAAGCCGGGTGATGCTGTCGAGCAGAATGACCACATCATGACCGTTTTCAACTTTGCGCCGGGCCATCTCAATCACGATTTCGGAAACCTGAACATGGCGGTCCGGCGGCTCATCAAAGGTGGAGCTGATCACCTCGGCTTTAGTATTCCGCTGCATATCGGTCACCTCTTCCGGCCGTTCATCAATCAGCAGAATAAACAAATCCACTTCAGGATGATTGGCCGAAATCGAATTCGCCATATCCTGCAGGAGCACGGTTTTACCTGTACGGGGAGGCGCTACGATCAGTCCGCGCTGA
This sequence comes from uncultured Verrucomicrobiota bacterium, assembly GCA_964625795.1. Classification (GTDB taxonomy): domain Bacteria; phylum Verrucomicrobiota; class Kiritimatiellia; order SS1-B-03-39; family UBA6053; genus UBA6053. The sequence continues at coordinate 17,937 of CAZVCO010000021.1, read as the reverse complement.
CCTTTACCAATCGGAGCCACCAGATCGATCACCCGCATTGGGAGAGAAGGATTTTCGCTCCGCTCCATCACCAGCCGTTCCTGCGGAAACAGCGGGGTCAAATGCTCAAACGGGATGATCCCCACTTTACCTTTTTTCCCCTTCTTGACCGTAACCGGCTCCTTGCCGTTCACTTTATCAAGCCGTCCAAGCCCGAAGAACCGGTCTTTTGAATTGGGAATCCGAAGGTCCCCTTCGATGAAGTCTCCAAAACGCAGGCCGAATTTACGCACCTGGGACGGGGCGACGTACACATCCTCCGTGGTGGCAAGGTAATTGTACCGGGGGGAGCGGAGAAAGCCGAAGCCGTCCTGGAGAATTTCCAGCACACCCTGCACCATTACCGGACCGTCATTATCCAGATTGGCTTTGACGATTTCGGAGATCAGCTCGCTTTTCCGGAGGCCGGCCGGATCCTCAATGTCCATTTCCTCCGCTTTACCAATCAGTTCCGGCACGGAAAGTTTCTGCAGATCAAAGAGATTGAGCGAGGGCCCGTTCATCTCAACCAGTTCAGGCAGTGTGTCCTCCAGACCATGCCGGTTGCGGCGTTTTCCTCCGCCGGAGTTCCCTCCACCAGAGCTTCCTCCACGTCCACGGCGGCGACGGCTGTTAGGATTGTTGTTTCGATTTCGGTTTTGGTTTCTGTTTTGACTCATAGTGTTCTCCTCATGACCGGATGATGAAGACCCTTCATTGTCCTGCTCCGACGATGTCTTTTTCAAGCGGGACCGTCGGGTCGGCTGGGTTGAGCCCTCCGGAATAGGAGCGGGAGCCGGTTCACCCGAAGGTGAAGCCGACCGGGACCGCCGCCTCGGCGGGGCTTTCTGGTCATTCTGTTGTTCTAAATTTTTTGTGCTGCCTTCTGACATATCAGGGGTTCTCCGTGAGGATCGTGTTTCGGATCCACTCATCCACCCTGCGGTGAAATTCCGCCAGGGTATCATTGTTTTCTATAATCCAGGTTGCGTGTTCTTCTTTTTTCTCCAGAGGCAGCTGGGACTGAATGCGTTGTTCGGCCTGTTTCCGGGTAAACCCGCGCGAGGACAACCGCCGCAGCATGATGTCCCTTTTCGCTGAAATACATAAAATGTCATCAAACTCATGCTGGCATCCGGTCTCGATCAGCAGCGGAATCACCACCACGGCCACCGGCTCAGAACGGTCGTCCAGCCATTTTCTCCATCGCCGCCTAACCTCAGGATGAACCAGTTGATTGAGGTCTTCCCGTGCATGAGGATCCTGAAACACGATACGTCCAAGGCTTGGGCGGTGCAGAGTGCCGTCCTCCGCCAGAATGGTTTCCCCAAAGCGCTCCACCACGCGATCAAACACCTCATGTCCTGGGCGCATGATCTCATGGGCCACCCGATCGGTATCCAGCAGAGGAATCCCATGGACCATGATACGGCTCGCCGCTTCTGATTTCCCACAGGCGATTCCGCCCGTACATCCAATTTTTCGCGTCATAAAGAGAGGAGCACCGCCAGAATTTCCTGAGCCGGTGTATATTTCCAATGGTAGGTTAACGCCTGTCTTGCCCGGCGTTTCGCTGTTTCAAGATCCCCGGCCTGCAGAGATTGGCGGGCCATTTCAGTAAACGAGGCGGCAAACTCTTCATCCTCCGGGGTGATAATCCGGAAGATCCGGTACCTCCGGTTTCCGCCTATCGGCTGGAAAAATGTGGCAGTCTGGGGCTTTTCCTCAAAGAGTCTAACCGGCGCATCCACCGATGGATCAAGTGCATCCACCATATATCTGGGAGAATTACGGATATCCAGATCCGAAAGGTGCCCGTTACTGTGAACATAATACCGGGCCCCATAACCGACCGCCCATTCTCTAAGCTCCTCCTCGGATCCAAGAAAAAGGTATTCATAAAAACGGCGGACCCGTTCACGGATTCCCGGCGTCTCAAACTTCGGATGCAGAAGGATTGGCAGTTCCGTCTCTGCCAGAATGGAGGCACTGATTCCAAAATTTGCCAGTACAGGGCTTCCTTCCGGAAGCTGCTTCAACTGTTCGGCCAGCGACTGCAATTCTCCATAATACGCGCCGGGCCGTCCCCAGCGGTTTGGTGTCACACTGGAGGTCGAGCCACCCATCGCTTTGACAAGCTGGACAAGTTGCGCTCTCTCCGGAGAAAGAGTGGATGAGGTTGATGGTTCAAAGAACAAAAGGAGGAAAAGTTCACCCCCGGTAAGAAAAACAAACAACAGGACAAAACAAACAAAGCGTCGCTTATCCGGCAGGTTCCGCAGAGAACACGTGAGTCCTGCTCCAATACTGACTGCGGCAAACAGAATCCAGAACACATGGAACCGGAAAAACAGGATGGTCACAGGAAGGGTGAACAGTGAGCTGAAGAGCACAAATCCCATGGGTGGGACCCACTTACGTTTCCCCGGAACAACCATCGCAAGAGCGATGGCGAATATAATCAAAGTGAAGAGAAAATAGGATTTTGTCAACTCCCATGTGGTGGAATTCAGTGCTGGTGTCCACATAATTCTCTGGGCATAGGAAAGCAGAGAGGGGTCCATCGGCTTCACATTGAGATAACGGATCTTGGCAAAAAGCAGTTCGGCAAAATGTGAATAATTCTCCGCAAAAAGATGACCAAGAATCGAGAATAAGGTCACCGACCCAACGAGCAGGATGACCTGACTTTTCCGGCGTGCAAGCAAAGGATGAGGGCTGGAACCTGCCGCCCTGGCCAGGACCATCGCCATGACCGGCGAAAAGAGAGAGCCGTGCGCTCGGAGATAAGGGTTCCAAACAGATGCGACTGCCAGAGCTACTGCGGCACAGCCCATAGGAATAACATCCTCTCCGGCCATTTCCGGTTTACGGAAAACCCGCACCCAGCACCACACCACCCATAAACCGGTGACCATCTGGGTGAGATCCCATACGCATTGAGCCAAAGCCAGTGCCCCCGCAGCCACAACAGATAAGACCCAGCGCTGACGAGAGGAATCCGACTTTCTTACCCAGGCTTCCAGCCAGAGGAAAAGAGTGAACAAGGGAATCGCCAGATTTTCTCTGGAAAGTTCAAGCCCGGAAGACCGCACCGCAAAAGCCGGACTGCAGGCGAGAATACCCGCCGTGATCCAGGCACTCCAGTTGGAGCCGGACAAGGTGCGGGCCCAGAGACCGGCAAACACAACCGACAAAGAGAAAAGAACCGTGGACACCCACCGGACACGGGAAGTAAAGGTCCAATCAGACGGAAGCAACTCCGCCAGCGGCGCATAGACCCATTCTGCGCCAACGCTGTAGGTTTCCCGCATGACCACCCCTTCCGGCACCTGAACCTTCGGGTCGATTACCGGAAGAGTTCCGGTATCCCTCACCATGCGGGTCATGCGGAACTGAAGAGCCGATTCCATCAGAAAAGGTGCCTCCCCTTCCACGGAGCGGGTCTGCTGGAAGAGCACCGCCCTCCGTACCCCCACCGCTCCGGCCAGGCTGATCAGAACGAACAGAATCAACTGAAAGGTGTTTCGGCCCATAACGTTATCCGGGTACAAAAAGAAGCAGCTGAACGAAAGTCGAACAGCTGCTGTCTTTCAGGATCTGGCAAATTTACTGCATCGGCACTGCGCCACCACTGTTGGAAATAGTTGACCCGGATCCCCCGGTAACCAGATCCTGGCGGTTTTCTGCATTCACAGAATTTCCGGCAGGGTCCACCAGTCGTGCGGTGACGAAGATCAGCAGATTCCGCTTTTCAGACTGACGTCCTTCTGTCCGGAAAAGTCGTCCAATGATGGGAATATCCCCCAGCACGGGGACTTTGTCATCAATGGTCACCAACTCTTCACGGATCAATCCACCCATCACCACCGTGTGCCCGTCCCAGACAATCATCGAGGTCGTCACATTGCGGGAAGCAAAGATCGGCTGGGGAATGTTGACCTGAAAGGTGCTGCCGTCTGAAGAAGGATCCGGTAAGAGTGCACCGTACTGAATCCAATCGACCAGTTCTGCAATTTCAGGCTGCAGGACCAGATTAATGGTGTAATTATCCGCATTCACGGTTGGAGTCACATTCAGAATCACACCGGTATTCCGGGTTTCAAATCCTCCGGGAATGACGGTTGGGGGGCGGAATTGAATAATAGTTGTTTCGTCCGGAATATCCGCTTCCTCAATTTCAAACTCGGTGGGATAAATAATCTCCTCTACAACCTCAATTACGGCGTTCACCCCGTTGATCGTGGTCACCCGGGGAGCAGAGAGCAGATCTGAATTCCCTTTCTGGTCCAGCGCCTGTACGACCATTCTCAGTTCCGGATTGGTCAGAATACCTGAGAAGGACAGAATCTCGCCAACAAATCCGTTGCTGCCATCTCCTGTGCGGCGATTGGGCTGAAGGGTATTCTGATTACTGTCGAAATCAAAGAAACGCATTCCACCAGTCAGACCACCCAAATTCTGGTCCGCCTGAATCCGGGGCCGGGTAGAAGCCGGGCCTGGTCCAACCTGTGTAGCGATCTCGGCGCTGTCCGTGAGGATCCATTCGAAACCCAGCTGTTCAAGGTCACTCTGGAGCACCTCAACAAAACGGGCTTCAATTTCCACCTGTCGGGGGGCCACGTTGATTTTACTCAGGACATCCTCAAACTGTGGAAACTGGTCCGGGGTCAGCGTCACCACAAGTTGGGAGATCAGGGGCTCGTATCCGATCTGTCCACCCTCCGGAATGTTTACGCCATATTTCGAGAACACCTCGAGAGAGTCGGTTACCCCAGTTAGGCGCATGATCATAGACATGAACAAGGGGTGGGGTCCACCGGGTAGAAACGGGTGATTAACCGCCCCTGCCCTTCGCGTTCAATAATCACAATATTCCGGTCGATCCGATAATACAGACCGGCAATTTCCGTCACAGTGCGCAACGCATTGAGCAGAGTAACATCACGCAATTGCAGCGTAATCGGAGTGATAGAGGAGGAGCCACCGGTATTTCCACCGCCTCCTCCGCCTGCAGGAGCTCCAAATCCGAAGGGGTCCGCGTTTGCTCCACCTGACGGCTCTGCGCCACCTGCGTTCCCTCCACCGCCGCCACTGAGCTCAGGGTCCATGAAAATAATGTTCACTCCGGTTCCCTCCGGATCCACTTCGCGGCTTGCCTGAACCAGAGTGGCAATCACATCGGTGATGTTGGCACGTTCAAAGCGAAGCTCATCGATCACGATATCACTGAGCTTACGTTCAAGATCGGACTCCTCCCGTTCGATCCCCCCTGCCGAAACTTCAAAATCCCGTTGCGCACCACGCTGGTCCACCTGAAGCGGCGTCAGCCAACGTTCTTCGGTTTGCTCCATCATTTTCATCACCGAGGCTTTCCGCTCAATACGGCGGGCCTCATAGCGTTTTTCCGCCACCTTTTCGATGAACCGCAGGGCATCTTTATTGTACCGGTCATAGAACAGCACCCGCTCAAACGTCCGCTCCGCCTGATCATAATCTCCAATTTCAAGCTCTTTACGTCCCCGGGAAAGCAAATCATTGATCTCTGCGCGGGCCTCTTTGTATTTGTCCTCATCGCGAATCGGGATTTCCTCTTTCCCTTCCACTACCCGTTTCTGATAGGCATCAATGCTGTCCTGCAGCGTATTAATCTTTGTATTACCCTCCCAGGACTCTCTGGATAATGCGAGAAAACGCTCCGCCTGGTCAAGATTTCCACCCTCACGCCGCCGCTCATAGATGGCCCGGGCCATCTGGAAATAGGCTTCGGATTTCTGTTGCTGCGCCATGGAGATTTCCTGCTGAAGTTTCTCAACATCCTCCATCTTGCTGAGGGCCTGGTTAAAGAAATCAACCGCAATAGCCCAACGGCCATTTTCCATCGCTTCAAGACCCTGGGTCATGGCTTGGCGTCCCTCACGGGCGGCAGAGGCCCGGCGGACCCTTTCCTGTTCGGCCAAGTCCGCCGCAGCCATAAGGCGGTCTTTTTCGGTCACTTCAGAAGGATCGGTGAACTGCATGCCTTCTGCGGCAGCAGGTCTTCCTCCCATTGCGTCCTGTGCCGAAAGGGGCTGGAGGATAAAAGCCGCTGCACAGCAGCTGAGTGTCATCAGGGTTTTCATACGGTTCATGTAGGGAGTCTCCTTCTCAGAAACAAGCAAGTGTCCTGTCAATTTCTTCATAAGTGTAGGGATCAAAAAGTTCAGTTAAATAAATCCATAGGCAGGACAGAACCGGGAGCCGATTCGCCTTCCCCTGTCGCGCCGTCAGGCCGGAATTGTTCGAGGGCCTCTTCATCAGCGGGAGTAGGACGCTCCACCCTGACCGTGGGCGGAATTGACTCAGAATCAACATCGGATTCTAATACGACAGCGTCTTCGGTGATGTCAACGACCTTATAGGATTTCTTGCCGATTTGAATCGTTTCATCCACTCGAACCGTTTTCTCAATTTCCGGTCCAAAGATTGTTTCCACCACAGCCCGTCTCTCGGTCATGGAGCCGGCCCGGGTCTCAGGGGTCCTGCCCAGTTCCACCCGGTACCGTCCACTGCGGATCACCGCGATAGACTCATCCACGTACTTGCTGCCGCGCAGGGTTCTCTTCTCATTAAACGATTCAAGCAGGAACTCATTGTTACGGCCGAAGCGTTCCCCGATGCGGATGTACCCGGTATTTTCTCTTCGTTCACCGGGATAGGTCCAGGAAAGCTGCAGGGTGTAATTACCCGCCAGTTTGGCGGTTCCTCTCAGTTCAAAACGAATACTGGTTTCACGAACCTCCTGCAGCCGCAGAAAGGTGATCAGCTCCGGCACGGAGGACGCGCTGGTGGGATCGGTCCCCTGTTCAAATTCATACAGAGTCGGGAATCCGTCGCCGTCCGGATCAAGAAACACATCATTGGGATCTGTCGGGTCCATCCCCCATGCCACTTCCTGTCGGTCTGTTATGCCATCGCCATCGGTATCGCGGGGGCCCACTGTCTGTGCCTCGCCGCAATACACACAGCTTTCCGCATCGGGGTGGATGAGAGCCCGGCACTGTTGATTAATGCACATCACCCTGACTTCAGGCGTGAAGGTGCCGATAGCCACCTCCACCTGCGGCGGGGTGTCGGTCAGCCGTATCAGAGTTGAATCCAGCGCATCCACCTCAAGATTCACGTCGCTTTCCGGAGCCTTCAGAGAGAGACGATCCGTATCATCCAGTGTGCCCACCTTGGTGAGCCCCGACAATACAGAAGCCGCCAGCCCGCCCAGCAACAGGATCAACAGAAGTTTTTCACCGTGGTTTTTTAAAAATCCCATGATCAGGCACCTTCAGGTTGGGTCTCGGTTTCTTCCACCGGTTTAAGACGATACACATTGAGTTTGAGCACCACGTTCAACAGATCTCCACCCACCAGATTCTGCTGCCGGGCCGCCAAACCGGCTTTTTTCTCCTCCTCCTCTACTGGAGCCTCCTCGGGATTGGTTTCCTCCGTCAGCATTCTCAACAAATCATTTTCGGGAGAAGACGCGCGTTCCCGTTCCGGAGTCCGCCGGTTACGGTCACGCCGGCTTTCACCACGTCCGGAAACCGACATCGGTGTCTCTAGGTACTCGGGCCACAGTATCGTGTTGCTGTTGGTGATGGACACCGATGAGATCACTAACTGATTCGGATCCGATAGGATCGAATTCAGGGCCTCCCAAAGGAAATCCTCATACGCATTAAATTCCACCCTAACCGGGACGGTCTCAAACAGCCGGTCTTTCTCGGTCTCCAGCGTGGGGGCGGAGGGTTCACCGGCAGTTGCCCCGTCATCAGCCGACACGGGGTCACGTGCAGTCCGGGTGCGGGCCGACCGCCGGGTGGAACCACGAAGTCGTTCATCTTCCGGAGTTTCCTCCACCACGGAAATAGTGACAAGTTCACTGATCCCTGAATCGAACAGCACTTCCGCCACATGACGGATGGTCTCGATATGGACCACCAGTTCATTGATGCGTCTTTGGGAAGGCAGTGTTCCGGCCAAATATTCCGACCATCCAAAATCAGGGTCCTGTAGAACCACCCCGTTCTTTCCCCCTTTGGTCGAGGAGGCTGCGGCTTTCCTGAGATCGGGGACCACTCCGTTCACGTAATCTCCAAACACAGACCGACTCACAGCAGGAACCGAAAACTGGCCCTCCCGAATGACTGTTTTTAACTCATCCCGGCGTTCACGAACCTTCTGCTGCTCCTCCTGAAGAGCCGCCAAATTGGCCTGGGAGGGATACAATTCGGATCCGACCAATTGGGCCTGCTGCTGCTCAAGTGAACGCACAGAGCGCTCCAGATCCCGTTCCGCCGAGGTGCTGGACATGATCCAGAAAATCAGTGCCACTAAGAACCAGGGTAATGCCCCCTGAGATAATAATCAGTTTGTATCGTGCCCAATTCATAATTTCACCGGCGTGCTGAGAGTGATATCCACCTGGAAGACCGCGATGCTTTGCTGCGGGTCATCCTGGGCCGTTGCCAAGTCCGTGATACTCAGGGCAAACTGAGTCTCCTCGGAAAACAGATCCGACTCCTGCAGCCGTTCCACAAACTGAACAATCGGCTGATTGTCAGGGAGCGTGATGTCCCCGTACAGGTTGTCTTTGAAAAAAGAACCGATCAGCGTCAGTTTCTCACCCGGTGCCTCACTGTCAGGCCGCACCTGGGTCACCCAGACATTCTCGGGCAACAGTTCACGCATTTTCTGCAGACTCATCACCAGCTTTTCCCGGTTATGCACCACGTTGGTCAGCGCAAGCAGATCGTTTTCCACTCCTTCAAATTTGCGCTGTTCCTCCTGAATCATCCGGTTCCATTTCTGCAGTTCCTCCACATTCCCCTGCAGAGCCTCCAGCTTTTTTTCCTGATGCGAGGCGGTCGCGGCATTCACCCAGCCCCACACCCCTAAAATCAGAGCAATGAGAAACATACATACGGCCAGCACCCCCTGTTTCTTCCGGAAGGAGCGCTCCCGCACAATCGACGGAGGCAGCAGATTCATCTCCATCCGCCCGTTTCCGGCTCTCCGATGGGCAAGACCGACGACCTCAGACAGCAGATGCCAGTCTGAATTAATCTGTTCCTCGTCGATTGCCGGGCCCAGACGCACCGATTCGAGCGGATTGAGGTACTCAATGGGAATATCGAGTTTTTCCTGCAGGAACATATCAAAATATTCCATGACCACGCTGCCGCCGGTCAATAACACCCTGGACGGGGCCGAGCCATGCTGTTGACTCCGATAACTGTTGATGGAACGGTTGATCTCGGAATGCAGGCGGGTCATGGAACTGCGGATGCATTTTGACACCTGATCCGCCTCCGGATCCTCCAGCGGTTCGTACGCCCCGCCCAGGGCCACCATGGACACTTTCTCTTTCAGCGATTCAGCTTCACCGAAAGGGAGATCGAAATCACTTGCGATCGACTGGGAAATCGAATGGCCTGACACCGGAAAACTGCGGCTCCATACCTGATCCCCCTCAATGAACACCAGATTGGTGGTCTTGGCCCCCATGTCCAGAATCATGGTGCAATCCTCCGATTCCGGATACGCCATACGGGTGGCATTATAGAGAGCGGCAACGGAGACATCGACCAACTCCACCTCCAGACCGGCCTCGTGTACGGTTTCGGCTAGCTCCTCCACCACCTGTTGCTTCACCGCCGCCAGCAGGACATCCATGTCCCCGTCCTGACCGGGAAGAATCTGTTTGTCCCAAACCACTTCATTGAGGTTAGGGATATTCTGTTTGGCCTCGTACTCCACCACCTGGGAGATTTTATCTCCGGATACCGGCGGCAGTTTTACGTATCGGGAGAACACATTGGTTCCGGAGAGGGAAAGCAGCACGGGTCCCGGCTTCACCCCGGTCTCACGAATCAGCTCCGAAAGAGCCGTTCCCAGGTAGACCATGCGGTTCGACTCGTCCCCGGGATCAATCCCTATCGCCTTAATGCCATAGGTGATGAGCTCGAGAGAACGGTCTCCGCCCAGTTTAAATTCCGCGAGTTTGAGGGTGCTCGCGCCTACATCCAAAGTCAGAATTCGCTTCGCCATAGTAAAAAACGCCTGTGATCAGGGTTGAAGTATGCCCTGCTTGTCAATCTCGATCAACCGGAACGGGGATTCGTACCGATTCATCAGAGGAATCACATTCGGCGACTCCGATTCCCACCATCTTCTGGAGGCGAGAGATTCCGGTTCCGTCGACAGAGCGGCGGGCTGACCGTTCACCTCGACCTGTACCGCAACCGCAAACACCTCACCGTAACGGGCGAACGTATAGGGATCCAGAAACATATCCACTACATGATCCTTGTCCTGAGGCACATTGATCAGCGTGACGGTTCCACTGAATACATTGGTAGGAGTGGCGCCTTCGGGAAGATTTTCAGCCTCCCCTCTCAGCGCGACGTAAAACGTGAATGTGATCTGATCTGTCCATTCCAGCGCGGTGGCATACTCGGCCCGGACCTGAAGCCATTCGAGACTGCCGTCCCGGCTGGTGGAGGTTCCCCGTATGGAATGGTCATACTGTGGAGAACGAATTTCCTCTGCCTCAAGCTCGGTCACCCGAATCAAATTTGCAGCTGACGGGCCGGGAGGAGTCTGAGCATGCAGAGAAGTTATCAGAAATAAAGCCATGCTCACGATCACGCAGGGGCGAAGAGTTCTGACCATAAATGTCCTCGGGGGTTGGGGTCGAATATGTCTCACAAGAATAAAGACCCTAATGCACCGAAGATAGAGGGGTCAATCTTTGATTCTGAAAGAATACTTAAAATTTTTCCCAACCTATAGGGTAAGGCATGCAGAGTCTTCTCTTCCGAACACCGGCCCGGTATTTTTGCAGGAGTGTCCTCAGTCGATCCGGAAGATCTTCCGGGTGGTGCGGAGGGCCTCCACCAAACGGGTGGTCTCCTCTTCCGTATTGTAAAAGGCATAACTGGCGCGGTTGATCGCAGGATGCCCCAAATGATCCATCAGTGGCTGACAACAGACATGTCCGGCCCGGATCGCCACCCCGGACTGATCCACGATCTGGGCCACATCGTGCGGGTGGATGCCATCCAGCCAGAAAGACACAGCAGCACCACGTTCGGAAGGGGTCGCGGTCAGCGTTACACCCTCCTCCGCCTCAAGACGTTCTGCCGCATCGTCGGTCAACTCTTTCAGCCGGGCCTCAATGCGGTCCAGCCCCAGTTTCTCGAGATAGGTCAGCGCCTCCCCCCAGGCAACAGCACCCGCAATGTGTGGAGTTCCCGCCTCAAATTTATAAGGAAGATCCGCCCAGGTGGAGTGTTCAATCGTCACCCGGTCGATCATTTCCCCTCCTCCCAGAAACGGCTCCATCCCGTCGAGCAGCTCCGGAGTGGAAATCAGCGCACCGATCCCGGTGGGCCCACACATCTTATGGGCGGCACAC
>CAZVCO010000021.1:3901-6457 GCA_964625795.1 uncultured Verrucomicrobiota bacterium | reverse complement strand
AAAGTCACAACCCAGTGCCGCCAGGTCCACCGGCATATGCGGCGCACTCTGAGCTCCGTCCAACAGAACCGCCGCCCCAACCGCCTTGGCCTTCGCAATGATGTCTTTGGCCGGATTCACAGTGCCCAGCGCATTACTGACATGGGTAAACGCAAGCAGCCGGGTCTTCTCTGACAACAGGACATCGAGCGCATTGAGGTCCAGCTCTCCGGTGGAGGTCAGCGGCACCGCCCGGACCACGGCTCCCGCGCGCTGGGCGGCAAGCTGCCAGGGTACAATGTTGGAATGATGCTCCATCACCGTGATCAGGATCTCATCTCCGGATTTCAGATGTTGAGCACACCAGCTCTGCGCCACGAGATTAATGGCCTCAGTGGTCCCGCGGGTGAAAATCACCCCGCGCGGATCCGGCGCATTGAAAAAATTCGCCAACTTCCGCCGGGTGTCTTCGTAAGCGGCCGTGGCCTCCTCGGCCAGAGCATGCATTCCCCGGTGAACATTGGCGTTCATCGTCTCATAATAACGGGACTCACAGTCAATCACCGACGACGGCTTCTGCGAGGTTGCGGCGTTATCCAGATACACCAGCTTTGTGCCGCCATGCACCTTCCGGTTCAATACCGGGAAGTCACTGCGAATCCGGTCAACTTCCTTTTCGGTAAAGGAGTTCATGCGGAGGATTCGGCGTTCTCCTGAACTTCGATGTAAATCGATCCATCCTCCACCCGTACCGGATAAGAGGCAATGGGTTTCACCGCAGGAAGACTGAGGTGCTCTCCAGTGCGGACATCAAAACAGGCCCCGTGTAATGGGCACATCAGTTCGTATTCCTCCAGATCCCCGTTCATCAAGGACACCCGCTGATGACTGCACCAAACCTCCACCGCGTAATAATTACCATCCTCGTGCTGAAAAAGAGCCACCTGAATTTCATCGGAAATTTCACAGAATTTCCGGTCAGTACCTTCAAAGTCACTCTCTGTTGCTGCTTGTATCCAGGGCATGAAAACCGTTCCTTTTCTCCGTTCGTTTCAGAAGGCTATACCCTAATACGATCCTGTGATTTGAAAAGCGGGGACTGAAACTATTTCAAACGACGCTTTTCCGAGGAAACCTGATCCGAATACGCGGCTATTCGGCCTGCACCGACACCCAGGGCCGGAGGTTTTCCATGGTTGCGGGGCCGATGCCCCGCAACCCGGTCAGTTCCTCCACCGAGGTGAACGGACGGGCCTCCATGATGGCGGCCGACGTGACCCTTCCCACCCCGGGAATGGCCATCAGCTCGGCCCGGGTGGCCGTGTTCAAATCAACAGAACGGGTGGGCGGCGCCGATCCCATCGCCAACTGATCTTCCCTATCCTCCAGGCGCTGCTCATCCCGCTCCGCCTCCAACGAGTCCCAGTCGGTATATTTCCAAATGCCTCTGCCGGCCCTGGCCGCCACCAGCTCTGCGTCCTGCAACGCCTCGCGGTATTCATCCCGGCTTCTCCCATCCGGCGTGGAGCGGGTAATTCCATAAGCCCTGGCCAGCCCCATTGAAACCAGTTGCGTGGCCAGATCTTTGCCTTCCGAGGTCCTGACAAAGGCATACACCCGCTTAAACCGTTCGTCCCCGCGTCCATCGGCATGTGCCGTCATCACCGTGAAGGGTTCCGCCAGCAGCGAACGGACGGTGAGTGCGGCGGCCTCACCCAGTGATTTGGCCAGCTCAATGGAAGCCGCCGGGTCCTTCCCGTATCCGGCAATCCCGAAATACCTCCGCTGTGACCTAAGCCGGCGGGCAACCGACTCAGAGGAGATATGCCACTCCAGACAATCGGCTCCGTACAGCCGGAGGGTCAACTCCTCTCCGTCGGGAAACCGCACCCGGAAGCTGTCCCCATCGGCCCAGTGCGTATGCACCAGCTCTGCGTCCGGCAGCGTAACGAGCTCGGAGGCCGACAGGATCGACCCCAGACAAACCAAAAGCAGAAGCACCTTCATTCCGGCCTCCGCAGCGAAACGGAAAAAACATGCCAGGAAAGGCCCAGAGCCAGCAGGGCCAAACCGGTTGTCCAAACCGGGACCGACACCTGAAAGGCCAGAAAGACGCAGGCCGCCAGCCCGCCGTAGGAAAACACCCGCGGATAGAGCCGGTGACGCTGTGGCAGACGCAGAGCGGCCAGGTTGGTCAGAGCATAATAGGTGAGCACCGTGAACGCACTGAAGGACCAGGAGAGCCGCACCGACCCCGAGAGGATGATGAGTCCGATGATCAGGCTTACGCCGACCACGGCGGGCACCGGACTGCCGTTTTTCACCACGGCAAACGTGGCGGGCATATCCCTCCGGCGCCCCATGGCCAGCAACACGCGCGAAAGACCCAGCACCAGATTCAGAATCACACCGATCATCGCAGTGAGCGCGCCGACCGCGACCACCCCGGCCATCCAGGGCCGGTTCAGCTCCTGCAGCACCATTTCGAGCGGAGCAGCAGTGGAGAGGGTCATATCTCCCAGCACCTCGCTTCCCACCGCTCCCACTGCGGCCACCGCCACCGCCCAATATAGAATA
>CAZVCO010000021.1:0-3891 GCA_964625795.1 uncultured Verrucomicrobiota bacterium | reverse complement strand
TGATCACCATGATGACGAAAATGGCTTTCGGAATCGTCCGCCGGGGATCCTTCACCTCCTCCCCCATCGTGGCGATACGGCCATAACCTGTGTATGCCACAAACATCAGCGCACAGGCCTCCAGAAAACCGGAACTCATCAGATCCGCAGAGGAGAGCCGGAGGTTCGACATCAGGAAATTCTCCTGCAGGGCAGTGCCCACAAAGATCACCAGAGACAACAGAGTCATCCCGACGATTACGCTATTCCACCTGGCAGTACGCCGGAGCCCTGAGGCCACCAGACCACTCAATACTCCCAGCAGCAACAGGGCCGGAATCCGCTGATCCACCAAATCCCCGAAGCCGGTCAGATGCAGAAGGTATCCGGAGAAGCCAAGGGCGGCAGTGGCGGCCGAGGCCGACTTGGCACAAAGAAACATCCAGCCGGCCGCGAACCCCAGCCAGGGCTTGAGAAACCGGTACCCGTATTCGTAGGTGCCGCCGCTGACCGGGTGGGCAGCGGCCAGCTGTGCACTGGACATGCCGTTACACAGCGCCACCAATGCCGCTACCAGGATCGCGGGCAGAATGGCCGGCCCGGCCACTCCGGCTCCCAGTCCTATACTGACAAACACCCCGGTGCCCACCATAGATCCCAGCCCCAGCATCAGGGCTCCCGGCAGGCCTACACTTCGTTGTAAAGACGTATCAGACACGCAACATTTCTGGGGTGAGAAGGGGAAAAGTCAAATCTACCTTCATGTGGTTTTCATGAGACCTTATCTGTCGTCAGGGCGCAGATAGACATCCGGCCAACCGTCATTTCCGGAATGAAAGGTCACCCGGGCGGTACGGGTGTCCGCCTCCCCCACCCGCCAGAGATGAATCTCATAATCGGCCGTGTCGTGTTCGTGCCCTCCAGTACTGGCCGCCATCACCAGAATATCCCCGCTGGCATTCAGCCGGGGGAAATACTGATGGCTGTATTGCCCTGGAATATCCAGCCAGACCCCGGGAGATTCCGCAGGGGGACCCGATCGGAAAAACTGCAGGCCGGAAGGCCCGCCATGGTCGGTCCAGTACAAGAACGAACCGTCAGGTGACCAGCTGAGCTGACACCCCGCCGAACTGATCACCCGCTCCGGAGGTCGGCCGGCCTCCAGCAGAACTGCGGCCCGACGTGAGCCGCGCAGGGTCACGGCCATGGGAGATCCGTCCGTTCCTGGATCCGGAGTCTGAAATTCCAGTCCTTCCGGCAGACCGTTCTTTCCACTTTCAAAAAGCACCTCCTCCCGGCCGTCGGAAAGCCGATGCCGCACCAGCTGGCGGCCCTGACGGACAAAAATCACCTCCCCACCCTCCTGCGTCCAGGCCGGCTGATATCCGAACTCGGTCAGCATCCGCTCCTCTCCGGTCTCGAGATCCATCAGGATCAGATCCCATTCCCGAGGGTTCCGCTGGGAGACCCACGGCTGACGGGAGCGGCAGAACACCAGATGCCGTCCGTCGGGACTGATGCGCGGATAGGTCTCCGTATGAGGATGGTCGGTAAGCCGTTCCAGTCTCAACCCGGGCAGGCTGAGACGGAGGATGTCATGGTTCCCATGACGGTTGGAACTCCAGACCAGAAAGCCCTCATCCTCGCCAACCGCCTTAAGCAGACGCTGCCTGGCCTCGTCCGGCATGTCCAGTGCCACTCCTGCCTCCGGAGCCGTCCAGGCCCCCAGTTTAGTGGAGGCGCGGTACGTCCATCCCGCCACCAGCACGGCCAGCACCGACATGGTCACCGGAAACAGCCAGGCCCGCAGGGGATGGCGCCGGGGAATCGCGGACGCCGGTGAACGGACCGGTTCATGATCCATCCGGTGCGGGGCCAGATAAAGGTACAGGATCAGTGCCGTTCCGCCGATGAGATATCCCACCGCCTGACTGACCACATGAACCACCAGCAGGGTCAAGGCCGCCTGCGACGCTTCAAAGCCCATAAGCACCAGCGCCGCCGTGCCACCGGCTTCATATGGACCAAAACTCATGAACGCGGGCAATGGCAGGGCCGCCGCACCCTCGGCCAGAATCAGCGTCAGCAGAATGGCCCAGGGTGACAGTTCCGCCAACTCGGGCCACATAGCGCGGGTCACCGATTGAAACAGCAGGTACAATCCGGTGTACTTTCCCACCCGCACCAGCCCTGACCAGGCCAGCATGCGCCCCCAGCAGTTGGCGTTGCGGGTGGCCTCGATCGTGTCAGCCAGACGCTCCAGAAAATTGGAGGGCTTCCGGAGCCAAGGCCAGGCACCGGTCAGACGCAGATAAAGCGGATGACGGATGAAGCGGGGGAAAAACGTGAACCACCCCCACCACGCCACGGCCAGGAGGATACAGATCCCCGCCGCGGCCGCGGCATAAGACCCGGCCCCCAACAATCCGATCAGCATCGGCGCCATGGCCAGAAACACCACCGCGGCCAGGGCCACCACATCCAGAAGAATACTGATGGCCAGTGAGGAGAATCCATTCTCCACCTCCACCCGGTAGCCGCGCTTCAGCAGGGCCACATAGCCCAGCTCTCCCGCCCGTCCGGGCAGCAGGTCCACCAACATGTTGCGGGCAAGCGTCACCAGATAGAGATGCCGCATCGGCGGCACCTCCCCTTTTCCACCAACCTGCAATAAAAGTCGATACCGGGCCGCCCGGAAACCGGCCTGGACAAATTCGGACACCGCATAGGCCAGCACCCACACCGCGCTGAGTGACTGAAAGGCCTCCAGCAGAAGCGCCGGCCCCACTTCACCCCCGCCTTTGACAATCAGTCCGAATAAAAGAGAGAGTACCAACACTGAAAAGGCAGCCGACAACATCAGGTTGCGCAGCAGAGGAGCGTGAGCCAGCCCGGAGGTCTGTACTGTGGGTTCGGAAACGGAAGATGTCATAAAAAGGAGGATTGAAGAGGAAATAAAGGCTCAACCGACTTAGAGAGCCGATGCAGGCATGATGTTCAACTGTAAAGGCAGTTGAACGGCATTCTTTTTTGATAAGAGGTCCGTGCGGACGCTCCTGCGTATTCCGGTGGCGGGACGATATACCCCGATCCAGAGCCGGTACTGACCGTCCACGACCTCCTCCGGCACCCGGAACTGTACGGTCATGGGAAAGGTGCGGTGATCGGGCGGCACTTCAAGAAATGCGTCCGGAATATCCTGCAGCAACGCCCCGTCCGAGGGGAACATTTCCCCATCAGACCGCCAGTGGGCGAACACCGCAAGATTGCGCAGTTCAGCCCAATCCTCCTCCGGCACCTGCCAATAGGTGGTCAGATTCAACGTCTGACCCGGGCTTACCTCCGCCGGCATCGGCTCAGCTCCCACGCAACGGAGATCCTGGCCGAATTCAATCTCAAAAGGACTTCCGGGTGAAGGGGCATCTCCAAGATATGGGTGCATCTTCAGCGCCGCATCCCGGTCACCCTGTGCCCACAGCCATTCCCCGTATCGGGCCGGATGCATCCAGATGTCACAGCCTTCCCATATACGGCCGGGAAGGCGGACCTCCTGATCGGCAATCCAGAGATCTCGGACAAAATTGGCAAACATTTTGGCGGGCATTCGTACTGGTCGGATCGATTGACCGGCCAGCTTGTGGAACATCGCGCAGCAGCGCGGCCGTATTTTACCGAGCACTTTGATCTTGGCTGGAAATATTGGGCGACGGAATACTGCATCCTCGACGGGCCTGAAGGTGAAGGCGGTAATGGTCGTGACTTGAAAATGGAAACGGCGCTGAATGTGGCGCGCGTCATTCACCACGATCTGGTTTATCTGAATGCATCGGCATGGAGTTGGTGGACGGCTGTTTCGCCTGAGAATTATAAAGATGGATTGATTTACACGAATTATAAGGACAATCCGGCATC
>CAZVCO010000020.1:20925-23154 GCA_964625795.1 uncultured Verrucomicrobiota bacterium | reverse complement strand
GACATCGCTATCGTGGTCGTTATCGTAATCGAATTTCACATGGTATTTTTGCAGAACGTCGAAGTGTGGCACGGAGTGAGGCACGAACGGAGTTGTCCACAACTGCCTTGTTATGGCTTCAATTGATTTGCGATTAGAAGGCCTGTGTTCATGTATAGCAAGTAAAGCGAAGAGCATGTGAAAACTATACCCACTATGTTCATTTTTCTTTTAATAGTGACAAGTGAAAAGATCAGAGCGGCGAGAAGGCATGTCATCGTAGATACCAGTATCCCATCATGTCGGTAAGAAATGGGGAGCAGGATTAATCTCGGAAAGACACTCAGGGTCAGTAGTCCGAACGCAATGGCATGGAGGATCCATGTGTTGAGCGCTTTTCTTTCAGTCAGATTCATTTCCATACATTATATTATCCGACAGTAAATTTACGGATAAATTTATTGGTTCATATATGATATGATAACCGGTTGTTCATCAATAGGATATCAATCGTCCAGTCTATGGTGAATGGTGAGAATTGAATTTACCAGTACATTTATTGCTGAATGCATTCATCGTTTCGGCAACCTGGGTGGATTGGTCACCTGTCCAGCTTCCGATTGAATGACGCTCCGTATTGGCCGGTTTTGTTAGACGGTTCCGACAGTTCAGGCGCCTCGGTCCGTCACAGATCGCTGTGACTGAGTTACCGCTCTTCTCCAAATCCATTGAGCGCACCGGTTATTCCGCCATACTTCCGTTGGCGTGCCCTCTAAAACCGGACAGGTTCCAAGTCAGCCTCAACGGTCAGACGGATGTGTACTCTAACGTTTTCACCGGCAACGGATACGGTCGAATCTTGCAAATATATGCTTTATGGAAACCTGGGAAATTGAACACCACTCTGGAACTGTCGGATGAGCTGTACCGCGAAGTGAAGGCGGTCGCTGCACTGAAGCGTAAAATGATAAAAGACAGCGTCTCAGCGGGTAAGAACATACGGAAGATCCGGGGCTACGCCCTCACGTCTCCAGCCAGCCGTTTGCCGGCCTCCATCGCCTCTGCGATGGTGTCGTCCATATCCAGATAACGGTAGGTTCCCAGCCGCCCGAGAAAGAGAACCGACGCCTGTTGATCCGCCAGGGCCTGATAGCGGGCAAGGCGTTCCTTGTCCTGCGCCAGTCGCTTGGGATAGTAGGGAATGTCCCCGGCTGCGGTCTCTTTGCTGAACTCGGTGAAGAGAACCGTCCGGTCATGGGATTCCCAGGGCGCCAGATGTTTGTGTTCGATTTTGCGGATCCAGGGAACCGACAGGTCGGGATAATTGATCACTGCATTGCCCTGGGCATCCCCTTCCAGGGTTTCCCGGTCCCAATACACCGTTCGATATCCCAAGTGCCCCTCACTGTGATCAAAAAAAGCATCGATAGGTCCGGTGAATACCACTTTCCGGTATTCCGGTATTCTGTCGTGACTGAAGGCGGTTCCGAGATCGACCCGGATGCGGTCGTGGTCGAGAATGGCCTCCACCAATGCGGAGTATCCCTGCCGTGGAATGCCCTGATAGGGCACTTCATAATAGTTATCGTCGTAGGTGAAGCGGATGGGCAGACGGGAGAAGACCGAGGCCGGGATTTCTCTGGGGTCCGTCTCCCACTGTTTCAGGGTATATCCCCGGAAAAAGGTCTCATAGAGATCCTTCCCCAGATGTTTGAGGGCCGCCTCTTCAAAATTGGCGGGTTCCCCGATCGTGGGGTCGCCCTGTTCCGCCAGAAAACCTTTTGCCTCCTGCGGAGACAGCGTTTTCCCGAAAAACTGATTCAGGGTCAACAGATTGACCGGCAGACTGAACACGCCCCGGCGGGTTACGGCTTTGACCCGGTTGATAAAGGGACCGAAGTCGGCAAAGCGGTTTACGTAGTCCCACACGTGTTTCTTGTCGGTATTGAAAATATGGGGTCCGTATTCGTGCAGCAGGATACCGGTGGCGGGATCACGGGCAGTGTGACAGTTTCCGGCCACATGCGGGCGGAGGTCGATCACCTGACAGGAGATCCCGGCCTCGGCCAGCTCCCGGGCCACTACAGCTCCGGAAAATCCAGCGCCGACAATGAGAACCTCGGACGACGTGCTCATCCTGGGAAGGGGGAGAGGTGTGAGGGGAGAGGGGAGATAGGAGATGGGAGATGAAGAGTCAGCATTAGGCTTGGGGCTTGGATCGGCAGATGCGGATTCAACGCGTATCTTTTA